>CAZNUD010000042.1:0-11584 GCA_964576195.1 uncultured Oscillospiraceae bacterium | reverse complement strand
TGGAAGTTCAGCAAACCATCATTTCTAAGCTTTGAAAGCTCAGCAGACATAGCGCTACGATCGACAGAAAGATAGTCCGCGAGTTCCTGACGGTTAAAAGGAATGCAAAAACGACCACTTCCACCGTTCTTAGCCTCAGCTGAAAGATAGGCAAGGAGCTTCTCACGGGTGGTGTGTTTAGAAGTATATTCTATTTTTTGAGTCAGCAATATATTTTTTATAGATACGATACTCAGCATATTTTGAATGAGCTTGCTGTGAAAACCGCACGCTTTGTCGCAAGGAACTGCAAGCCTGTGGCAGTCGATGAAGAGAAGTTCGCTTTCGGTCGTTGTGATCACACTGACCGGAAGCGTTTTTATTTCTGCGCAGGCAAAGGATTCACCAAACAAACTCCCGGTGTCAATTTTGGCAAGTATGCTTCTTTTTCCGTAATAGTCGTCCTGAACTACCTGAACCTGTCCTGATAGAACAATGCCGAATTGTTCGATGCTTTCACCACTGAAAAATACGGTTTGACCTTTTTCAAAACGAACCGATTTCGCGCATAGGCACGATAAAAGTGGCTGTATATTTGCCTCTTCAATGCCTTTAAATAGTTTTACTGTTTTCAGTACATCAAAATAATTTTTCATAAAGTCCTCTTTTGTTGTAATTCCAACATACTTATTAGCTTAAGGATAGTATAATCAAGACATAAAGTCAACAATAACATTAAGAAACACACTTAAAAAAAGAGGTGAACGGATATGATTAGAAAAATTATTAAAATTGACGAAGACAAATGTAACGGCTGCGGACTGTGCGCAAAAGCCTGCCATGAAGGTGCAATCGACATGGTAAACGGAAAGGCAAAGCTCCTTCGCGACGATTACTGTGACGGACTCGGGGATTGCCTACCGGCCTGCCCAACAGGAGCCATCAGTTTTGAAGAACGCGAAGCGAATGAATACGACGAAGCCGCCGTGATGAAAAGCAAGCTTAGCAAACAGGAAGAAACGCTGGCCTGCGGATGCCCAGGCACACAGTCTAAATCCATTCATAGGGAAGCCAGGTGTGAGACCGTCCGTACCGAAGCCTTTGAAAATAAAAGTCAGCTTTCACAGTGGCCCGTCCAAATCAAGCTTGCTCCGGTCAATGCTCCTTATTTCGCTGACGCAAATTTGCTGATCGCCGCCGACTGTACGGCTTATGCTTTCGGAGATTTTCACAACAGGTTTATTAAGAACAAAGTGACCCTGATCGGCTGTCCTAAGCTTGACGAAGGGGATTACAGCGACAAACTGACGGAGATCATTATAAACAACAACATCAAAAGCGTTACAGTCGTAAGAATGGAAGTCCCCTGCTGCGGGGGGATTGAAAATGCGGTGAAACGGGCGCTTCAAAACAGCGGCAAAATGATTCCATGGCAAGTAGTGACGATTTCAACAGACGGAAAAATTATTGATTGACAGGAGGTAATTGTAATGATAGAAAAAGAGTATAAGCTATCAAAAACCAATGAAAAGGCAGTGGAAAAAGTAGTTTTTGATGATAACCTTCATTATCTCCACATGGTATTTAATCAAAGTGAAGGTCTCCCTGAGCACTTTTCAAATTCAAACGTATACATGACCGTCATCAGAGGAAAGCTGTCGATTGAGCTCGATAATCAGGAAGTCCACGTGTACGAAGCCGGCACCTTACTGGTAATTCCAATCAACACAAAAATGAATGTCAAAAACCTACATTCGGAAACTTTGGAATTGATCATAGTGAAAGCACCGGCCCCAAATAATTGAGAAGGAGGACATTAAGTGAAAAAATACAGATGCATTCCATGCGATTATATCTATGACCCGGCGCTTGGTGATCCTGACAACGGAATTAATCCCGGTACGGCATTTGAAGATTTGCCGGACAATTGGCAGTGCCCCGTATGTTTTGTAGGCAAGGAAGAATTTGAACCCATAGAAGAATAAAGGAGATAAAGTAAAATGAGTATGTTTTGTTATCAGTGCCAGGAAACCGCAAAAGGGACAGGCTGCGAACTTCGCGGCGTATGCGGAAAGACCGAAGAAGTCGCAAAGCTCCAGGATCTGCTGATTTACACGATTAAAGGTGTTTCTGAAGTCTTTGTAAAGGGAAAGATTGATGTTAGTAAGCTGGATTATGTAAACCAAGAGGTTCTCAGTAGTCTTTTCATGACCATTACAAATGCCAACTTTGATGACGGCGCAATCGAAAAGCAGATTAGAAAAATGCTGTCTTTAAGGAACGATTTGCGAAAGACCGTTACCTTAAACAATCTTCATGACTCTGCAACTTTTGAAACAGATACTAAAGAGTCAATGTTGGAAAAAGCCGCAATTGTAGGTGTACTTTCCACACAAAACGAAGATGTACGTTCTTTGAGAGAAATGATCATTTACGGTGTCAAGGGCATTGCTGCCTATGCCGAACACGCTAACAATATCGGAAAAGAAGACACGACTATCAACGCCTTTATCTACGAAGCGCTGGCAGCTACGCTGGATGACACGCTTTCAGCTGACGACCTTGTTGCGCTTACGCTTAAAACCGGTGAATACGGTGTTAAGGTAATGGCTCTTCTTGATGAGGCTAACACCTCAAAATACGGCAACCCTGAAATAACAGAGGTTAACATAGGCGTCAGAAAGAATCCAGCCATCCTCATTTCAGGACATGACCTGAACGACTTGGAACAGCTTATGGAACAGACCCGCGGAACTGGAGTCGATGTATATACTCACGGAGAAATGCTTCCCGCCCATTATTACCCATTCTTCAAAAAGTATGATAATTTCGCTGGAAACTACGGCAACGCATGGTGGAAGCAGGTTACAGAATTTGAGACTTTCCATGGTCCGATTTTGTTCACAACAAACTGCATTGTTCCTCCAAGAAGCGAAGAGGTTAGAAACAGAATCTTCACTACCGGCGCAGCAGGCTTCCCCGGTTGCCCCAACATTACTGCTGACGAAAACGGCAAGAAAGACTTTTCCGCAATAATCGAACTGGCAAAAGCTCTACCTACACCTGAAGAAATTGAATCGGGTAGCATAGTAGGCGGTTTTGCTCACAATCAGGTGTTCGCGCTGGCGGACAAGGTTGTCGAGGCAGTAAAATCCGGTGCAATCAAAAAGTTCTTCGTCATGGCAGGCTGTGACGGCAGAATGAAGTCCAGAGAGTATTACACGGAGTTTGCTGAAAAGCTTCCTAAGGATACTGTTATTTTGACAGCCGGATGCGCAAAATATCGTTACAACAAGCTCAATCTCGGCGACATCGGCGGTATCCCAAGAGTACTGGATGCCGGACAGTGTAACGACTCATATTCGCTTGCTCTTATTGCGCTGAAGCTGAAAGAAGTATTCGAGCTTGACGATATTAATAAGCTCCCGATTGTTTACAACATAGCGTGGTATGAGCAGAAAGCCGTAATTGTACTTCTTGCGCTCCTCTATCTCGGCGTAAAGAATATCCATCTCGGCCCCACACTCCCAGGCTTCCTATCACCAAATGTAGCTAATGTTTTGATTGAAAAATTCGGAATTGCTGGCATCGGTACAGCAGATGAGGACATCGAACTTTTCATGGCTCAATAATTCAACAGTCCCGCCGGTATGTTATATCATAGCGGCGGGACAACACTACTCTTTCCGAGAAACTTATGGAAAAATCGGACTGCTTGTCAATGGTATGATTCATTGTTATTCTGGTGATGCCCGGCGCAATAATTATTTTCTGAAAGTATACGCGGCCGCTAAGACTACCAACGATAAAACTCTGAGAAACATCAATCCTACGGAAGACTACACAATCCATCTAGTGAGCTTTTTCAAAGCAATATAAGGGTGACACTATATATTTAGTCGTCAGGCGTTGACGAGTGGTCAATTTAGCTGTTTTTCTTGACGAAAAATCTGGTTTGATATATATTTTCAGTAATAACATCAAGATCATTATCTGGAATGGAAATAATAAAATGCTAAAAGTCCTATTAAAACAAAAGAAGACATTTGTTCAATATTTAATAGTATTATTCTTGATACTAAGTTTTACTGTATTATTCTTAACTTCATTTTTCCAATACAAGTTGGATGAAGTAAAAAAGTCGAACTGCTAAATAATGAACAAAATTTGATCAGAACTGAGAACACTGTTATTTCAAATAGAATAAATAGAATTTCTGGTGATTTGCTGTATGTGGCCGATTGTTTACGTTTAAATGACAATCGCGATGGTAATTACTCAGAAGTTGAAAAGCAATGGATTACATTTTCCAACAGGAAAATGATATATGACCAGATTCGCTTTATTGATGTGGTTGGAAATGAAATTATTCGAGTAAATTATTACAATGACGGAGCGATTCTTGTTGATAAAGCGAATTTACAGAACAAAAAGGATCGTTACTACTTTACAGATACAACAAAACTGAAAGAAAACCAAATATATATTTCAAAGCTTGACTTAAATATTGAAAATAATGAAATTGAGCAGCCAATTAAACCGATGATTCGAATTTCAACACCATACTATGTAAATGGAACGCTTAAAGGAATTATTGTATTAAATTATTTAGCAGACGATATTTTGAATCAAGTACAGCAAGTGGCATCAACAAGTAGCGGAAATATATTTATGCTCAATTCTGATGGATACTGGCTTAATAATAGCGATGATACCGATAAAGAATGGTCATTTATGTATGAAGACAAGGCGGACATCAGTTTTTCTAATGAGTTCCCTGTAGAGTGGGAAACGATTCAGAAAAATAATGATGGATATCAAATTAGTGAGAATGGAGTTTTTGTATATTCAAAGGTTATTACTAGCGAGGTGTTTACTGCGGAAAATGCCGGATATTCTTATGTTTTGGGTTCGGGTGACTGGATTTTAATTTCGTATATGCCAGCCAATTCAGATATCGGCCTTTTATTCAACCAAAACTTATGGTTGACGTTTTTACATACTTTCCAAGATGACTATTATTTTTATATTTTAATTTTATTTATTGCCATAACAATTGCTGTTCTGGTTGCGCTAAACAAAAACGAAAAGGAACAGATTAAGTATTTTTCGGAGTACGACGAAATGACAGGGGTTTATAACAGGCGTGCTGGATTTGAAAAGCTTTCACAGCTCTACAAAAACACAACCAGTAGATCTTGTATAATCAGTATTTGTTTTATTGATATTAATGGATTAAAGGAAGTAAATGATGCACTTGGACATGAAGCTGGTGATGAGCTAATACTTAGCGTCGTTTCAGGTATTAAAACAAATACAAGAGAAAACGACTTTGTAGCTCGATTGGGCGGAGATGAATTTTTGATAATTTTTGAAGGACTTGATGAAAATCAGTCAGAAGAAATATGGACGCGTATTGTAGATAATTACAATAATGTAAATGAAACCGGAAGCAGAAAATATCTCATTAGCGTTAGTCACGGTATTGAATCATTTCGGTGTGATTCCAACCAATATATTGACGCAATCGTAAATCGTGCCGATGAGAAGATGTATAGCGAAAAAAGACAGATAAAGAAAGACCTAAAAGTATTAAGAAATATTGAAAAATAGCAACAATCTGATATAAATGATTTTAACAAAAATAGGGAGGACAATAAAATGAGCGAAAACACAACGCTAGACAACCTTATGGATGCATTTGCCGGAGAAGCACAGGCCAACAGAAAATATCTTGCATACGCTAAGAAAGCCGAAAAAGACGGAAAGATTAATGTTGCAAAACTCTTTAGAGCGGCATCTGACGCTGAAACTTTGCACGCCTTAAAGCATTTTGAAGTCGCCGGAAAAATTGGATCAACGGCTGACAACCTGAAAGACGGCATTGCAGGCGAAACCCATGAATATAAGGATATGTATCCTGACTTTGTAAATGAAGCTGAAGCCGCGGGAAATAAAGCTGCACTTATGTCATTTACTTTTGCAATGAAAGCAGAAGAGGTTCATGCTAAGCTTTATAAGGAGGCATTAGAGAACCTTGACCAGACAGAAGAAGTATTCTATTATCTCTGTCCAGTCTGCGGAAATATTGAAAAATCCCGGCCGGACAAATGTAGCATCTGTGGTGTTCAAGGGGATAAATTTATCAAGTATTAATATGCTTTTCCCAAATAGAAAGGGGGTAATTATCGGTTTGCTCACTTTACTAAAGCGTGTGCACTTTTTAATTATTCCTATCAACTTTTAACGATTTGTGCCGACAGTGTGCAATTTGTATCATAATAAGACTTTTCTTCCATGATAGCAGCGCGATTCAAACAATGGTAGAAGTTCAAATCCCCCAAAGCAATCTTCCAAAATGCAATGATATCTATTTCGGCCGTGTGTGACATGACTCATGGTCAAAAAAGATGTCATCAGCTTTAAAGCCGATGACATCTTTTTTTAGCCTATTTAAAGACAGACAACGTGGGGCTTTCTTACAGAGCGCCTTCCGCACGCTTCAGGGCATCGGTGCAGCCCTTTAAAACATCAATTGCAGCGTCCCATTCATCCGATGAGCTGCTAGCGCCCAGGGCTGGAACCAGCCTGCGTATATCCACACTGACCAGGCGGGCAGTTTCCAATTGCTCGATGACTTCCTTTAACTCTGGCCTGTCCTTGGTATAGCTGATAGCTTCCGCAATGCGCTCCGATATAACGGGTATCAACTTATTGACAGTATAAAGCGGCTGGCCATAGCTAGTGGATGGATTGTGTCTAGCCATCCGGCAGTTTCCCGTCGCATTAATTGCGGCCATGATCGCCAGCCGGATTGTCCCGGAAAGCTCATCCCAGGATCCTGAGCCGAGCAGCGGGGCAAATATCTCTCGCAGGCCAGGGGCGGCAATGCGGGCAACGATAGCCGCGACCTCCTCCCGCATAATTAGGTCGACGGGATAAAAATGCCCATCCTCGGTCTTTCCGGTTAAAATTCCGGCGCGGTAGAACTTGTAGATATGGTCATGTGGCGCATCTAGGGAGATATCAGGAATTTCTCCTGTTTCAATGCTATTAATCACGGGAAAGGCCTCGTCCGGCAGGGCAGCGGCCATCAGCTCGACAAATTGCAGGCGGGTGGCCATGGCCTCATAGTTTTTAAACTGCTGGTCGGAGATTATGCCGTTTTCAACGGCATAGTCCACATAGGCCTGATACCAGGGCTCCGTGTCGGGAAAATTTCCGCTGCCGTCGTGATAAATGCTGTATAGCCGGGCAGCCAGGGTCACTGCTTCGGAAAGCTTCATGTTCGTGCCGATGCCGAAGCTGTTTTCGGAAGTACCCTTGAGCAGGCCATAGGCATAGGCCACGGAAACGCCGCTTTCATACCAGGCACCGGAGGCCACATCAGAAAACCGGCCGAGCTCATAATGTTTTGTTGTTTCAGAACTTGCCATGTTGGAAGCGCCCAGGGCTGGAACCACAAGCAGGGAGGCCAGCAGGACAAGGCAGAGAATGGATGTTAAAAAACGTTTCATAAATAGTCCCCCAATCTAGCCTGACTTTACCATATATATTTTGAAAAATCAATTTAAAACCGACATTTAAAGGATGCTGTTTTGGTTCTACTTAAATATTTTATTAATCAAATTTTTTGTTATATAGTAACGCTGCAATCACTACTACAAATATCGATCCTCCATTATGGACCAATGCACCAGTTGTAGGGTTCAACCATCCCATAAATGATAATATAATCGCCACAAAATTTATAAATAGGGACAGAGATATACTGAATTTTATGATGCGCACTGTCGCATTGGAAAACCGCTTCAAATACGGTATTTTGGGTATATCATCACTCATTAAAGCGATATCAGCAGCATCCACAGCAATATCACTACCCATAGCAAGTAGCATATTATCTTCAAGATCTTCTTTAAAAGATATAATGTCACTAACTTCCAGCTTTCCGAATGTAAGGGTACCGGTCTTGTCAAATGCTATTGTATCCACCTTTCCCATCTTTTCGAGGGCTTCACCGGATTTGATGATAATCCCGTGTAACGAAATACGTTATAACGGCAATCAACAAGGCTGCCGGCACAAGCCACGTTGCCCATTTATCTGCGATACGCTGAATTGGCGCTTGTTTGTTTTCTGCATCCTGAACCATTCGTATTAGCTTTTGCAGAAACAGTAAAATGGTGGAATGATAACAAAATGAAATACACACATGAAGAAACCGCCAGGTATTATTTAGAGCTTAGCTGCATAAATAGAATTGCAGACTAATAGACTTGTTAAAAAAACCGGGCAATCCCAGCTTCCTTTTCGGCACCCCCTTAGGAAGTCTTCAAAATAGGGTAATTAAATTGTATTGTGTTCGTAGCGGAATAGTCGATTTGAATCCTTTGTGTAAGTTATAAGGAATAATAAAGTTTATTATTTAACAGATATCCCTTGACTTTTTCATGAGTCCATGATAGTTTCTTAAAACAATCTCTTTGCACTGCATTACATTTCTAATAGAAATGCAAGATCAACAGTACAAACTGAGCAGGCGATGAACCGAGTTATCGGTCATGGGGCCGGGCCGTGGAAAGACGGCAGCATGATGTGTAAACGCACGTTATGCGGGACAGTGGTATGTTCCGCGTAGCGTGTTTTTTGTTGCACACACGCGGATAGACCTTAAATGAAGTGCCGTAGAGCTATCAAACTAATGCCGAAAGGCAAAATGGAGGTAACTTTTATGACAGGCATAAAAATTGACCCGGCAGGACTGACTTCCGCCAAAGCCGAGGAATTGCAGAAGCAATACGGTAAAAACGAATTGACCCCGCAGAAAAA
Organism: uncultured Oscillospiraceae bacterium; assembly: GCA_964576195.1. Taxonomy (GTDB): domain Bacteria; phylum Bacillota; class Clostridia; order Oscillospirales; family Oscillospiraceae; genus UBA2658. The sequence goes on along the minus strand of CAZNUD010000042.1, from coordinate 2,773 downwards.
GGAGAGCTTTTTCCGAAAAGCCTTCCATATCATCTGCGAGCCGATGTTTTTGCTGCTTATTGTTGCTGCGATTATTTATTTTATCCTTGGCGAACCGCGCGACGGAGCAATTATGATGATTTTCGTCATTGGCGTAATCAGCATCGACATTATTCAAGAGTGGAAAACCGACAAAACCCTGAATGCACTTAGGGATTTATCCGCACCGCAGGTTATGGTTATCCGTGATGGTGAGGAAAAAATAATAGCAAGCGTTGACCTGGTCCCAGGGGATTTAATGATGATTTACGAGGGCGTAAAGATTCCCGCAGACGGCGTTGTAGTTAAATGCAACGACCTTTGTGTGGATGAGTCTTCTCTAACCGGCGAGGCTGAGGGCGTTTGGAAAATCAATACCGACAAAGCAGAGCCTACGACGGATTATTGGTGCCGCGACTATTGCTATGCCGGTACACTCGTAACTCAGGGTACAGCAAGCATACTTGTCGATAAAATTGGTGCTGCCACCGAATATGGCAAAATCGGTGCAAACGTGGTCTCCGCACCAAATGAGGACACTCCTCTTCAGAAGCAGACCGGAAAACTCGTAAAGCTCTGCGCCGGAATAGCCGCCGTTCTTTTCGCGCTTGTCGGCGTATTCACATACTTCAATATTCCCGACCACGCAACAGGGGATAGACTTATCGAAAGTGCCCTTTCGGGTATCACACTTGCAATGGCGATGATTCCTGAGGAATTTCCTGTAATCCTTACTGTTTTTCTCTCCATGGGTGCATGGCGTCTGGCCAAGAAAAGCTCTCTTGTGCGAAAGCTGCCGTCCGTTGAGACTTTGGGCGCAGTATCCGTTCTTTGCGTTGACAAAACGGGTACTATTACGCTAAACCAGATGACCGTTACAGATACCTGGGCATTAAACGGCGATGACCATGAGCTTATCGAGACTATGGGCCTCGGCTGTGAAACCGACGCTTATGATCCGATGGAAAAGGCTATGCTCAACTACTGCGACAGCCACGGCATTTCTAAAGAGCACCTTTTCAGCGGAAATCTTATTACCGAATACGCCTTTACAAACGAGCTGAAAATGATGGGTCACGTATGGAATAGAAACGGTGAAATCGTGATTGCTGCTAAGGGCTCTCCGGAAAAGATTCTGACTGTATGCCACCTTACGGATGAGGAGCGGGAAAAGACCAATCATAAGATTCTGGAAATGTCCAAGGAAGGCCTTCGTGTAATCGCCGTAGCGACAATGAAGCCTCAGGCCCAGGCGGATATTCCTAAAAACATTACCTGCTGCGTGTTTACCCTGCTTGGGCTTATCGGCCTTTCCGATCCCCCAAGAGAGGGCATTGCAAAGGATATTGCGGTTTGTAACCGGGCGGGCATTCGTGTCGTTATGATTACTGGGGACAACGGCATAACCGCTTCGTCAATTGCCAAAAAAATCGGCATGCAGGACTGTGAAAATATTATAACAGGCGATATGCTAAACACCATGACAGATGAGGAACTCAGCGAGAAAGTCAAGAGCGTTAGCATCTTCTCCCGCGTTATTCCCGAGCACAAAATGCGTATAGTAAAAGCCTTTAAGGAAAACGGTGAAATCGTTGCCATGACAGGCGACGGGGTTAATGATGCACCTGCTCTGAAGTATGCCGATATAGGCATCGCCATGGGTAAACGAGGCAGCGAGGTTTCCCGAGAGGCGGCAGACCTTATCCTCATGGACGACAACTTTACAACTATTGTTGAAACCGTCAGTGATGGCAGAAGGATCTACGACAACATCCGCAAAGCGGTCGGATATGTCTTTACAATACATATTCCCATTGCATTTGCTTCACTGCTAGCGCCAATACTCGGTATCTCCCCATCCGCGCTCTTGCTATTACCCCTGCACGTAGTTTTGCTCGAGCTGATTATTGACCCCACCTGTTCGATAGTTCTGGAGCGACAGCCGGCTGAATTAGATATAATGGATCGTCCTCCGCGCAACCCAAAGGAAAATATCGTCAACGCTAAAATTCTTACAAAGAGTATCCTTCAGGGCCTTATAATATTCATAGCCTCCTTCGGCACATATTTCTATATGCTCGCCGGAAACCCCGAAAATGCACCTGTGGCACGATCTATGGGTCTGGCGATTATCATGCTCTCCAACCTGCTTTTGGTTCAGGTGAACAGCTCAGATTACGATTTTGCGTTTCAATCGCTTGTACATCTTGCAAAAGATTGGGTAATGTGGGCAGTTAGCATCGGCACAGTACTTATGATTGCAATCATTCTCTATACGCCCCTCTCAGGTCTCCTGAAACTTGCACCGCTCTCGGCCGGACAGTTTTTGGGCGCTGTGGTTATTGCAGCGGCGGCAGTGCTGTGGTATGAAATTGTAAAGCTGATCAATCGGCTGGGCTCAAGGTAAACAGCGTTTTCTTCCGTTCTTCTGTTCTTGAGATACTATAATATGTGAAGGCATGTCTGCATATAATGTGTTATATTTATGTGGATGTGGTTGCGCTGGAAAATTTATGGGTGGCAGGGCTGTTCGGAATGCTGGCTGGTCTTGTCGGCACTGGAGCAGGGGGCTTTTTAGCATGCTTTATTCCCACTAAAAACAAACGAATTATCAGCCTGACTCTAGGGTATTCGGCGGGAATAATGCTTTCTATCGTCAGTTTTGATCTTCTACCAAATGCTTTTGAGTACGCCCCGTTGAACGCAGTTCTAATTGGTGTTCTTGCAGGAGTGTTTTTGATGATATTATCTGACG
>CAZNUD010000041.1:0-15297 GCA_964576195.1 uncultured Oscillospiraceae bacterium | reverse complement strand
AGGAGAAATTCCCATGAAAAAAAGCTTTCTTTCAGTAATAGTTGGAATTCTCATTATATGTTTTGGCATATTTTACGGCGGTAACCTATTAGGTTATTGGGATTTCAGCATTAGATTTAACGGCTGGTGGACGATTTTTATTATTCTTCCCTGCCTCATTTCTATGGGTACCAGCGGCATCAATCTCTTTAACACTGTTGGCGCGGGCGTCGGTTTGTTGCTTCTTCTCAATGCACAGGGAGTTTTGGAAAACAACCTAGGTCCCAGGCTTATCGCTCCTTACGTGGTGATAGTTATCGGCTTTGCCTTCATTTTTCGTAAACCCATAATGCTTCACCACAGCGGCAATAACGGTTTATATGCTGCTGATGATGGTGCCAACTACTACGCTGTTTTCGGCAATAGCATGCCCCGCCTTGAGGGCATGGAGTTTCGAGGCGCCAATGCCTTTGCCATTTTTGGAGGTATCTGCTTTAAACTCCAGCAGTCAATTATCAAGAGGGACTGCATCATCTGTGTTTATTCCATTTTTGGCAATACAATTATTTATCTGCCTTCCAACGTTAGGCTGCTTGTGCGCAGCATACCGGTCTTTGGCTCAATTTCAAACAAATTTGACCCATCAGAAAGCGGCCCAACCGTATACATACGCGCAATTAGTGTTTTTGGCACCACTGATATTCGCTAGTACATTTATGATTACGAACACATTATCATTATAGTATAACTAATATAAAAAGAGCGACAAGTTCGGTTTTAACGCCGGTCTTGTCGCTCCTTTATTTGCTTATTGGGCAGTTCCGATTTACTGACCCATCAGAAATACATTAGTGTCCGTTCCAAAGTTAAATACACTGTAACACACCAAAACCTCATCAATTCCATTTTCATTGATGTAGTCCCGAATAGATGAGTTCATTATCTGAGTTTTATAATAACGCAGGTCCATAATGTGTATTTCCGAAAAGTCATCCTGCAAAAATGGCGTTAGACTGTCAAAGTAGCTATCGCGCAAAACCAGAAGGGTAGGGGCATCGGTTTTTCCGGTGTTAACCTTTATAAGAGGCGTATTCCCACCCATAAACATAGAGTATTTGTCTTTTTCTTCAAGAAAGGAGTAGTCATACATGGTGCCAGGCGCCGGAGTGTTGTCAGAATAATTTATAACCTCTGTAGCAGCGCCTTGGGGGACAAAGATTTCTATGCTGTCTGGAGCAACCCAGCTCATGCCGGATTTGGAGTATATAGTTCCGTAAAAATCATCGGAAACTACTTGTCGCTCATAGTAGGAGAGGGGGGGAGCTTCGCCCAGACCCATTGCTTCCCTAAGTGCAACGTATCCATAATAGGAGCCCAAGCTTGTCCAGTGATGGTCTGTGCGATAAAAAATCTGCTCGTCACGATGGGCCTTAAGGATACCGAGTATGTCCACATTAATAGCTTCAGAGCCTTCATAACAATACTCTAATGTCTCCCTTTGGCTATCGTTGGGCGCATTAACGGGTAAAAGGTCGTTTCTTAGCTCTGCTGCTCCGGGAATAAGTACAAAATAAATCGGCACTCCCGCATTATGGGCCAATGCATTAACTGCGCTCAGATTTGTGTCCAATTGTGCCTTGTCCGGAGCTTTGTAACCCTCCACCAAAACGCCGTTTTTGCAAAGGAAAACTCCCTTATTCTCCCGCTTGCCCAGACCAAGCTCGCAGGCGGCCTTCATAGTGGTCCACTTATCACGAAAGGCGAACTGGTCAGTGGTATAACTTTCAAATTTATCAGTGAATTTTCCCGAAAAAAGTGAGTCTATGCTAAAATTTGGTTTTTGGCTAAGCTCGCGGTTTTCCTGCTGAGAAAAGCTAACATCAGGAAGCAGCAGATTAAGAACCAAAAACAGGGTGATAAACCCACAAAACAAAATAATCAGAAACCATGAGGCTTTTTTTGTCATAGTTTATTTTACCTCTCAGAAACGAAAATAAAGGAAAGGGTTATAGGTGGCATCTACTAAGTAGGCGGTGCAAACCACCAGCGCTAAAACCACAAGCACCGGCGTAACAACATTCTTTGCATTGGGGGAAAGTTTCTTAAAAATATTGCTAAGAAGGGGAGTGCAGGCAAAAAACGCTATTGCAAACATAACCGCAAATGACGCTGCATTATACCCGTCTACTGGTGTTAGCACCCCGCCCTGACCAAAACCGAACATGGCCTTATAATATGCGCCAGCCTCCGCAAGGGATTCTAACTGGAACAATACCCAGCCGCAAACAACCACAAACAGAGAATAAACATGGCCTATAATTGACGGTGCCTTTTCCAACCATTTTAGCAGCCACAGCTTCTCTATAATCAAAAACGCCGCAAAATACAGACCCCATAGCATAAAGGTCCAATTTGCGCCGTGCCAAAAGCCTGTAAGCGCCCATACTATTGCTATGTTAAGCAATTGCCGGTATTTGCCCTTTCGGTTGCCACCCAGAGGAATATAAACGTAGTCTCTAAACCAAGTGCCTAAACTTATATGCCAGCGGCGCCAAAACTCAGTAATACTCTTGGAAATATAGGGGTAATTAAAGTTTTCCAAAAATTTAAAGCCTATCATCCTTCCCAGACCAATTGCCATGTCGCTGTAGCCGGAGAAGTCAAAATAGATTTGCATCGAGAAGGCCAAAATGCCTATCCATGCGCCCACACATGAAAGTTGGTTTGCAGGCATAGACGAATAGGTGTCCCAAAGCAAACCAATATTATTGGCAATAAGCACCTTTTTTGCAAGTCCGATAATAAAGCGCTGGATCCCGCTTGCAAACTTATCCGCAGAATGCTCTCGGTAGGTCAGTTGGTCGTCAATGTCCTTATATCGGACTATAGGGCCGGCAATAAGCTGTGGAAACAAGGCCACAAAGGTGCCGAAGCTAATAAAATTTTTCTGAACATTTCCGTCCCCGCGATAAATATCAATGGGATAGGACATGGTTTGGAAGGTGTAAAAGGAAATGCCGATGGGCAAGGTTAAGCCCAGAGGCTGAATGAATCCAAGTCCGGGTATTTGGTTAAGGGTGGTAGCGAAAAGGTCGTAGTACTTAAAATACATCAGCAAGGCAAGGTTCAAAATAATGTTTAGCACCAAAATTCTCTTTGCCTTGCTTTTGTTGTCATCCCTGTATCCGCCTACAAAAATGCCGCTGACATAGTTCAATACTATGGAAAACAGCATAAGTACGATATAAACCGGCTCGCCCCAGCCATAGAAGACCAGATTGACTAAAAACAGCCACCAATTTCGCCATTTCATCGGTGTCAAATAATAAACTGCAAGTACAACCGGGAGATATATAAACATAAATAAAATACTGGAAAAAACCATGTACAGAATTCCTCCGTTTTCGCGAAATGCATATATCATGGGTATTTTACTAGACGCAACCACAAAATGCAAGGTATTTAGAGAAGTTATTACGCCTTCTTAACTCTAATTTTTACCACCGTCATATTTCTTCGGCGTAAAGTTTGCCAGGGGATTGGAGGCAGTAGCCTCTCGCAGTTGTGTGTTGTCCACATGGGTGTAAATCTGCGTTGTATTCAGATGTTCATGGCCCAAAACCTCCTGAAGGGTTCGAAGGTCTACACCGCTTTGCAACATAAGCGTTGCCGCTGTGTGCCGAAGCTTGTGTGAGGAATAATGGGTCGAGTCAAGCCCCGCTTTTTGAAGGCTTTTTTTAACCATAACATGCACTGTGTCCCTAGCAATGCGGGTGCGACGGTTTGATACAAAAAGTGCCGGCTCAAACTCGGAAACAAGGCGACTACGCACGTCCAACCACTTATTTATTGCCTCGGAAGTAGAGTCGTTTAAATAAACCACTCTCTGCTTGTTGCCCTTACCGGTCACTCTAAGATTATCGCCATGAATGTCGGAAACATTCAGTCCCACGATCTCGGAAATACGCAGTCCACAGTTTAGAAAAATACAAATTATACAGTAATCACGTTCCTTGTTGACACCATCAATGGAGCTAAGCAGTAATTTGCTTTCCTCAAGAGTAAGGTAACGAGGAAGGGTCTTGGGTGCTTTCGGAGAGTCCAAATCAGCAACAGGATTTGTGTCCAGTTGCTTTGTTTTTAAAGTTAAATACTTATACAAGCTCCTAATACTGGCAATTTTTCGTGCTCTGGTGGTAGCTGAAAGACCGTATTCCTTATAACGGCTATTCGGGTTGATGACCCGGTCACGAGCCAAAAACGATAAATAATCATAGACCTCGTTAAGCGTAACCTTGCCAACGAAGCTTAAATCAACATCCATAATCGAAATATCTTCAATGGGAGTATTTCGGGGTACAAGACCCCGTTGAATTTTTAGATAGCGGAAAAAAGTACGCAAATCTAAAAAATACTCATCCACCGTAGCCTTGGAGTGGCCCTTGATAGTCTCATGGTAAATTAAAAAGTCCTTCAGTATCTGAGGTGACTCTGTGCGATAGTCCATACACTAACCTCCAATGTATGAAGAAGATGTGCTTTTTGTATGTTTTCATCCGGGGGAGGAAATTGAGCCCTTATAGTGGGCATCATAATTAGATGCGTGACATATTCAACAAAATAAAAATTTTGTTGAATATGGGGGAGGCTAAATCTTGATACGTAATCAAAAAGCTCCGTTTGAACCAACACTATACTTTTACATTAATTAAGGTTATAATTAAAATAAATTCTGCTTATGAACAATTTCGACAAATCCATTTTACCACATCTCAACAAATACTTCCATTATAAATATTAGGAGCCTTTAAATGACGCATGAAGAAACCTTAAAAAAATTCTCCAATGATCGTTACGCCTGTGATACCACCGGAGTTATAATAGTAAAAGCACACTCAAACTATTCTCTTTGCAGTCTAACAATAAAGGACGACCATTTAAACGGTAATAACTGCGTTATGGGCGGTGCTATATTCACGCTGGCGGATTATGCCTTTGGTGTTGCGGCGAATTATGACGGACAAGACACAGTAACTCTTAGTAGCACAATTAGTTATCAAAGACCAAGCGTCGGGCCGGTTTTGCTTGCAGAAGCAATTTGCCGCAAAAGTGGGCGCTCTATTGCCTTTTTTGATATTAACATTACCGATGATGCCGGAGAACTGATAGCAAGCGCTTCATTCACGGGATTTCGCAAGACCCAGAGATTGTGAATTTCTTATCAATGTGTCTGCTTTTTATGTTAAATTTCCCTAGTATTCTACATTTTACGAATTATTTTCATTCCAAATTGCCCGAATTTGGATATTTTACTTTATAATCAGAACTTTTAGTAATACTATGCCCCGCCGCTAATTCTTAACGGCCCTCCCCTGCCCTTTAAACCACCATTAACCTTTATAAAAATGAGCGGGTCAAAACTCTGACACGCTCATTTTTATTAAACAACTTACTTATTATCCTTAATTGCAGCCTGAGCAGCAGCAAGGCGGGCAATGGGAACGCGGAAAGGAGAGCAGGAAACGTAATCTAAGCCAACTCTGTGGCAGAACTCAACAGAGCTTGGGTCGCCGCCATGCTCGCCACAGATGCCAAGGTGCAGCTCCGGGTTAGATGCGCGTCCAAGCTTTGCAGCCATTTCTACAAGCTTTCCAACACCTGTCTGATCAAGACGAGCAAAGGGATCGGATTCGTAAATCTTGTTGTCGTAGTAAGCGCCAAGGAATTTACCGGCGTCATCGCGGCTGAAGCCGAAGGTCATCTGGGTAAGGTCATTGGTGCCGAAGGAGAAGAATGCGGCCTCCTTGGCAATTTCGTCAGCAGTGAGAGCGGCACGGGGAATTTCAATCATGGTGCCCACCAAATACTTCATGTTACTGCCGTCCTCCGCTATGATACTATCAGCGGTTTGAGTAACAACATTCTTAACAAAAGCCAGTTCCTTAACCTCGCCGACCAGCGGAATCATAATCTCCGGTACCAAATTCCAGTTAGGGTGCTTCTTATTAACGTTTAGGGCGGCCTTGATAATTGCAGTGGTTTGCATACGGGCGATTTCAGGATAGGTTACAGTCAGACGGCACCCACGGTGACCCATCATGGGGTTAAACTCATGGAGAGATGCTATGACGTTCTTGATGTCCCCAACAGTCCTGCCCATATCACTAGCAAGTAACTTAATGTCATCCTCATTGGTGGGGACAAACTCATGGAGAGGAGGATCCAGAAAACGGATGGTAACTGGGTATCCCTCCATGGCCTCATAAATAGCCTCAAAATCGCCCTGCTGCATGGGGGCAAGCTTGGCAAGCGCCTTTTCACGCTCCTCAACGGTGTCCGAGCAAATCATCTCACGAATTGCCGGGATACGGTCAGCATTAAAGAACATATGCTCTGTCCGGCAAAGGCCAATGCCCTTTGCGCCGAACTTGACAGCCTGTGCAGCGTCTTGGGGTGTGTCCGTGTTTGTTCTAACCTCTAGACGGCGATATTTATCGCACCAACTCATTACACGGCCGAACTCGCCTCCTATAGAGGCGTCAACAGTCGGAATAATACCATCATATATGCAACCGGTGGAGCCATCAAGGGAAAGGAAGTCGCCTTCCTTGAAAGTCTTACCCGCAAGCTCAAAAACTCTGTTTTCCTCATCCATTTTAATTTCCGAGCAGCCGGAAACGCAGCAGGTCCCCATGCCCCGGGCAACAACGGCAGCGTGGCTGGTCATGCCGCCACGAACAGTTAAAATGCCCCGGGAAGCCATCATGCCCTCGATGTCCTCGGGAGAAGTTTCAAGACGAACAAGAACGACCTCCTCACCGCGCTTCGCCCATTCCATTGCATCCTCAGCGGTGAACACGATTTTTCCGGCAGCAGCTCCGGGAGAAGCTGCAAGCGCCTTTGCAAGTGGTTTCTTTTCCTTTAAAACTTTACTGTCGAACTGGGGATGCAGCAAAGTATCAAGAGAACGGGGATCTATCATAAGAATTGCCTTCTGCTCGTCAATCATGCCTTCGTCTACCAAATCGCAGGCTATCTTAAGAGCGGCTGCGGGAGTGCGCTTGCCGTTGCGTGTCTGAAGCATATAGAGTTTCTTGTTCTCAACAGTGAACTCCATGTCCTGCATATCACGATAGTGGTCCTCAAGGATCTTGCAGACGTTTTTAAACTGCTCGAAAGCTTCAGGAAATTTCTCTTCCATCTGACTGATGGGCATAGGTGTGCGAACGCCTGCAACAACGTCCTCACCCTGCGCGTTCGTAAGGAACTCACCAAACAAAGCCTTCTCACCAGTAGCGGGGTTTCTGGTGAAAGCAACTCCTGTGCCGCAGTCATCGCCCATATTGCCAAAGGCCATGGATTGCACGTTAACAGCGGTTCCCCAAGAATAAGGAATGTCGTTGTCGCGGCGGTAAACGTTTGCGCGGGGGTTATCCCAACTGCGGAAAACAGCCTCGATTGCTCCGGTAAGCTGTTCTTTGGGGTCATTGGGAAAATCTTCACCTATTTTATTTTTAAATTCTGCCTTAAACTGCCCTGCCAGCTCCTTAAGGTCGTCGGCCGTAAGCCCAACGTCCTCAGTAATGCCGCGGGATACTTTCATCTTATCTATGAGCTGCTCAAAGTATTTCTTGCCAACCTCCATAACAACATCAGAATACATTTGGATAAAGCGGCGATAGCAGTCCCACGCCCAGCGAGGGTTGCCGGACCTTTTGGAAAGAACTTCAACCACGTCCTCGTTAAGACCCAGGTTTAAAATGGTGTCCATCATTCCAGGCATAGAGGCACGAGAACCAGAGCGAACGGAAACAAGCAGAGGGTTTTCCTTGTCGCCAAATCTCTTGCCGGTAATCTTTTCCATATTTTTGATGTATTCCATGATCTCTGCCATTATTTCGGCATTTATCTGCTTACCGTCCTCGTAGTACTGAGTGCAGGCTTCTGTACTTATGGTAAAGCCTTGAGGCACAGGCAGACCGATATTGGTCATTTCTGCAAGGTTGGCACCTTTTCCGCCGAGCAGCTCGCGCATGCCTGCGTTGCCCTCGGTGAACATGTAGCAATACTTTTTGCTCATAAACTGTTTCTCCTTTGTTTGATTGATTAAAGCGTCTGTAACGTATGGAACAATTATAACAAATATATTAAAAAATACAATCGAGAATTGTGATAAACAATCCACGGCAGCACTTTTTATTTGCCTACGCAGAATCTCTCAAAAATTCTATGGGTTACGTCCTCCCTAACTGTCCTCCCGGAGAGTTCGCCAATAGCACTCATGGCAACCTCAGCAACTGTTAAAACCGCATCCGGCGTGGCTCCGGTCCCCATTGCATTCAATGCCTGTGATAGAGCTGAGGCTGCCCTTTTAACAGCATCCGCTTGTCGGGCATTCGTAAGAATTTCCCCTGCTGGGGCGGCGGCCATTGGGAAAAGCTCGGCAACTGCTTTGTCCAGCAAGTCCAGTCCGGTTTTATCCAGCGCAGAAACAGGACATACAAGGCCAAAGCTATCCTTAATAACAGTCCCGTTAATTTTCTGCGCAAGATCGCTTTTATTTATTATAGCAATAGACTTCCCTGCCCGTTTTGCCGTAGCTATGGCATCCATATCCTCTTGGTGCAGCTCTTGCGATCCGTCAAACACCGCTAAAACCAGCTCCGATTCTTCCGCTGCGCTAATAGCCCTATCCACGCCAAGACGCTCAACAGGGTCATCAGTTCCACATATTCCCGCCGTGTCCGCCAGACGAAGTAAAACGCCGCCGAGGTTTACACGCTCCTCTATCGTATCCCGTGTGGTTCCGGGTATAGAAGTGACAATGGCTCTTTCATAACCCAAAAGAGCGTTTAGAAGTGAGGATTTTCCAGCATTGGGCCTGCCAACAATGGCGGCCTTAACACCGCTTTTCATAATACGCCCACGCTGAAAGGTGTTTAGAAGAGATTGTAAATCTGAAAGCGCTCTTTCCAGTGTATCCCTGTATTCTATAAGCCTAAAATCCTCAATGTCCTCATCGGGATAGTCGATAACCGCATAATAATGGGATACAATGTCCACTATAGAGTTATATATCCCTTCGGTTTTGCGAAGTATAGCCCCGCCCAACTGGCTGGCAGCATTTTTGGCGCTCTCCTCTGTTTCCGCCTCGATAAGGTCAATAACAGCCTCTGCCTGTGTAAGGTCCATTCGTCCGTTGAGAAAGGCCCTCTTTGTAAACTCCCCTGCCATGGCCTGACGGGCGCCCCAGAAAAATAGCGCCTCAAGACCCAGACGAAGCACTGTAGGCGAGCCGTGACACTGAAGCTCTGCAGTATTTTCACCTGTGTAGCTGTTGGGGGCGTGGCTTATGGTGCAAAGACACTCATCCAGCGTTTCCCCTGCCGGGGTTTTTAGCGTTCCCAGCACTAAGCTTCTGTCAGCATGTTCGGAAAGCGCCCTTCCCGACCTAGTTGAAAACACCTTTTCCGCAATCTTAATCGCATCATCACCCGATAGTCTGATAATTCCAATTGCTGAAACCACATTTCCAGTGGCGATTGCTGCGATTGTATCGGACATGGTAGTTTCCTCTCCGCCTATAAAGTCGCTAATAGTTAAAGTATTATAGATTTTCTTGCGCTAACCTCGTACATACGGTTAATTACCGCTGCAACCTCGCTTCGCATAAGGCCCCTGTCAGGACTTGCGCTACCCACGCTATCCGCGCCAACTATGATGCCGGCCCTGTAGAAAGCATAAATCTCCTCGGAATACTTGTGGTTCATGGGCACATCGGGAATATTCCCGTCACCGACTGTGTTTTTGGACGCGTACTCCGTCTTCGGCATTGAAGCATAGAAAATGGCAATGAACTCTCCCCGGGATATAAGCGCCTCGTAGTTTGATATTGACGTTGAGATTATACCCTTATTTAGGGCATACTGAACATAGTCTGCGTACCATTTGTTAGGTGCCGATGCATTTGCAAGACTAATACTGCCTGTGTTATAAAGCTGGTGTATGCAGGCAGCGAGTTTAATGGTTTCAGAGTAGGTCATTGTTCCGTTGGGGTCATAAATCGTTGCACTCTTGCCATTAATAAGCCCCTTCTCAACTGCGTAATAAACATCGCTGAAAAACCAGTCGTTAGAGGAAACGTCATTAAATTGGACGTTGGTACCTGCTGTTTTTACAACCTTGCCCAGTGCCGCCACTGAAGCAGTGCTTGAGGCATAAAGCGCTGATACGCTTACCTCAGCGCTGACGTAGCGATGACCAACGTTTAGGTTTTGACCGGGGCTTACTGTACTTCCTGTTGAAATGTCAAGCAGGTTCCCTGTAAGGCTGTTTACCTTAAGGCTGCCGGACAAAACAGTAAAGCTTGACCCTGCGTATGCCGTTATTGTATCACCGGCCCTTAAAGAAAGGCTGCTGGGTTTAACGGCAATGGGCATTCCAGAAGAAACAGATAGTTTATAACGCAAAACCGTTAGTGCGTCTGAAAGGCTTTTCAGCGACGCTGAAAGCACAGATGAACGATAACTGCCGTCAACATAACTTCGGGAAACCAGGGGGTCGTCAGCAGCCCCGCCGGTTGCAAAGGCCGGTGCCATAGAGCACAGAATGCACAAGACTAGTATTAAGGAAAGAATAGTATTCTTTTTCACAGTGACCTCCAAGCTCAGCGGGTCTTAGTTTCCTTCTCATTCTCGCTTTCATTAATAATGTAACCAAGGTAAAGAAGGCTATCCGAAAAATGAATGTTCTCAACGCGCACATCTGGATTTTCCATTTCCAGCTCCATGTTTGTAAAGTTCCAAATGCCCTTAACACCACAATCGGCCAAGGTTTTTGCCATAGACTTAGCGATGTCTCCGGGAACCGTCAAAACGGCAATATCCGTAGGATTTTCGGCAAAATAGCTTTGGAGTGTGGCGCTGTCATAAATGGGTATCCCATCAATTTCCTTACCGATAAGTTCGGGATTTGTATCAAAAGCGGCCTCAAGCTTAAAGCCCTGGGCAGAAAAACCGAAATTCTTAATCAGCGCGTGGCCCATATTACCCACCCCGACAATAGCCGCAGTGAAGCCTTGAGTCATGCCAAGAATTCTGGCAACCTGATCTCTAAGCTCGGGCACCCGGTAACCGTAGCCCTGCTGACCAAATTCCCCAAAGCAGCTAAAATCCTGTCTTATCTGTGAGGGCGTAAATCCCATTTGCTTGCCCAGTTGATTAGATGAAATGCGATCAACCCCGTGAGCTATAAGCTCATCGAGCTTGCGAAGGTACATGGGAAGTCGCCTTATAACGTTGTTTGATATACGTTCCTTTTTCACACTGTTTCCTCCACATTAATAAGCTTTGCCAAACGCATTGGCAGAGACTGTTTCTTGAAAAAAGTTCAATCAATATATAATCAAAACTAATGAATTTGTGTATTGAAAATACAAACTTATATTACTGCATTATAACACCGAAAATACTAACATTCAAGTAAAATAACACTTCTAAACCTACTCAAAAAACGTTTTAAAGGGCTAAATTGTCACCCTTAAGGCAATTAGTCCCGTAATATTGACAAACAGTTGCAAATGTATATAATTAAATTGATAGCTAACAGAAAGGAATTGGTAATTATGAGTGAAAACATTAAAGAAAACTCAAATAACAAGGAAATAGATTTATCCAACATTAAGATTAAAAGGGCCGGACGTGCCGGGAACTGCGAGCAGCCCCACCAGCGTACTCGCGTGAAGAAAATTATCGGTGTGGTTAGCGGCAAAGGCGGCGTGGGCAAGTCACTCGTAACCTCCATGCTTGCTGTTAACATGAACGCACAGGGTTACAAAACCGCAATTATGGACGCTGATATCACCGGCCCATCCATCCCCCGGGCCTTTGGCCTTTCAGGTCAGCCTGAGACTGAAGAGACAGGTATGTATCCCATCAAAAGCCGTGACGGCATAAGCATTATGTCCATCAACTTCCTTCTGCCCGACGCAACAGACCCTGTTATCTGGCGAGGCCCTGTTATAGCCGGTGCCGTTACCCAATTTTGGACGGACGTTATCTGGGGGGATTTGGACTATATGTTCATCGACATGCCTCCAGGAACCGGCGATGTGGCCCTTACAGTTTTTCAGTCCATTCCCATTGACGGCATAATTGTTGTCACCTCTCCTCAGGAACTGGTCTCCATGATTGTTGAGAAGGCTGTTAAAATGGCCGAAAAGATGGAAATCCCCATCCTTGGCCTAATTGAAAACATGAGCTATACCGTTTGCCCTCACTGCAACGAAAAATTCTCAGTTTTTGGTGAAAGCCATATTGACGAAATTGCAAAAAAGTACGATGTACCCACAGTGTCCAAGCTTCCCTTTGACCGTTCTCTTTCAGAAATGTGCGATAACGGCACCATTGAAGACCTTAGTGAGGACCTTCTCCATAGCACAGTAAAGATGCTTAAAACACAGCTTTATATGGGATAATCTATATATATATCAAATCTCCTCCTATTTAATGCTTTTGCAGATATAGGAGGAGATTTTTCTATTTATTGTCCCATATTACGGCGAGCAGGCCTTCTTTTACAGAAACGCATGCAGGCTTTCCTAAAAACTCGTTGCTCACACCAAGGGGAAAGTCACCTGTGAGCGTGTGGTCCTTTAAGGGGTATTTTAGGCCTATCAAATTAACCCCTTCGGCTTTGCCGCACATGGCAAATACAGACAGGTAGCCCCGATTTTCCGTGCCAAATTCCTTTTTACCGTTTTTTATCACTGTAGACATGCTGTGTTCGCCAACAAGGAAGCCCCGTGCGCCTTGGTTTGCAATATATGCCAAGGTTTGTAAATTGGCAATACTGTGCTCAAAGCGGCCACCCAAACCTCCGTAAATAAGGATCTCCTCAACTCCAAGCTCCAGGGCCTTTTTAACTGCCAGAAGCATGTCTGTATCATCCTTTTCGGGGCTGGAGCTAAGGACATTTTCTCCTTTGGGAACCTCACCTAAAGAGTCATAATCGCCCACTATCAAATCGGGGGATATTCCGGCTCTTTCAAGAACCTGAAGCCCTCCGTCAGCGGCAATAACAAAGGCGTTTTCGGGTATTATGGGGATTTTGCCGAACATATCCCCCGCACCAACTATGCAGGCAAGCTTGGTTTTCATTTCATCAGCAGCTCCTCGATCTGCTTAAGCTGCTGGGCCGTGTTTACGCCGATGATCTCATGGCCCAGCTCACGCTTACAGACGCCAATTTTTAAGCCCTGCTTTTTTATGAGCAGCGGCGCGTCAGTAAGGTAATATTCACCTTGGGCATTGTCGCTTTTAAGCTGAGAGAGCACTCCCCTAAGCGACTTTGCGTTAAATACATATACGCCGCTGTTGAGCTCGGTAATTTTCTTCTGCTCGGCACTTGCGTCTTTGTTTTCCACCATGCCGGCAAATTCACCCTTATCGTCCCGAAGTATGCGTCCGTATGGCAGGTTTTCAAAGGATGTGCCGCTTAGTATGGTGCAGGCGTTGCCGCTTTCCATATGTTCTTTTAAAAGCGCCTTGTAGGTTTCTTGTTTTATAAGCGGCATGTCTCCGCAGCATATAAGAAGCTCACCACTGTAGTCAGCAAGCTCCGTAAAAGCCGCCATTACCGCGTGACCAGTGCCCAACTGTTCTTTTTGCTCGGCAAAGCTGTAGCCATTAAAGGCATCCATAACACATTCCTTCTTATAGCCTACAACAATAATGCAGTCCGTAGGATTAATAAAATCCAACGCCGCCAAAACATGGGCCAGTAACGGCTTTCCAGCCGCACTCCGCATCACTTTCGGCAGAGTGTTGCCCTCAGTTTGAAGTCTGGTTCCCCTCCCTGCCGCCAAAATAACGGCCTTTAGCTGCTTGTTCTCCATATTGCCTCCTAATTAATTCATTCCGTTATGTAGGTTTCCCGCAGTGGCACAACAGAGTAGCTCTCCGAGGAAAGGTATCTCAAAAGTGAGGATAGCATCTTCAGCGTGGTTTCACTTAGCTCAACAGAAAGACCCACGTAGCCGGAGCTATTCTCCAGACGGTTTACTATTGCGCTGCGATTATCAGTGCTGCCACTGGCGAAAATTGTTGCGGCATAATAAGACAGGCAGTGCTCCTCTCCATAAGCCTTGCACTTTTCAGCAGCTCTGGCGGCTGAGGTAAAAATCGTCGGTATAACTTGGGTTACGCCAAAAACTGCATCGGCTGCGGCTTCGCTCTCCTCCGGAACGCTTTGACAGTATATTCCTATATTATGCCCACTACCGTAAATGCGGCGAAGTGTATCGGCATTATCCTTTGCCTGCTGTTCGGTTACAAAGAAACTGGCCGGGTAGGAATATCTGTCCAAGGTGTCCAAAAGCCTTTTGTCCGGCACACCCATAAAGGTAAGAAAGACATAAGTACCGCTGTGACTGTCATCATCTTCTTCAGCGGGATTTGGAGAAGGAGAAACGCCGGGGCTTGGTGTCACTGGGGTTATCGTGCTGTAATAGTCATTGTAATAGGTTTTCATTAGGGTGGCAGTTGCGTTTAAAAACTGGCTATCCGTAAGAAATTCGCTTCCGTTTTTAATACGAACAACGTCACCGTTACCTATGCCGGTTATGTATGAATAGCTAAGGCCAAAATAGCTGCAAACCCACGCAACCGGGACATACACCTGTCCTCCCCGGAAAATTGCCGAGACCTCATAAGTTGTTCCAATGCTATCCTCGGCGCCGCCGTTATTCATATCAAAAAAAATCTGCTTACTGCCGTTATACAGCAACGCGGTTGCTTCGGAGTCAAAGTAGTTTAAGTAAACTTCAAAGGCTGAAAATGCCTTGCTGGGAACATAGGTGCTCCCTCCTGAAAAGGATGGCATTGAGCTAAGATCAAGTAAGTTGTCGCCCACTGCGGTAAAGCAGACACCCGTAGAATCTGCCTTGGCTGATATAGGAATAGCCAGCAGCATGACTGCGGCCAAAATCAGACAATTTAAGCGTTTTTTCATAGGTCCTCTCCTTTTTGGGGGTTTAACAGGAGACAAAGCCACTATGCTGGTTTGTTCCTGCCCAGAGCACCCTTAGGATTTTGTCATTATGTTTCTTTTTAGACTGGTTCTTTCATGCATTGCAAGTCTTCCTGTGGCCTTTTTATTCTAGCACATTTCTAGAGTGGTGGCAACAAAAAGGACTTGCTGTTATTTTAAGATTTTTACCTGCTAGGTCTAAAAATGAAAACGGAAAATAAAAAAGAGACACCTTTTGGTGTCTCTTTTTTGGAGCTGCTGCCCAGATTCGAACTGGGGACCTCATCCTTA
>CAZNUD010000040.1:0-15528 GCA_964576195.1 uncultured Oscillospiraceae bacterium | reverse complement strand
TGGTCCAAGAAAATGTCCGCACCCCCTTTTATGCACTTTCTACTTGACGAACACACTTTGGGGGTTCGCTTATTAGGGGGCTATTTAATACTCAGGTCCTCAACATACAGCTCCCTGACGGGATTTTCATCGGTAAGGGGCTTTGTATACTGTGCCGGAGTCGTTACCTGAGGGGAGGGAGCTTTACCGTCCCGGATGGCAAGGAACTTGGGGGCCACCTGGGGGAACAGAGCCAAACTTAGAACATCCTCGTCGGACTTTGCGATGTCCTTATATTCTTCCCGATACTTGGGAAGCTCAGGCTCAAGCAGATCCGCTGGGCGGCAAGTTATAAGCTCCTCGGGAGGGATACCGGCCCTTTGACGAACTTCCTCGTTGATCGTGCCGGGAAGCTTTCCATACTCTCCCCGGAACATGGCCCGGCTCTCCTTGGTGAAGGTTTTATAGCGCTCACCGGCGAGGACATTCATGACTGCCTGTGTGCCGACAATCTGGCTGGAGGGGGTAACAAGCGGGGGATAACCGTAGTCCGCACGGACCAGGGGTATCTCGGATAAGACCTCATAATACTTATCCTCGGCGTTGGCCTGCTTTAGCTGAGAGATAAGGTTTGAGAGCATACCACCAGGGACCTGATAGATCAGGGTGTTGGTGTCCACATTGAGAACCTGCTGGTCCAGGCTACCCTCTTCCTTAAGGCGTTTTGCTACCTTGCGGAAGTGAGAGGCTGCCTGGCTCATTTTGGTAAGGTCAAGACCGGTATCGCGCACGGTGCCCAGAAGCGTTGTAACAAGGGACTCGGTGGCAGGCTGCGAGGTGCCGTTTGCCATGGGGGACAGAGCGCAATCGACAATATCTACCCCCGCGTATGCGGCCATAAGGTTTACCATGTCGCCGGTGCCGGTGGTGTTATGGGTATGCAGGTGGATGGGAACAGAAACAGTTTCCTTAAGCTTTTTTACAAGGGAATAGGCCGCTATGGGCAAAAGGAGATTTGCCATGTCTTTAATGCAGATGGAATCTGCCCCCATTTGCTCAAGCTCCTTGGCAAGCTTAACAAAGTACTCCTCGCTGTGGATAGGGGAAACCGTGTAGGATAGGGTTGCTTCCACCAATCCGCCGTATTTTTTGGTGGACCGTATAGCCTGCTCAAGATTTCGAATGTCGTTAAGAGCGTCAAAAATGCGGATAATGTCTATGCCGTTTTCAATGGATTTGGCGCAGAAAGCATTCACCACGTCATCGGCATAGTGCTTGTAGCCAAGAATGTTCTGACCACGAAAAAGCATTTGCAGCTTAGTGTTTGGCAAAGCCTTCCGCAGAGCGCGAAGACGCTCCCATGGGTCCTCATTTAGAAAGCGCATGCAACTGTCAAAGGTGGCCCCACCCCACATTTCAAGGGAATAGTAGCCAATGGAGTCGAGTACTTCGCAGGCCGGCAGCATATCCGAAAGTTTCATGCGGGTGGCAGCCTGCGACTGGTGGGCATCCCGCAAAATGGTGTCTGTTATAAGCAGGGGCTTGTTACTTAAAAATTCCATAATGTCCTCCTATCAGCCAAATAGCGCTATGAGAACGCCAGCGGCTATGGCCGAGCCAATAACGCCCGCCACGTTGGGACCCATTGCGTGCATCAGCAGGAAGTTGCCGGGGTTTTCTCTTTGCCCCTCAACCTGCGAAACACGGGCTGCCATGGGAACTGCCGATACTCCCGCTGAGCCAATAAGCGGATTTATCTTGTCCTTCAAGAACAGGTTCATAAACTTTGCCAGCAAAACGCCGCCTAAAGTGCCGAAGCCGAAAGCCACTACACCCATAACAAGAATGGCAATGGTGGTAAGATCCATAAAGGTACTGGCGGTTGCCGTTGCGCCAACTGAGATTCCAAGGAAAATGGTTACAATATTCATAAGCTCGTTTTGTGCGGCCTTGCTCAGACGGTCGGCAACGCCGGTAACACGGAAAAGATTGCCTAGCATAAGTGACGCTATAAGAGGAGCCGCCGAGGGAACCAGCAGCGCCACGAAAACCGTAACGCTAATGGGAAAAATTATCTTCTCGGTTTTTGAAACCTCACGAAGAGGCTTCATAACAATGCCGCGTTCCTTTTTGGTGGTTACTGCCCGCATAATAGGCGGCTGAATAACAGGAACAAGGGCCATGTATGAATAAGCCGCAACGGCTATGGGGCCGAGCTTTTCCGGCGCTAATAGCGAGGCAACGTAAATCGCCGTGGGGCCGTCAGCACCGCCGATTATTCCAACGGCCGCCGCTACTGCCTGGGTAAAGGTAATGCCGGGGATGAAGTTCATTAACTGGCAGCCCACGAAGGTGACAAAAATGCCAATCTGGGCGGCAGCACCCAGGAGCAGACTTTTAGGGTTTGCGATAAGGGGGCCAAAGTCTGTCATTGCGCCAACACCCATGAATATAAGGCAGGGATAGATGCCAAGCTTTACGCCTAGGTATAAATAGTCGATAAGTCCTGGGGATATGGACTGGCCAACTGTGACCGTTTGGAGCACGCTGCCGTTTACGCCGCCAGCTCGCATACTGTCCAGAAGCTCCTGGGTTACAGGTGCGCCCTTAAAAAGGTCCCAGTTCACATGCCCGCCGGAGAAAATGATTTCGTGAAACATATTTGCCCCGGGAAGGTTGGTCATTAGCATGCCAAAGGCAATGGGTAGCAGCAACAAGGGTTCGTATTTTTTTACAATGGCCAAATAAAGCAAAACAAAGGAAATGGTAATCATCACAAGACATTTCCAGTTTGTGCCATCAAAAAACAGGGCGAAGCCCGTGTCATTAACAAAGTTTAATATAGCATCCATAGGCTCCTCCGCCCTCAGCCGATGACGCACAGTTGTGCGCCGGTTTCAACTTCGGTGCCCTTACTGACATCCAGGGAGAGAACAGTGCCGTCACGGGGGCACATAATCTCGTTTTCCATCTTCATGGCCTCTAAAATCATCAGAATCTGCCCGCGCTTAACGGCCTGACCCTTTGCAACATTAACGGCAAGGATGGTGCCGGGCATGGGGCAAGATATAGTCTCGCTGCCGGAGGGGGCTGCGGCTGCGGGAGCCGGCATGGGGGCTGCGGAGGCAGAAGGCACAGGGCCGGTGATCTCTTCGATTTCTACCTCATAAGGAGTGCCATTGACGTTTACTCGATACTTTCTCATGTTAATTCTCCTCGATAATAATTAGAGTTTCTTAAGGGACAGAATTCGGATGCCGCTCACGTCTGTTCCAAGGTTTTCTGCCAGAGCTGCTGATATGGCTGCGGTTAGCTCCTGCCGGTTTTCGGCGGGGGCATCCTCAATAAGTGCCTCAGAAGTCGGTTTTGCATTTTTGGGCTGCTTGTGCTTGCAAATGGCGCCCATTAGATCGCAGAGCAAAATTATGCAAATAAGGCCGAAAAAAACCGTGGCAAGGCCTAACAGGCAAACAAATGTGTTGGAATATTCCATGGGGTGCCTCCTAAAAACAACTGTTATTTGGCATTATATCAATTCAATACTAAATATACAACGCATTTTTCTCACAAAAATGTTTAAAAAACAATCTCCGCATACATGAGTTAGCACTAAGCTTTTGTATCGGAGTAATTGTTTCTAAAGTTCGGTATAAGACCTGAGCAATATAATTATAGAAATAATAATTCCCATGATAATGACGGGAGAGGGTGGAGTAAAATTCAAAACGGGGAAAGCCTATGCAAAAAGCCACCGAAGAAACAGCCCTGCTTCTTCGGTGGCTTAGTATTACTTTCCAAGACTCTCTGCGTATTCATTAAGGCTATCAAGCTTTGCCGTACACTCTACGTGGCTTTCACCGCGGCAAAGAAGGTAAACCTTAATTTTCGGCTCGGTGCCGGAGGGACGGACAATGAATGAGCTTTCTCCCTCCAACTCAAAGTAAAGCACGTCGGAGCCGCTAATTTCGGTTTTATCCACCAATCCCAGGGAGGGAACAGTTATTTTACCAGTGCCGTAGTCCCTTTGGCGCAGCACCTTAACACCGCCGATTTCTGTGGGTGGATCTTCCCGAAGGGAGGCCATTAGAGCTTTCATTTTTTCAATGCCGTCAACACCGGGCATAACCAGGTTTAGGGTACGCTCGCCAAAGTACCCGTATTTTTCATAAAGGGACTTAAGAGCCTGGGGCAGGGTTTTGCCCTTGTCATAGTAGTATGCAGCCATTTCCGCAATCATCATGGAGGCTGTGACGGCATCTTTATCACGAACATAGTCGCCCATCATGTAGCCGTAACTTTCCTCGTAGGCCATAATATACTTATAGCTATCATTCTGCTCAAATTCTGAAAGCTTTTCTGCCATAAATTTAAAGCCTGTAAAGGTATCCGCCATGAATACGTCGTTTTGGTTTGCAACAACCCGGGCCATTTCGGTGGTAACAATGGTTTTAATGGCAGCGGCATTTTCCGGCAAGGTACCGGAGCGACTGCGGGCATTAATGATATAATCCAGTAGCATTACACCCATTTGGTTTCCACTAATGGGTACAAATTCGCCATTTTCGCCACGGGCCATAACGCCTACACGGTCCGAGTCGGGATCTGTAGCGATAATAAGGTCGCAGTTTTCACGTTTGGCAAGGTCAATTGCCAGATAAAATCCTGCGGGCTCTTCGGGGTTGGGACTCTTAACTGTGGGGAAGCTGCCGTCTATTATCATCTGCTCAGGCACGGGGATAATATGCTTTATACCCAGTCGGCGCAAAGCCTCAGGCACCAAAAGGTAGCCGCAGCCATGGAAGGGAGTATAAACGATTTTAAAACTGTCTGCAACGCGGGCAACAACTTTTTTGTCAATGGACTGGGAAAGAACCTGCGAAAGGAAGGTCTCGTCGGTTTCCGCGCCGATGCTTTGGATTAAGCCGGCAGCCTCCGCATCCTTATATTCCATTCGATTAACCCCGCTGAAAATGTCTATTCTAGTCATTGCGTCTGCTATGGCCTCAGCGTGCTGAGGGGGAAGCTGGGCCCCGTCGGACCAGTAGACCTTGTAGCCATTGTACTCCTTGGGATTGTGGCTGGCGGTCACGTTTATGCCGGCAGTGGCACCGTAATGGCGGATGGCGAAGCTAAGCTCAGGTGTTGGCCGCAGAGCATCAAATATGCGCACAAAAATGCCGTTGGCTGCCATGACCGTTGCGGCCATTCTGGCATAATATTCGCTGTTTTCCCGGCAGTCATAACAAATGATAACGCCTTTTTTCATGGCCTGCTCACCCTCTGCAACGATAACCGAGGCAAAGGCCTGAGTCGTGTGGCATATAACGTGGCGGTTCATCCGCCGCACGCCCATACCCATAATACCCCGAAGCCCGGCTGTGCCAAACTCCAAGGGGGCAAAAAAGCGGCTCTCTATTTCCTTGGGATTATCTTTAATTGCGTTGAGCTCTGCCCATTCGGATTCAGATAGAGCGGGGCTATCCAGCCAGTGCTGGTAATCTTTCATAAAGTCAGTCATTAGAAGCTCCTCCTATAAGGGCCTTTGCGTCCTCAAGCATTGACGAGGGAACGAAAATATCCGCACCATCGCCGCTTATACCTAGCACTACCTTGCCAAGTTGACCGTTTTCGGGGTACTGCTTTATTGCTGGTATCCCATAAGCATAGAGCATGTTTATGAGCATTTCGTCCTCCATGTCTACGCTGGTGCAATGCTTTATAAAAGCGGGCGGTTCCGGCTTGCCGCTTTCTGTAAAGGGCCACGCCTTCATGGCCTTGCCCGGAAATGCTCGGCCCCATTTTTCTTTTGGCGTGTCAAGTGGGAATCCCTCCACCAAAGCAAGATTGCAATCGGCACAGGTTTCAATTCCCTTTTCGTATTCTGCCTTGCAATTAGGACACCACATAATAACCTCCTGCTTGGCGATATGCACTATTTGTGATATCGGCTGCCTTCGTTAATCATTATTCCCCGGTAAATCTGCTCTGCAAGCATTACCCTTGCCAGATGATGGGGAAAGGTCATCCTTGACATTGAAAGGCGCATATCCGCGCTTTTTTTGAATTCCTCGTTCAGTCCGAAGGAAGAACCGACAACGAAGCAGAGCCGACTTTTGCCGGAGTTTGTCAGATTTGAAAAAAGATCAGCAAGCTCTGAACTTGAAATCTCCCTTCCCTCAATGCACATAGCAATGACATACGCGCCCGGTGGAATGTGACGGCGAATCTCCGCCGCCTCCATTTTAAGTCCGGCGTTTATTTCGGCCGGGGACGGTTCCTGAGGTGGACGCTGCTCCGATAGCTCCACTTTTTCAAAGCGGCAATAAGGTGACAGGCGCTTAGCGTATTCATCGAAGGCATCTATGTAGTGCTTCTCACGCAATTTGCCGACGGCTATTAGGCTTACACTCAACATATGGCAGACTCCCTAATGTTAAGGTGCAAAAACTCTTTTTCTGGTGCTACTCCGAGGCAGATATCTCGCCCCGGACTAATGCCCTCCCGCTGCAGTATGGCAGACACTGTTTCCATTGCTTGGGCGGGAGTGTTGTTCTCACGGCTTAAATGGCCAAGAATCACGCTTCTTGTTCCGCTTTTACAAAGCTCTAGCGCCAAGGCTCCGCAGCAGTCGTTTGAAAGGTGTCCGTTATCGGAAAGAATTCGGCGCTTGAGAGGGAAGGGATAGGGTCCGGCTTTAAGTATTTCAACGTCGTGGTTTGCCTCCACAATGGCGGCGTCTGCCCCACGAAGGGAGTCAAGAACCTCATCCGTAACGTGGCCGAAGTCTGTGCAAAAGCCGAAAACGCTGCTGCCGGTGATACGGTATCCTACACTTTCGGGAGTATCATGGGGAGTGTGAAAGGGCATGACCCCAAGGCCGCCTATGCTTTCCTCCTGACCTACGGGTAGTTCTTTTATATAGTCATCGACCCCCGCAATGCAGTAACGCAAATGATTGGCTACTGTGCGAGGGGCCATTATCGTTATGTCGTGGTGCTTGATGAGAGTGTTAAGACCGCAAATGTGGTCGCTGTGCTCATGAGTTATAAGAATGCCGGAAAGGCTATCCACAGAAAAGCCCAAAGAGTCAAGGGCCCGTGTTATTCGCCTTGCTGAAATGCCAGCATCAATAAGAAGAGTGCTTCCTTGGTCTGAAATTAAAGTGCAATTGCCGGTAGATCCGCTTGCAAGGGTAAAAATCTGCATAAAGCCGTCCTTTTGTGTCAAACTATGGCGAGAGTTTCAATGGGTTCTTCAGGTTCTGTAACGCAGACAATGTCCGCACCAAGGCCTGTAAGCTTGCCGACAATGTTTTCGTAGCCGCGCTCAATGTAGATAATGTCTTCAACGGTGGTGGTGCCGACAGCGGCAAGGCCGGCGATAACAACGGCTGCACCCGCGCGCAAATCATATGCAACCACGGGAGCACCTGTTAGGTACTCAACACCCTCTATAACGGCTGTTTTGCCGTCCACCTGAACCTCCGCGCCCATTTTTTTAAGCTCGGAAACGTATTTGTAACGGGTATCCCACACGCCTTCGGTTACAACACTTGTGCCTTCGGCAATGCACAAAACTGTGCTTATCTGGGGCTGCATGTCGGTGGGAAAGGCGGGGTAGGGCTGGGTTTTGATGTTTGTGCGGATCAGCTTCCCGAAGCGGCGAACCACCACATAATCGGCGTGTTCATCAACCTCAACACCCATCTCCCGCAGCTTTGCGCTTATACAGTCAAGGTGCTTTGGGATAATGTTTTTGATGGCAACTTCCCCACCAGTTGCGGCAACGGCTGCCATGTAGGTGCCGGCTTCGATCTGGTCGGGAATAATGGTGTAGCTGCCGCTGTGTAGCTTTTCAACGCCATATATTTTTATGGTGTCAGTGCCGGCTCCGCGAACATCCGCGCCCATGGAGTTTAAAAAGTTTGCGAGGTCAACTATGTGAGGTTCCCTGGCAGCGTTTTCAATGGTGGTTTTTCCATGAGCCTTGGTAGCTGCAAGCATAATGTTCATAGTTGCGCCAACGGAGACTTTGTCCAGATAGATTTTTGTGCCTGTAAGACCACCCTCGGGACAGTCTGCGTACACAAAGCCACCCTTGACCTCAACACTAGCGCCAAGAGCTGTCATCCCCTTAATGTGCTGGTCGATGGGGCGAACGCCAAAGTTACAGCCGCCGGGCATGGTTGTTTTGGCTGAACCGAAGCGACCCAGCATAGCACCAATAAGGTAATAGGAAGCGCGAATCTTGCGCATAAGCTCAAAGGGTGCTCCGTCACGGCGGACGGCGGTGCAGTCAATCTCAACGGTGTTATGATTTATCATACGGATGTTTGCGCCCATTTCGCTGAGGATGGTGAGGAGCATATCCGTATCGCTAATTTGCGGAATATTTTCAATTCGGCAAACGCCCTCAACCATGAGCGCGGCGGGAATTATTGCAACAGCGGCATTTTTCGCTCCGCTTATTTCGACTTCTCCGAATAGTTGCTTTCCACCGTTAATAACGTATTTATCCAATAAAAACACCTTCCCGTGACGAGAAAATATCACTCTGTTCTGTAATTTAGCTTACCCAGCGGGAGCTGATATAGCCCCAAAAAAAAGGGCATAATTCTCCCATGGAATAGATATCAATGAATTATAACACAGCGTTTGAAAAAAGACAATAAAAATTAAGTTAGCTACCTGTAACACCTGAGCTGTGCTGCTTATTCCAAGTTTTCCGGCTTGCCTGTCTGACCGTTTATATAGTACCTTCCCGAGTCGGTTATGATGCACCAGACCGGGCGTAGTACACAGCTACCGGAAACGGAACTGCTGATAAAATAACCCAGTTCAACCTCGGTTATTTCGCTTAAAGCTCCGCCGGTACTGCTGATATAATCCAGAAAACTCATAAGCACCGTTGCCCCGTCGGGATAATCCTCATATACTCGTATGGAAACCTCGGTGTCCAATGGGCGCATGCCGCTAATAATAAAGAGTCTGTTGAAGCTGTAGGAAAAGCTAATGGCTGCGTTATAAACAGGTGTTCCGTCAAAGGCGCACACCATTGTAACCATAAGGCTGTCATCGCCTTGGATAAGTTGAGGCTCAATGTTAGCGTAATCTATGCCGAGCTTCTTTGCCAAGGAATAGCAACTGGCCACGGGAGTGTCCGTTAAAGGTATTATTGCCGAATCAAGCATTATTTCAAACTCTCCGGTGCCCCGATAGTTGGCATGTCCATTGCTGCCGTGGTAATATATAATGTTTCCGCCCAGATCCTGAGCCGTGCAACTGCCAATCAGGGAGGAAAGATTCCTTTTTTCCTTTAACATGCTGCGGCTTAACGTTATTTCCGTGGGTATTTTTTTGGGAAGGACGACATCCTCTGACAAGGTTATGCCGTTTTTAGCAAGCACCTGCTGAAGGGCGGCATTGCCTGATTCTCTAACAGCTAGCTCCGCAGAGGTGTTTTTTAAAACAATAAACAGCAGACAGACATTTACAACAGCCAGCAGCAATATTATAAAGCTTTTAATCCTAGATTTGTCCACTTTCCGCTCCTAGTCTATCAGTTGACGATCCATGCGCAGGAAACGCCGTCATTTTTATCCTCGTATTGAAGAAGGGGCTCTCCGCCTGTTGCGGCAGCCATTGCACATGCCAGCTTTTCTGGCAGTGGCATAAGCATCTCCCCGGTATGGGTATAGCTGCGATAAACCAGATCAAGGCGCACGATTGAGCCTGCTGAAAACTTAGCAGAAACTGCATATAAGCCGCCGGAAAGTTTTACGGGAATGCCGTCAATGAAATAGCTGAAATATAGTGTGCAGGCTTCGGAAACGCCGCCGTTGGATATGCCGGATAGGCCAACTGTCGCCTCTCCGCAGGAAGCACCGATACTCTTTTGGGCAATGGAGTTTACAAGGGCAATGCAATCCTCTAGTTCTATGTCGGCTTTGGGGATGCTAATACCCTTTCCCTCGGCAACGCTGAAGGAAAGCTTGCCGGAAACGTCAATGCGCAGGCTCTTTTCGCCGTCTACATATACATAGGAGCCGTCTTTTTCTGGGCATTCAGAGGTGGTGCGGCTGTTCATTTCAAAAATTGAGAAAAGCTCTGAAAGGGAGTATCCGTCCCTTATAGGGCTTGAGGAGGTCATTGCCCGAAGCTGTAAAGTTTCATAGGAAAAAATAAAGTATGGATCTATATTCTCGTATGTTTCCCCAAGCTCAAAGGCAAAATTGGCACTGCCCATGGGAAGCTCGGCAATTTTTGAGGCAATGTCAGAAAAACTGAGGGCCGTGCTGCAGCGATATATAGAGTGGTCGTGGGCGTTGATAAAATAAAGGCACATAACATCGCCGTTGCTACCAAGGTAAAGCCTGCGGGCCTCGTATTCGCCGGTACCGCCGCTAGGACTGGTACCCAACCATGAGCCCATTGCTGAAAGAGGCTGGGGATATATGTAGTCAAAGAACACTCCGCTTTGCCTTAACGCGCTTTGCCATTGGGCCTCATTTATTTGTACGGGTGTGTCAGCACTACCCAGGGCCATTCCCAGATAAGGTGAAAACTGGGAAAAGAGCTTTTCCTTGTTCGTACCGTCATATTTTGAGGCATAGTGGGAGCCGTCCTCGGTGGTGGCGAGGATATAGCAGGGGGAGGCAGCACTGGAAATAAGCTCTGATTCCCCTCCTTCGTAGCCGCCGGGGGCAGGCTGGGCGCCAAGAAAGTTACCGATGTTGTCGAAAAACTTGTCCGGCCGAAAGAGCATGGCTTTAAACAGCAGAAATACGGCTGAAATAAGCAGCAAAACGATAAGTAGGCTCTTTCCGTGATCAATGAGTACTGCTTTATTTTTCATGATACTCCTCCACGGGGAGCGTCATAGTGATGACGGTACCCTTGCCCACCTGACTTGTCAGGGACATTTTGCCATTGTGGCGGGCAACGATTTCACTGGCAATGGAAAGACCCAGACCAGTGCCGCCGGATTCCCGGCTGCGGGCCTTGTCTACCCTGTAAAAGCGGTCAAACACATTGGGAACATCCTCTTCCGGAATGCCTATGCCGTTATCCCGGACGCTTACCCAAACATCGTCGTCCTGGCGGCCGGCAACTATGCTTATAACTCCGCCGTCGCGGGTGTATTTGAAGGCGTTGGATATCATGTTTATAAGCACCTGTTCAATGCGGGCTTTGTCTCCATAAAGCTCCGGAAGTTCTGCTTTTATGTTGACAGAGAAGTGGTGGCCGCGTTTTTGGGCCTCCATCTGCATAGTGTTATATACATCGTCTATGGATTTTTCCAAAGAAAAGCGCTGGAAGGAAAATTCTATACTGCCCGCATCGAAACGGGAAAGAGTCAGCAGATCCTGCACGATCTTTGTCATGCGGTCGCTTTCCGTTACGATTACACTCAAAAACTCCGCGCGGGTTTCCTCGTTTATGTTGTATTCATCCTGAAGAGTTTCAGCGTAGCTTCTTATGCTTGTGATGGGGGTTCGAAGTTCGTGGGACACATTGGCAACAAACTCCCGACGCATGGCCTCGGATTTTTTAAGGTCATCCAAAGTGTTTTCGAGCTTTCCGGCCATTCCGTTGAAAGTTCGGGTTAAAACGCCAATCTCGTCTCTGGCTTCGGATTTTGGCTTTTGAGAGAAGTTTCCCGCGGCTACCCGCTCGGCGGCCTTGGTAAGGCTTTGAATGGGAGTAACTATGGTTTTGGCAAGGACAAGGCTTAATAGTGCGGAAATCAAAAGACCCACCAGCAGCGCCTCGAGGATTATTTCAAAAAGGGCGGAGCTTAGGCTTTGAACGTCGGCCTTGTTGTCCTTAATATAAACGATGTAGCTGGCGGTCTTACCCTTGAAGGAAAGAGCAACGTCCATGTAATTGGAATTTAAATCGCTGGCGTATCCCTCACTGCCGCTGATGGCTGTAAGGATGTTGGGCGTCATTGCCAGGTTTTCAGTGTCGGCGCCGGAGCCTATGAGCACAGCACCGGTGTTGCCGTTAAGGATGTAGTAGTTGCGGCGGCTGGAGTCTATACCGATTTGACCGGAATAGGTTTTTATAATGTCCGCCATGCGTGAAGGTGCGTTGGAGTCGTCTGCCGCGGAATACAGCAGCTCCGCCAGTTCGGGGTTTTCAAAGACGGACTTCATCTGCTTATAAAAGTCGTCAAGGTAAAAGGCGCGAATCTCGTTCATAAGAAAGGCACCCACCACAGCCATCAGTGAAATGATGAGCAGCAGCATTATAAGCACCAGCTTGGAGTAAAGACTTTTGTTCATGTAACCCTCAAGCGCCTGAGCGCTATCCTTTCAACAGTCTTGCAGATTAGCTTTTTCTGCTACTCCTCACTAAAATAATACCCCACGCCGCGCTTTGTCATAACATAAACAGGCTCCGCAGGGTTATCTTCAAGCTTTTCCCGCAAACGGCGCACAGCCACATCTACAGCGCGAAGGTCACCGTAATAGTCGTATTGCCAGACCTCGCTCATTAGCTCCTTGCGGGATATTACCTTGCCGGGAGAAGTGGCAAGAAATTTAATAAGTTCGAACTCTCTCTGGGTAAGCTCCAGCGGTACGCTAAGTTTATATACTGTGTGGCGGTCAAAGTCTATGACAATGTCCTTAAATTTAATGGTGTTTTTATCGTCTGTCTCCTCTACGGGTTCCGGTGGAGGAACACGGCGCATGTTAGCTTTAACTCTCGCTATAAGCTCGCGCACGGAAAAGGGTTTTGTTATGTAGTCGTCAGCGCCCAGTTCAAGACCCAGAACCTTATCGGTTTCCTGTTCCCGGGCGGTTATCATAATTATGGGGATGTTGCTGCCTTCGGCGCGAAGGGCTTTGCAGACTTCAAAACCGTCCATATAAGGCAGCATTACGTCCAATAGGATAAGGTCTGGGTTAAGTTCCCCTGCAAGCTTCAAAGCCTCCCTGCCGTCGTAGGCGCAGATGGTGTTAAATTCAGATTTTTCAAGGTTAAATTTAAGTATGTCAACAATGGATTTCTCATCATCGACTATAAGAACGGTTCTTTGCATATCTTTCACGCCTTTCACAATATATCTTTCATTTTTGTATAAGTGCCTTAGCTTTTAGTATGGCGATAACGGTTTTGGCATCGGCAAGTTGGTTTTTCATGGTCATGTCCACCAGCGTGTCAATATGAATTTTTTCAACGTCTAGGAATTCGTTCTCGTCAGGATGAGAACTGCCGAAATGCAGACCTCTTGCAAGGTAAACATAAAGGACCTCCTTACAAAAGCCCGGAGAGGGGTAGACCTTTCCCAAATCCACATATTCATCGGCAGAAATTCCGGTTTCCTCCGATAGCTCGCGTTTTGCACAGCGGAGAGGACTTTCTCCCGGCTCAAGCTTACCGGCTGGGACCTCCAGAAGATGTTCACCAATGGGATACCTGAACTGACGAACACAATAGACATAGCCCTCATCGTCCACGGGGATTACCGTAACGCCGCCGGGATGCTCCACCACCTCCCGCAGGGAGATATGACCGTTTTGCAGTCTTACCGAATCAAGAGTGGTGCTGGTGATGATACCTGTGTAACCGCTAAGGCGGCGGATGGGAGTTTCGGTGTAATCCATGGGGTAAGCCTCCGTTTTGACAAAATAAACTTAATAATTATTATAACATACAAGCAAAGACATTTCCAGTTATTTTAACTGGTTCTATTAGGTAGGTCGGAGTACAATGTAAAAAAACAAAAGGGGCCGGTAAAGCTATGATTCTACATATTGTCAGCCAAAGGCTTGTGGTAGCGGAACTTTCCGCTGGTAAAAAATTCTGCTGTGAGGGCATAAAAGAACTGGTTTCTGAGGAACTGAGACTAAGGGGCCTTGAGCCGTGGAGCTCCATTGAAGTGGAGCTCTTTCAGTGCGAGGGGGGAACTTTAGCTTTTGCGGTACCAGTGCGTGTGCTTCTGCCGGAGAGTCTGTTACGTCTTGCCGCACAGCTTGGGGTAGATACTTGACAAAGATGGTATAATATAGTGTAACGCAAAAACTTGCGCGGTGCTCGCTTCCGTGGTGTAGCCATAAAAATACGAAGGGAGGGTCAAGCGGTGCCTAAAGCAACCGGAGTTAAACAAATAGCGCAAAATCGCAAGGCCTTCCATAACTATTTTGTCCTTGAACGCTTTGAAGCAGGTATTGAGCTTTGTGGAACTGAAGTTAAATCATTGCGTATGGGTACTTTAAGCATGAAGGACTCCTACTGCACCGTCAAGGACGGGCAGCTTTTTGTGCGTTCTCTGCACATCAACCCTTACGAAAAGGGCAATATTTTCAACCGCGACCCACTTCGTCCCAGAAGACTTCTTATGCACAAGAGGGAAATTTTAAAGCTTGCAGACCGCGTTAAGCAGGATGGGCTTGCGATTATCCCCCTGTCTCTATATTTTAAGGATAGCCGCGTTAAGCTTGAACTGGGACTATGCAAGGGCAAAAAGCTCTATGACAAACGTGATTCAGACGCAAAGCGCTCATCAAACCGCGAAATTGAGCGAACTATGAAAGAACGTAACTGAAAGGAAAAGAACGCTATATGCCAAACCCGGTTTTAACCTTTACAATGGAAAACGGTGGCGTTTTCAAGGCGGAGCTTTACCCCGAAATTGCTCCCAACACTGTTAATAACATCATCTCTCTGGTTAAGAGAGGTTATTATAACGGTCTTTGCTTCCATCGCGTAATCTCTGGCTTTATGATCCAGGGAGGCGACCCCGAGGGCACGGGCATCGGCGGTCCCGGTTATGCCATCAAGGGAGAGTTTTCCGGAAATGGCTTTAAAAACGACCTTAAGCATGGCCCGGGGGTTCTCTCCATGGCCCGAACCATGGCCCCGAACTCTGCCGGAAGCCAGTTTTTTATTATGCACAAGGACGCCTCTCATCTTGACGGTCAGTATGCTGGCTTTGGCAAGGTTGTCGAGGGTATGGATGTTGTAGACAAAATTGCTGAGACCCGCGTGGGCCGAGGTGACAAGCCTATTGATCCCCAGCGCATGAAGTCCGTTACAGTTGAAACCTTCGGCGTTGAATATCCGGAGCCTGATAAGCTTGCGGAACAATTTTAAGTAAATTTCGTCTTAATGATATAAGACCTTCCTTAGCTCGTCTTGGGGAGTGGGAAAGGCCTGCTCCCCGAAAGGCAAACCTTCTATATGGGGATGTACCGGTTTCGACGGGGGTGTGGAGGTAGGAATAGCGGGCGGATGCGCCTACCATCCTTAAAATGGGCACTTTATAAATTAAAGAACAACGATTCTTACGAACTCGTAGCCGCATAAGGCTACCGTCCTCCCCGGGAGCGCTGCGGCCCGGGAGCAGGGCGTCGATTAGCAGCGTCCGTGAGTGCGCAAAGCTTTGAGCGCACCATGAATAATGAAGCTACCCGACCCCAAGGCGTGACGGCTTGCCTTGGCCGAAGGAAATTGGCAGCAATGCCGCAATAACCGTCTGCGCCCGGAGAAGTTTCTGTTAAAGCGCTTTCGGACGGGGGTTCAACTCCCCCCATCTCCACCA
>CAZNUD010000039.1:0-15736 GCA_964576195.1 uncultured Oscillospiraceae bacterium | reverse complement strand
TCAGCTTTCACCTCTTAAATGTCCAGATTGACGACATATTTTGCGTTGGACTCTATCCACGCGCGCCTCGGCTCGACCTCTTCACCCATCAGAATGGTGAAAACCTCGTCGGCACGGAGCGCATCGTCAAGAGTTATCCTGCGCAGCGAGCGCTTTTCCGGGTCCATGGTGGTCTCCCACAGCTCGTGCGGGTCCATCTCGCCAAGACCCTTGAAGCGGGAAATATCGACCTTGGCATTTGCGTTATCGCCGCGAAGCTCGGCGGAAATTCTGTCTCGCTCCTCGTCGGAGTATGCAACCTTGACGGTCTTGCCCCTCGTGAGCTTATAAAGCGGCGGCACGGCGGAATAGACATAGCCGTTTTCAATAAGTGGACGCATATAGCGGAAGAAAAAGGTCAGCAGCAGAGTGCGGATATGGGCGCCGTCTACATCCGCATCGGCCATTATAATAATTTTATGGTAGCGCAGCTTTTCGATGTTGAATTCCTCTCCAATGCCTGCGCCCAGGGCCACTATAAGTGGATAGAGCTTGTCGTTTCCGTAGATTTTGTCAGCACGGGCCTTTTCCACGTTTAGCATTTTACCCCACATGGCCAGTATAGCCTGGAACCGGCTGTCTCGGCCCTGAATTGCAGAGCCTGCGGCGCTGTCTCCCTCTACTATATATATCTCGCACAAAGAAGGGTCACGCTCGTTGCAGTCCTGGAGTTTGTCGGGCATCTGCCCGGACTCAAGGCCGGTTTTACGACGGACAGACTCACGAGCTTTTCGGGCAGCCTCACGGGCACGATTCGCTGTGAGTGCCTTGTCCAGTATGGCGCGACCAACGGCAGGGTTTTCCTCCAAATACTGTTCAAGCTTGTCGGAAACCACGCTGTCCACTAATGTGCGGATTTCACTATTACCCAACTTTGACTTTGTTTGTCCCTCAAACTGGGCATCAGTAAGCTTAACGGAAATAATACTGGAAAGGCCCTCGCGGCAGTCCTCCCCGGTTACCTTCTCGTCATTTTTAAGCATACCTACCTTAGCGCCATAGGCATTGAGAACCCGGGTTAGGGCAGCCTTAAAACCGGTTTCGTGCATTCCCCCATCAGGTGTGTGGATGTTGTTTGCAAAGGAGAGAATGTTCTCGTTATAGCTATCGTTATACTGAATGGCTATTTCGGCAATGGCGTCGTTCTTATTGCCGCACATGTATATTACTTCCTTGTGGAGGGGAACCTTGGTGCGGTTAATATAGCTAACGAACTCTCTTATGCCGCCCTCGTAAAACATATCATCCCGGATAACTTCTTCGCCTCTGTTATCCACTGTGGATATATGGAGTCCGGCATTAAGGAAAGCCTGCTCACGCATGTGAGTATGAAGGATTTCGTACTCGTATACGACCATATCAAACACATCCGGGTCCGGCTTGAATCGCACGGTTGTGCCGGTATGATCCGTTTCACCCACAATCTCAATATTCTGCGTGATGTTGCCCCGGGAAAACTTCATCTGATATATCTGTCCGTTTTTGTGGACTTCAACTTCAAGCCACTCGGACAGGGCATTAACAACGGAGGCGCCCACGCCATGAAGGCCCCCAGCGACCTTATACCCTCCACCGCCAAACTTACCGCCGGCGTGAAGGACAGTGAAAACCACCTCAAGAGCGGCCTTTCCGGTCTGCTCCTGAATGTCCACAGGGATGCCCCGTCCGTTATCTGTTACCATAATTATATTATCAGGCTCTATGGCCACTTCGATATGAGTGCAGTAACCTGCAAGTGCCTCATCGATGGAGTTATCGACGATCTCGTATACAAGATGGTGCAGACCGCTAGACGAGGTAGAACCTATATACATACCCGGGCGTTTTCTTACCGCCTCAAGCCCCTCAAGAACCTGAATTTGCGAGGCATCATATTCCTCAGTAATTTTATCGGTGATTTCAGACATTTGATTTTTCCTTCCGCTTATTACGCCCGATAAAAACTTGATTACGGACGCCGTTTATTATTAAGTGTTTTATTCTAAACTGCTTGCTGACTCGGCACGCTTTAAAAGTGTGGAGGAGGCCAATTGGGATAGGTAAAGGGTTTGCTCGCCGCTTTGACTTTGGCAAATGACAAAGCTTTTCGGCAAGTCCTCGCTGACGTTAATTACCTGCCCCTTGCGCTCGGCAGCAGTAAGAAATGCTCGGGTTATATATGAATGGGAGCTGTTATCCAAATCCAAAACAGCCACAATCTCACTTTTTTGGACAACTACGTTTTTTCCAAGGTGAAGATACATTTTTGCCTCACTTCACGCGGCCGCCGGAGACCGATAAAACACGACCGCCGGTGCGGGTTTTAATTTGATCGTCTTCGCAGCAGCTTATAAGGGTCTGGCCGCCACCAATGCGATTTAGTACAAATTCTTGTCGTTTCTGGTCAAGTTCACTTAAAACATCATCTAATAGGAGAATTGGTGTTTCCCCAGTGTCTTGATTAGATATCTCCCTTTCTGCCATTTTCATTGAAAGGGCAGCAGTCCGTGTTTGTCCCTGTGAGGCATACTGACGGGCAGGAACAGAATTAATACTGATTACTAAATCATCCTTGTGGATGCCGGTTAAAACACTGCACGAAGCTATTTCCGCTTCACGGTGAGACTTCTGATGCTGCCAAAGCTGCTCATAAAGCTGTTTTTCAGAGGCAAATGGGTCAGTAACCGTGCTTACGGTCTGATATTTTATTTCAAGCTCCTCTCCGTTACCGGAGAACTCGCTGTGGATAAGGGCGGCGGTTTGCTCAAGACGATCAGTAAAAGCCGCTCTGTAACGGATAAGCTTGGCAGATACTCGACACATGAAGTCCGAGTACTCATCCAGCGCTTCAAGAAGATCGGGTTTTTCTCTCCACCCGTTTAAAATGCTTTTTTTGTGCTCAAACAGACGGGTATATTCACTTAAAAGCTCGGTGTAGCTAGGGCGAAGCTGGGAAATAGCCATGTCCATAAAACGACGCCGCTCTTTTGCCCCCTCCTTAATAATATTAAGATCATCCGGAGAAAAGAGGACAACTCTAAGGGTTTTAGAAAGCTCTGATGAGCTTTTTTTTACGCCGTTTACAGCAATCTGCTTACGAAGTCCTCGAGCCAGCTTTATGTCTATCTGCTGATTTCTATCGGCAGAGAAAACCTCGCCCCTTACTCTGGCGAAGTCTGACTGAAAACTTATTAATTCCTTATCAAACCGTGTGCGAAAGCCATGTCCGCAGCTGAGCATGAAAATACTTTCCAGAAGGTTTGTTTTTCCCTGAGCATTTTCTCCCGTGATGACGTTAATGTTAGGAGAGAAGTCAACGCTTTGGTCTAAATAGTTGCGAAAGTTGACCAAATGGATAGAGTTTACTAGCATTATTCTACTCCAGAGATAATATAGCTCTCATTCTCGTATTCAATTACGTCACCGTACCTAAGCTTTTTCGTGCGCTGGGTGCAGATTTCACCATTAAGCTTAACATTGCCTTCCTGAATAATAAGCTTGGCCTCGCCGCCTGTGGATGCCGAGCCTGTAAATTTTAAAGCGGCATCTAAACGTATGAATTCTGTATGAATTTCTATTTTTTGGGGTGTTTTGGGCATATTAATGCCTCCGTTTCTTTATGCTTTCAGTCTTACTGGCAAAATCATATAGAGAAAATTGCTGCCACCATCTACTGGGATTAGTACACAGGGAGCAGAACCAGAGTTAAGACAAACCTCAAGCTCATCTGCCGGCGCAGCCTTTAAGGCATCCTGAAGATAGCGATTGTTAAAGCCTATTTCAAGGCCCTCTCCGTTGCCCTTGAAGGGACATACGTCCTCGCCCTTGCCTATGGAAGTAACACAGTACATGCTCAGCTTGTTCTCGCCAAAAATGCAACGCAGGGGGTTCTTTATGCGGTCGTCTATAATAAGCGAAACCCGGTCAACTGCACGTAGAAAGCTTGCTCGGTCTGTTTTTAGGTGATAATTGAATTCAGACGGAATGGCCTTTTTATAGTCGAGAAATTCGCCCTCAAGCCGTCTTGTAACCAGAACGCAATCCCCGAGAGAAAAGGATATATGTTTGCTTCCAACAATTATTCTAACCGCATCATCAGAATCTGAACACATTTTTTCCAAATCTGAGAGAGCTGTACCGGGTGTGATAAAACTGCATTCATCCATATCAGAGAACTCCAAAGTCTCCTTGCGCATAGCAAGTCTATAGCCATCAACTGATACCAATGTAAGCATTTTTCCTTCAATTTCAAATAGAGAGCCAGTGTAGACAGGGCGAGCCTCATTGTTACTAACAGCAAAAAGTGTTTGGTTTATCATTTCTCTAAGGGTCTTTTGTGGGATGGACACACTTTTTTGATGATCGACCGAGGGGAGCTCCGGGTAGCTTTCAGAATACATGCCCATAATGGAAAAGTCTGCGTTTCCGCAGCAAATGGAGATATTATTGTTATCATCAGCTTTTATAGTAACTATATCATCAGGAAGGCTGCGCACAATACTGTCAAAAAGTCGAGCGGATATAACCACACTTCCCGGTTCAGCCACATCGGCGGCAAAGGATGTATATATTCCCTTAACAAGATCATAACCCGTTATTTTAACTCTTGATTCATTTACTTCGAGGAGCAGACCCTCAAGAGCAGGATTAGGGCTTTTTGAGGCCGCTGCCCGAGAACTGGTTGCCACTGCGGATTGGAGAAGATATTTTTCGCAAGTGAATTTCATAATGGTTCCTCCTCTATTTTTATATTGGTTTATATTATAGAAAGATAGTAAGAATAATTTTAGTAGTAATAGTAGTAGTAAAGAAAAGTGTTGGAAGACTGCTAAAGCAATTGATAATACTAAAAACCCGGTGTTTATAAATATGTAGAAAAGTTTGAGGTTTCAAATCCTAGAAAATTTTTAAAAACAGTAAACTTTTTACAGTTTGGTTTTGAATGTTTAAATGTTTAAAACTTATTGCCCGTGATAGGTGGTAATATTACTGGAAATGTCACGAATAGTATCCTTCATGTTGGGATCTTTTTCAAGAAGGTCGTTAATTTTGGTAAGGGAGCTTAAAACAGTTGAGTGATTTCTATTAAACTGGTCGCCAATGTCTTTAAGAGACATATTGGTGAGAGTTCGCATAAGGTGCATTGAAACCTGCCTTGCAATTGAGATGCTCTTGTCCCTGCGCTGACTTCTCAGGTCGTCTGGGTCGAGAGAATAGTAACGGGCGGTTTCATCTACGATAACGGACGCTGTGGGTATGTAAGCTCCGTCACGTACGACATCCTTAACTGCCCTTCGTGCCATTGTAATGTCTATTGTTTCATGCATTATGGAATTGTAGGCCGTGAGACGCTTCACAACGCCTTCAATCTGCCGTATATTGGACTGGATTTCGTTGGCTATATACTCCAATACCTCGTCTGGCAGGGACATACCCAGTTGAGAGGCCTTGTTGCGGATGATTGCCATGCGTGTTTCCATATCAGGGGGCTGAATATCAGCCATAAGGCCGCCTTCAAAACGGGTACGCAGACGATCTTCTAGCTTGACCATTTCAATGGGGGGACGGTCAGAGGTGATAACGATTTGGTTACCGGCCTCCCAAAGGTTGTTGAAGGTATGGAAAAACTCCTCCTGCACACCCATTTTTCCGGAAATAAACTGAATATCATCCACAAGAAACAAATCCACATAACGATATTTATTTCTAAATTCGGCCTGAGTGTTATCCTTAATTGACTGAACCATTTGGTTCATAAACTCGTCACCCTTCACATAGACGATTTTTGCGGTGGGGTCGGTTTCATGGATTCTTTGGCCTATGGAAAGAAGCAGATGGGTTTTGCCAAGACCGGAATTTCCGTATATGAATAGAGGGTTAAAGTTTTCTCCCGGTTTGTCAGCTACGGCAACTGCCGCTGCGTGGGCAAATTTGTTGGAGTTCCCGACTATGAACTGGTCGAAGGTATAACCTGCAACCTCTGGCAAAGAGTCGTCAGAATTGGTGCGCTCATAGTCATCAAGTTCGTCTCCGGCTAAGACATCAAGATCAAAGGGGCATGAAAAAAGCTCCGTGAGCTTGTTTGTAATAACCGAGGAGTAGCGGTCCTTTATTATGCCGCGCTTAAAAGCAGTGGGTGTGTATATAACCAGGCGGCTTTCGGTAAGGTCAATGGGTCTGCACTCAGAAAACCATGTGTTCATCGTGGTGCTGGTAAGCTCTGTCGACAGGTAGTCCATGATGTTGCACCAGATGTCGTTTACGGAATTCATTCTTTTTTCTCCTTTATGGGAAGGATAAGATTTGCTGTTATCACTTTAGGCTTTGTTAACCGCTTTATGTAGTGAGATTTGGGGAAATACACATAATGGAATTATAGCAAAAATTGAGTGTATTAGCAATAGAAAAATAAGAATTAAATATAATATATGTATATTGCAACTGATTATGCGTTTTTTCTTAAAACTACCAATATATACAGATTTTATGCTTGTTTTTAATGCAAATACGATTATTCTTGATTTCGACAAAACAAAAGTGTAGTATAAAAGCACCCTCCATATAAAGTGGGCAGAATGGGCATTTTGCATGTTTATATGCAAATTCCGCAAATAACATAAAACCTTTGTGTTTTATCGGTTTTGTTATCGAATTACACTCTGCGAGGACAGAAAATGCGAACACTGGCTCAGTCCTTATTTAATGACAAGAACCTGAACCTCCTTCCAAAATACGTGGAAGGAGGCGCTTTGCCTGCCCTGGTTTCCGGACCTGGTAAGACAGCGAGAGCAGCCATTGCAGCAGCACTGAGAATAAACACCGAAAGGCCACTATTTGTTATCTGCTCCGATGAGACAGCAGCAGATAACATAAAGCGCGATCTTGAGCTTTTTTTAGAGGAACCTTGTCTTACACTGTTTAGCAGGGATATGAACTTTTATGGGGCGGAGAGCGCCTCCCGTGAGGCTGAGCAGCAGAGAATAAAGACTTTGTATGCTTTGGCTAAGGAAAAGGCTCCTGTGGTTGTAGCAACGGTTACGGGGCTCTTACAGCGCACTATGCCGCCGGAGGTGCTGATAAAAACGGGCTTCCTATTGGAGGACGGAAAGAACTGTCCCCTAGAGGAAGCGGAGAAGGCTCTTATCCTTTGCGGATACAACCGCTGCGCTCAGGTTGAGGGCCCAGGCCAGTATTCCCGCCGTGGAGGGATTTTGGATTTCTTTTCGCCGGGGTATGAACAGCCCGTGCGCTGCGAATTCTGGGGAGACGATATTGACTCTATGGGCTTCTTCGATACGGACAGCCAGAGGCGCACAGAAGCTATAAAAAGCTGCAAAATTCTCCCTTCAAGAGAGGTTTTAACAACAATTGTTGATAATGAGATACTATTTGAAAAGCTGCACGAACAGGAGAAGTCAGCGGCAAAGCGTGGAAATCAGAAGCTTGCGGAAACACTGCGTGAGGATGGAGAAAAACTTTCCCATCTTAAAGGGCTTGCAGCGGCAGACAGATACATTTCGCTAGTTTATCCGGAGTTTATCTCTGCTCTCGATTATATTCCGCAGGATGCCCTGGTGTTTTTGGACAAACCCGGCAAGGTCTCAGAGACCGCCACGAGCTTTTTCAAGCAACATGCGGAAGATTTAAAGCTGCTAATTGAAAGTGGCATCATCAGCGGCAAAACCGCAGGTTTCTTTTTACCCTGGGAAATGGCCGGAGAGCGCCTTAGTGAATACGCGCTTATTATGGCCGATAATTTTACCACAGGCAGATATATTGTTGAGCCGAAAAGTATAGTATCCCCCGTAACAAAGCAGTTGCCAAGCTATGGCGGCAGCGCTGAAACGGCCATTGAAGACGTGCGACATTACACGGCGGAAAAGTTCTCTGTTGTTGTGCTTGCGGCTGACAAAAGACGGGCGGAGATGCTGTGCGAGTACTTTGTAGGCAGAGGTGTACATGTTGCGCTGGACTCGGAGCTTAAAAGACTTCCGGCACCGGGAAGCTGCGTAATTTCCGTCGGCTCTCTGGTAGCGGGGTTTGAACTGCCGGACGCAAAATTGGCAGTATTAACGGACAATCAGATTATCTCTGGGGGACTACGGCACAAAAAGAAAAAACGAGCGCTCAAGGACAGACGAGGCATAGAGAGTTATGCGGACCTTTCCGTGGGCGATTTGGTGGTGCATGAATACCACGGAATAGGCCGCTTTGCGGGCATTTTCAAGATGCCCGTGGACGGAATAGAAAAAGATTACATAAAAATTTGCTATGCGGGCACTGACAGTCTTTATGTGCCGGCAACTCAATTGGATCTGGTTTCTAAATACATTGGTGGCAGCGAGGATAGGCCTGTCAAGCTCTCCAAAATGGGCGGCGCTGAATGGCACAAAACCAAGTCCAGGGCCAAGGCTGCCGCCAAAGAGCTTGCCAAGGATCTGGTGCTGCTTTATGCTCAAAGGCAGAAGCAGAAGGGCTATGCCTTTGCACCGGATTCTCCGTGGCAGATAGAATTTGAGGAAAACTTCGGCTATCAGGAGACCGATGACCAGCTCCGCTGTATTGTGGAAATTAAGGAGGACATGGAACGGGAGCGTCCCATGGACAGACTTTTGTGCGGTGATGTGGGCTACGGAAAGACTGAGGTAGCGCTGCGGGCAGTAATGAAGTGCATTCTTGACGGAAAGCAGGCGGCGATATTGGTGCCAACAACGGTGCTGGCACAACAACACTACAACACCGCAATGCAGCGTTTTTTCGGATTTCCCATAACTATTGAGCTTTTAAACCGATACCGCACGCCGGCCCAGATGCGCCAAAGCCTGCAAAACATGCGCAACGGCAAGGCGGACTTGGTAATCGGCACACACAAGCTGCTCCAGAAGGACATAGCCTTTAAAAACCTGGGTCTTATGGTGGTGGATGAGGAGCAACGTTTCGGCGTTGTTCATAAGGAGCGGCTTAAGGAGCTGGCAAAGCAGGTGGACTGTTTAACACTTTCCGCAACGCCCATTCCGCGAACGCTGAATATGGCGCTTTCCGGCCTGCGGGATATGTCTACTCTGGAAGAGCCGCCTCAGGACAGACAGCCGGTGCAGACCTATGTAATGGAGCACGACTGGGGCGTGGTGACAGACGCCATAAAGCGCGAGATATTGCGGGGCGGTCAGGTTTATTATGTTCATAACCGCGTTGAAAGCATTGATCGCGTCGCCTCACGCCTAAGCAAGCTTTTGGAGGACGTTACAGTGTCCGTTGCTCATGGACAGATGGATGAAGAGACCCTGTCGGGTGTTATGGAAAGCATGGTGTCTGGAGATACGCAGGTTCTGGTATGCACCACTATTATTGAAACGGGAATTGATATTCCAAACGTAAACACTCTTATTGTTGAGGATGCGGATAAGCTGGGACTTGCCCAGTTACACCAGCTTAGAGGTCGGGTTGGACGCTCAGCAAGAAGGGCCGGTGCATACTTAACTTTCCGCAAAGACAAGGTGCTGACCGAAGTAGCGGAAAAGAGGCTTAGCGCCATTAGAGAGTTTGCCGAATTTAATTCGGGTTTCAGAATAGCAATGCGCGATCTCGAGATTCGAGGCGCGGGAAACCTGCTGGGTGCGGAGCAAAGTGGGCATCTTATCGAATTAGGATACGATTTATATCTAAAACTGCTTGAGGAGGCGGTTTTAGAGGAGAAGGGCGAGAAGCCAAAGGTGCACACCGAGTGCAGTGCAGACCTTGCGGTATCCGCCAACATACCCGATAGCTATGTGGCCAGCAGCGAACAGCGCATGGATCTTTATAGGCGAATCGCTCTTATTCGAACAGAGGATGAGGCCGATGACCTTACCGATGAGATTATTGACCGCTTTGGCGACCCCCCGCCGGGAGTAAATGCCCTTATCCACGTGGCGCTGTTACGAGGAGAGGCTGAGGAAGGGCGGATAACAGAAATTTCCCAAAAATCAGGCTACCTGCGTTTTACGCTTGGAGAGTTTGATATGGAAAAGGTGTCCGCGTTGTACGGACAGGCGGAGTACAAGGGACGCGTAAAGGTGGAGGCGGGTACAAAGCCATGCTTAAGCCTGCGGCTGCGCTCTAACCGCCAAATAATTGAAACAGCACGAAAATTCGTGAGGGATTACAAGGCTGCCGGGGGAAGTCCGAAGCCGGAAATTGCTAAATAATTTACAATATATACTTGTACCTGCACAGCGCTGATGCTATTATAGAAAACAGCGTTTTATTGCAGAGGGCAACTTTTATACATTACTATAAAGGAGAACTATATGAATACCAAAACGATTTCTTTGCTGCTGGTGCTGGCAATCTGTCTGTTTATGTTTGCAGGCTGCCAAAGTACAAAGCTGCATTCACTTTCTGAGGACGCCGCGGCAAACGGAGAGAGCGAGCCCAGCGATACTCCCGTCCCCGAGACAACCGGACCCAAGGACTATTCCGCCGCATATAAGGCCTACCCCATTGATCAGGTTATGCTTACCGTGGACGGCGTTGATATTACCTGGGGTGAGATGTTTTATTGGTATGCCTACGATGTGAGCAACATGGAAAACTATTTTGGAAATATAACCGATTGGGATGCTGTAAGCAACTTTGACTCCACTAAAACCAACCGGGAGTATGTAACCGATAATGCAATTGCCACCATCAGCCGCTACTGCTCCCTGGAGAAGAAGGCTGCCGATATAGGTGTTTCACTTAACGAGGTTGATAATACCATGCTCCAGGCACAATGGGAAAACAACATTGCCAACTACG
Organism: uncultured Oscillospiraceae bacterium; assembly: GCA_964576195.1. Lineage (GTDB taxonomy): Bacteria > Bacillota > Clostridia > Oscillospirales > Oscillospiraceae > UBA2658. The sequence continues at coordinate 4,939 of CAZNUD010000039.1, read as the reverse complement.
GCGGCAGCGAGGAGGCTCTTTTGGCCTATCTTGAAGGGGCCTATCTATCAAAGACAGTATACGATCATATAAGCCGGGTAAATGTGCTTTACGCAAAGGCGAGCGAGGAGATGTTTGGCGAAGGCGGCGAGAAGATTTCTGATAGTGATCTTTATGCTGTTGCTGAAGATATGGGATATATGAGAGCAAAGCATATTCTCATTTCCACCGTTGACGACACCAACACGGAGCTTCCCGAACAGCAACTAACAGAAAAGAAAGCCAGGGCTGACGAGATTTATGGGGAGCTTTCAGACATTACGGACCACGCCGCCCTTGCGGCAAGGGTAGATGAATATATTAAAAGCGATGGCGAGGATCCTGGCGCTACCTACTACACCGAGGGGTACACCTTCCTTGCTGGAAGCGGCTCCATGGACGCAGATTTTGAAGCGGCAGTTTCATCCCTGGGCGAGAACGAAATAAGTAAACCTGTTAAGACACAGTTCGGCTACCATATTATTCTGCGCCTGCCTTTGGATAGACAAGCGCCGGTCAGCTACACGTCCGAAACTGAGTTCACGACCCTTGGCTACCATGTGGCTCAAGAGATGTTTTCTGCCGAGACAGAAAGCTGGGCGCAAAAGGCAGAGGTGGTGACCACCGAGGAATATGATAATATTGACTTGGCGGCGGTGTTCGAGCTGGCCAATAAGGCCGCCGAGGAGGCGGCAGCGGCTGCAGCAGCGGAGGCTGAGGCCTCAGCAGAGCCTGGGGAGGAGCCAGAAAAGTAAAACCATTTCTTTAAACACAGGCCGGTGACTTGTCTGAAAACTAACGGGGACTTACCTTTCCCGCATGAAAGGTAAGTCCCCGTTAGGTATTAATTAAACCTTCCGCCGTAGAATACCGGTAATCATTATTAAAGGCAGAAGTCCAAAGGTAAAAGCATTATTAATATGGGGCACAATATTTTGACTAATGTTCCTGAGCGATTGTGAATCAGGCACAATAATAAGCGACAGAGGAATAACCGCAGCAATACACAGCCAGATTATCCAGCGACCTTTTTTCAATGAAAAGGCTTTTTCGTTTTCGGAGGAGCCAGGGGAATAGCCGAAGCACAGACTCAGATTATTGACAATAATGAAAAGTAGCGTGGAGATGAGCACAAAGTCTGTTATTACCCAGACCCCCAGCACTAAAGCCTCCAAACGCTCGATGAAGTTTAAGATGGAAATGTTGCGAACCATTATAAAAAAGAGGTAGTTAAGATGCGCGGAGAGTTTTGGACCGAAGCAGCCTACGCATATGGCGCATAGCAGCGACACAATTACTGTAATCAGCGCCAACCATATAAAAACCGCCTTGTTACGTGACTTTTTCTGGGAAATGCGGCCCTCAAGAAAGCCGACATATATTGAGATACTTAGAACATTTGCGGCAAAAGGCACGCTCTTTAGCACTGTGGGTAGGTGTGCAGCCTTTACGGACGGCAGCATAAGCCAGTCTATATCCGCAAAGGACAGTATTATTACCAAGAACAGCACTAAAGCAAGAAAAGGCAAAAGGCTCTCTGCAGTGCGGCCAAGGTTTTTAAACCTGCCCAGAATGGAAAAAACCGCTGGAATCAGCACAATAATAATTATTGTTGCGGGCGAGGTATTAAAAAAGATACTGTTTGTATAGCGGTCGGCAACGCTGCGAAGGTCAAAGGCCATATAAAATATCAGCCATAGGGTAAATAGCATTATTATTAACTTGCCGAAAAAATTACCCAAAGACTTAATAAACAGCTCGCCAAAACCCTCGTTAGGCAGGGCGTATTTAAAATATCTTATCATTATAAGAAAAAGCAGGCTGAGCGGGATTGTAGCTAAAATAATTGAAAGCCAACCGTAAGCTCCGGAAACGGCCGTCACTCGTTGGGGGAGAAGCCGGATTATTGGCGAGAGTAGGGAAATAAAGCCCATGGCAAGCATTTGGTAGCGGCTTATGGTTTCTTGATTGCGCTGCATTTCAACTATCCTCCCCTTGAAAGCTAATGGGCTCATCCAGATTGTAATCATGCTTTACAGTGCCGGTAACGTGAAGGGAAACCTCAGCATTTTTTAGAGCCGTGGTGAAAGGTTCGGAAAGCTCCGTTATCTCTAGGGGGTAGCGTTTGCGCAAAAGACCTTTTAGCCCTAAAAAGTCGCTCTCCTCCTCAATGGAGCGAAGAAGTGCAGCGGCGCACCAACTTTCAACCTCTTTTGAAAGGGCGGAATTGATGGCTTGGGAAAAGGCAGGGTCGTTCAGATCTGCGGGTACAGATAATTCATTCATCCCGGCGGAGATTTTTATTTCGCACAGAACTTGGCGAAGCTTCCCGGCATCATCAAAACTGGCGGTGAAGCTTGCTTTGGAGTCCTCCGGCAGCAGGGTTATGTGCTCTCCGGAGGAAAAGCTCAGATCTATAGCGCCAAAGCGAAATTTGCCGGTTAAAACATTTGCGCCCTTTGCCTCGTCTATATCAAGAAAGCCTATAAGATAACCGTCCTTTATAATGCCGTAGCCGCTGGGAACCACGGTAAGCTCTCCGCTTTCGGAAAATACAGTGCCTTCAGTTTTTTTGCTGGCAACTGAGCAAACCAAAGCGCTGCCGTATTCAAACAAAGAACGGGAGACCTCCCGGAAGGAGTAGGGGTAGCTGTCACCGGTGCGTTTAATATCACGCTCGATGGCGGTGAGTGCTTCGGTTACTTCATAGTTTTCCCCGCCTGAGTATCTAATGAGGCTTTCTGCGTCTCCTCCGTTGATAATAGCTGGAATAGCGTTCATGCGTATGCGGGTGTTGCGCTGAACATAGTCAAGAATTTCGGAAAAGCGAACTCTGGCCGAGGGTTCCCCGATAAGGACGAAGTGGGTATGGGCAAAGTACAGCTCCTCCTTGGCAGAATAGTCCTTAATAGACTCCATGGCGGAAACCACGCTTTTGCCCGGACGGCTTATTATTACAGCGGTTTCGCTAGTTGAGTATCCGCCGGTTGATACGGTTATACGGGGGCCGGACAGGTCCTCGTCCACACCCAAGGTCTGCACCAACTGCATGGTGTCAACTTCCCGATAGTTTGAATAGATGGTGCCACCGCAGGCAGATTGTGAAAGAAGTGCTGCGGCAACGCAAATTAATATGACAATCCTTTTAATATTAAATGTATGCATATAGACTCCCCTTTCAGCGCTGTTTGCGGATGTTGGGGGTGTTTAAATCCGAATCCCTCAGCTTTTTTTTGGGTAGAGGTGGACGAAGTATCATGGAAAAGACTCCTGTGGCGTTACCGTCTGTCAGAGGACTGAGATAGGAGACGCCGAAGGTTTCCAGACTGCTGAGATGGTATACTATTATAATAAGGCCCTCTATTATGCCGAGCATACCGCCTAAAAGAGCCAGAATAACCATCAAGAAGCGGCAAAGGCGAAGGGCGGACCCCAGATCCTGGTTGGGGATGGTGTAACCGGTAATGCCGGCAACTGCGACCACTATTACGGCTATGGGGGAAATGACCTTAGCTTCAACTGCGCTTTGACCGACAACTAATGCGCCGATGATGCTTACGGTTTCACCAATGCTGTTGGGAAGCCTCAGACCTGCCTCCTGAAGCAGCTCGAAGGCTACCAACATACCGATAATTTCCACAGCGGTGGAAAATGGTACCTGCTGTTTACTTCCAATTATTGACAAAAGAAGCTTTAATGGTATCATTTCCTGATGATACATCGAGGTTGCCACATACAGGGCCGGAAAAAACACAGCTACGAATATAGCCAGATAGCGCAAAACAAGCAGCAAGGATGCAGTCAGATAGTGATTAGAATAATCCTCTGGTACGCGCATAATTTCGTTTAAGGTGGCGGGAACCATAATTGCCATAGAAAGGCCGTCTATTATCATGCCCACTCGACCCCCAAGAAGATCAATAGCGAAGCGGTCGGGGCGCTCAGTTTGAAGGATTTGGGGGAAAGGTGAGTTAGGATTATCGGAAATGTACTCCACAATGTTGCCGGTAGCCAGAAGTCCGTCAATATCAATGTCATTTAGACGGCGTATCACCTCTCCAACAGTTACGGGGTTTGCTATGCCGTCTATATACATAATTGCTATTTCCGTATCGCTGCGGCGGCCTACGATGCTTTTTATGATTTTTAGCTCTGGAGTGCGAAGCTTGAGCCGCACCAACGTGGTGTTGGTTCTAAGACGCTCCACGAAGGAGTCTTTAGAACCATTAACGGCCTTTTCAACAGTTGGCTCGGTAATGGAGCGCTGAATGCTGGTGGGGGTTTCAAATACCAGGGCTGAGTGCTCTCGATCAAAAACAATTACGGAAGATCCCGAAACCACCGCGTCTACAACTTCGTCCATGGTGTTCTTTATAGCAACGCTGTTGTAATAAACGGCGCCCTTTTTAATAAGCTCCATGCAGCGGGCGGCACCCAAGTTGCCGGAAATGCGGGTAATGTCGGTCAAAGGCTGCAAAACATCCCTGCTCAAGGCAGTAGCATCCACAACGCCTTCAATGTAACAGACAGTTACAAGGCCTGATTTTTCTCCGCCAACATATATCTTCCGGGAGTGGTAGTCGCTGCAGTCGGTAAACACTTTGTCTAGGGCAGCGGCAGTTATCGGCATGTCGTAGCGGGGCAAATTTAATGGATGGGGTTGGCGAGAAACAATATCATTTAGGTACTTTAAAAGTCCCATAGGGCACCTCCGTGCATAAAATGGATTATAATCGGGGCTTGTTGACAGTGTTCCCAAGTATAGGAAAAGTATGTATTTAACATGTTGGGTTTTAAACCAGTACGAACCTCTATATATAGGTTGCGACAAGGGTTTGAACCGAAAAAGATAAAAAATCAAAAATTAAAGCGAAAAAAGTGTTGACAAGGGAGTAAGTGAGTGCTATTATAATCAAGCACC
>CAZNUD010000038.1:0-15842 GCA_964576195.1 uncultured Oscillospiraceae bacterium | reverse complement strand
ATCCCCACCCGTAAATGAGTGGGGATTTGTTGTATCAACAATGGTTGATGATGTGGTGGAGGAGGGTGGATTTGAACCACCGAAGCAATTTGCAACAGATTTACAGTCTGCCCCCTTTGGCCACTCGGGAACTCCTCCATATTCAATTTGAAGCGCTGTGGAGCTGGTGGACGGATTCGAACCCCCGACCTGCTGATTACAAATCAGCTGCTCTACCGGCTGAGCTACACCAGCGCATTCACCAGCGAGATACATATTAGCAAATTGGGGGAAGTTTGTCAACGATTATTTTTTCGGAGGTAAAAAAATGTCCGACCTTTTGGAGTTAGCCGCACAATATCGGGAGGCGGGGCTGGTCTGCAGGGGCAGACTTAAAGAATACAAAAAGCGATTGTCGGGGGGACAATGCGGCTTTTTGGAACAGCTTGAGCTTAAGCAGGGCATAACGATGCTCACAGCCATGAGCAGAGACTGCATAGAGATCTCCAACTTTCTTTTTGATTATTACGAAAGGAGAAAAAAGTGTGGACAAGAAAGCGGAAAAGCGGCTGGAAAATGAAGCGCTGTTTGAATTTTTGCAGCTAACACAGACTCCCGGGGGATTGGGAAACCATGTAAAAACAGCCATACGGGAGGAACTGACAAAAAGACAGCAGGAGCTTATTGAGCTGCATTATCTTGAGGGAAGAAGCATTACTGAGATTTCGCAGCTTTTGGAGGTGAACCCTTCAACGGTGAGCAGAACTCTTAAGCGGGGGAGAGAGCGAATTAGAAAGTACTTCAAATACAACGGCAGGATTTTAGCAAATTCTCTGGTGGAGTAGGTTTGCTTATTTTGTCGGATTGTGTTATAATATATCACCATCTAATAGTAATAATAAAGCTTGAAATTTTTCGAAAGGGAATACACAGCATGGGCTTTAAAAATAGAATTATAAAAAGGATTATATGCGTTGCTGTGGCGGCTGTATTAGCTGTTTCAATCAGCGGCTGCATGACGGAGGATGAGATTTTCGATCTGCATATGGGCGAAGTTTGCGTTCCCAACGGTGCGGGCGGAGAGATGTGGGTCCCGCTTTATGAGAACCTTCCGGTATCTACGTTGAGGGCGGAGGAGTTTTACGATGATGGTGCATTTATTAACTACACCGGTGAGGAATACATAGCCCAAAGAGGTGTGGACGTTTCCGAGCATCAGCGGAGCATTGACTGGGCGGCTGTTAAGGGGGACGGAGTTGAGTTTGCGATAATCCGCGCGGGCTATAGGGGCTGCAGCGAGGGACAGCTTAACGAGGACATGTATTTCAGGCAAAATATAGAAGGTGCACTCTTTCAGGGCATAGAGGTGGGAGTTTACTTTTTCTCTCAGGCAATTAATACTGAGGAGGCTGTGGAAGAAGCCCTTTATTTGATTGACCTTATTAAGGATTATAATGTCACACTTCCGGTTTTTTATGATTGGGAGCTGGTGACAAATATTGGAGAAACCCGCTGTGACGAGCTTACGGGCATTGAGCTTACAGAAAACTGCCTGGCCTTTTGCAGCACCATCGAGCGCCACGGCTACAGGGCGGGAGTGTATTTTTACCGAGCCCTTGGCTACAGGGATTATGAATTGGGCAGCTTGAGTGATTATGTCTTCTGGGCGGCAGCACCGGGAAAGACCCCGGATTTCTACTATAAACACAGTATTTGGCAGTATTCCTTTACTGCGCAGATAAATGGGATTGATGGGCCCACAGATTTGGACCTAATGTTCATTGAAAAGCAGCAGGAGGCTGAGCAGACGCCCGACCAGGGGGCTCAGCAGACAGGGGATGGCAGCATCTCCATAAAACCCCCTGCTGTTACTGTATCCGAGGGGTAATTAAATATTGAAATGCCGCGGCTTTAGATTATTCCTGAGCCGCGGCATTTTATTTTTGAGTTATTCGCTGTCCTTGGGAGGCTCTGTGGGGGCCTCCTCCTTTACGAAATCCTCATCGGTAACGGTAGTTTCGGTAAATTCAACCTCAATATCGCTTCCTGAGCGGGGGTCGATGCCGGCCTTAAGCTCGTCAAGCTCCATTTGAAGTCTCGCAATGTTGTTCTGAGAGGATTTTACTTCCTCACAAAGCTGGATGAAGAAACTGTCAGGGTCATTTTTTCGGGTGTCATAATAAAGCTTACCCATTTCCGCAAAGGTTTTTTGAAGAGTTTCTTTTTCAGAGCTCAGATCAATGCTGAGTTTTGCAAGCTTGGTTACGTCTTTGGCTTTATCTGTAGCCTTTTCTGCTAAATCTCGGGTTTTTAAAGCCATGGTTCCAAGCTTGGTTAGCAGGGTGTCCTTAAGACCATTAAAATCTGTCATTGGATTTTCCTCCTTGTTAATTTGTGGTGGTTTATAAGTAAATCGCCTTCGCGAGGGTTAACTGTCGTTTTCCTCCGAGTCAGCTGCCTTCTGGGTGGCAATTCTGGCCGCCAGGGTGGGCTTGTGGTCCATTGAACCGTTTATTGCAAGGAAGGCCAGGGCGGCGGCACAGGTTAGGGCAGCAAACACCTGAGATACCTTAAGGCCGGTGTTAAAGAGAAACAGGGTGTCGCTTCTGATACCTTCGATAAACACTCTGCCGAGACCATACCAGGCCACATACATTGCAAAGCACTGGCCGTCATATCTGCGGCACTTTTTACTGAAAATGTGCAGCAGGACGAAACCGAGTATGTTCCACAGGCTTTCGTAAAGAAAGGTGGGATGAACATAGATAGTATTACCGGCGGAGTCTGTAAGCCCCATGCGGCAAAAAGCTTCAGTTTCGAAGCCAAATACCTCCCGGTTAACAAAGTTTCCCCATCGGCCTATGGCCTGGCCGATTAAAAGACCAAGGGCTCCAATATCTAAAAACGCACCCAGAGGAAGCTTTTTTGACCTTGAGTAGAGGTAAACCGCTAGGACAGCTCCCAGGACTCCGCCGTATATAGCAAGACCGCCCTCCCAAGTTTTGAACATACCCAAGAAGTCATTTTTGTATATGGAAAAGTTGAAAATGACGTAGTAGATTCTTGCCCCTATAACTCCGGCGGGGACTCCCCACAGTATGGCATCAAGAACGTGGCTCTCATTAAGGCCGAAGTCCTTACCGCGATGGTTTACATAGAAGTATGCAAGAAGGAAGCCAAAGGCTATTATTACGCCGTACCAATGGATAGTCAGGCCGAAAAGGGTGAAGGATGAGGGGGCGGTGATGGCAAAACCGTCGCCGAACATTGGGAAGGTAATTATGCCTTCGGGAACGGAAATTGGTGTCATAGCTTATGTGTCCTTTCGGGATTAATTTGTTATGGGGTCAATTACTGATAGCGCAAACTTTTGGGGACTAAGGTTTGCTGTTACAAAGTCCAGCACCTCCTTAGGGCTGATGTTCGACAATAGCGTGAAAGCGTCCAGCGGGCAAAAGCCACCGAAGGCACCTTCTGTTAGGGAGATTGCGGTAGCAGAGAAGGAACCTAGAGCCCGAAGCTTGTTGCCGAAAAGGGCACGCTTGGCGTTTTCGAAAAGGGTGGGATCAATGCCTTGGGAGAAAATGCGCCCTGTCTCGGCGTGCAAAGTCTCCATCACGGTGGCAATGTCGCGACTTTCACCACCGGCTAAAATCATAGCAGTGCCGGCGGTATAGTCAAGCTCGTATTCGAAGCCGCTGTTTAGCAGACCCTCTGCATAAAGGCGGGTATAAAAGGGAGAAGAGCGGCCCAAAAGCAGACGGAGTGCCAGCTCACCCACCAGCATTTGACGAAGACGGGATGTGCCTTTTTCCGCCGGAGAAAGGGAACAGCCGAAAAGAAATTGCGGGGCGGAAACCTCCATGGAAGCTCTTGCCTCTGGAATGTGAGGGTATTTGCTCTCATCCCCGCCGTAGTCCCGCTCGGGAATCTCTCCACCTTGGGCAGGAAGGATTTCTTTTGCGGCGCTAATTACAAAGTCGGGGTCAAGCTTGCCAACAACCGCCAGAGCCATGTTAGAAGGATTGTAGAAAACCTTATGGCAGTGGTAAAGAGTCTGGTCGGTGATGTGGGAAATACTCTCTATAGTGCCGGCAACAGAGTCCCGCACCGGATTGTGCGCATAAAGGCAACGGAGAAGGTTGTTGTAAACCACATATCCCGGGTCATCCTCAACCATGCGGATCTCCTGACCGATGATACCCTGCTCTTTCTGAACGCTTTCTGGGCTGAAGTAGGCAGTTGAAACAAAGGTAAGCAAAGTTTTGAAGTTTTCTTCGAATTTGGAGCTGCACTCAAAATGATAGGCTGTCATGCCTGAGCTTGTAAAGGCGTTGGGCGATGCACCATTTGCCGAGAGCACAGAAAGTGCATTGCCCTCAGGCATCTCAAACATTTTGTGCTCAAGGAAATGGGCGACACCGGCCGGGGTGTCTATCCACTCTCCGGCCAGCTTAAAGCGCCTATCCGCCCCGCCATAGTTGGTGGATAGCATGGCATAACTCTTAGTATATTCAGGTTTTGGAAGGATGTTGATAATAAGCCCGTTGGGCAGAGTTTCGGTAATAAGGCTTTCGCCTAGGTTTTCGTAGTTTTTTATCTGCATCAGTCGTCCTCCTTTGTACCGCGAAGGAAATAAACCGCGTCCAGTTCCACGCCCTTTGCAACGTTGATTACCTGCTGCCGCGTTACCTGTTCTATTTGTTGGGCAAGCTCCTCAGGGGTGCAGTCCGGGCCAATGAGGGCCTGATCAAGATAATAGCTTTCCAGAGCGCCGGGAGAGTCGGATAGGCTGCGGTAATCTCCGGCAAGACTGCGCTTGGCGGCGGAAAGTTCATCCTCTGTGAAATTGCCTGTCTTAACGGCCCCGAGCTGGGCGAGAATTTCAGACTTGGCAGACTCAAATTTATCGAACTCTATACCGGAGGAGACTATCATAACGCCCTTGTGAAGGTCGGCGGCAGAGCTGGCATAGTAGCAAAGAGACAGCTTCTCCCGGACGTTCATAAAGAGCTTGGAGGTTACGCAGCCGCCGAAAATCCCGTTAAAAACACGAATTGCGGCAGGATCCGGATCCTCCATGCAGTCGCCAAGGCGAAAGCCCATGGAGAGCTTGCCTTGGGTGACCTGAAGCCTATCCTCAAAATAGCGGGGTTGTGCCTCAAGCGCGTTCATGCGAATGTCGGTGCCCAGGTCATCCGGCTCCTCCCCAGAGCGGGGTAGCTCGCTAAATACAGGTTCAAGGGCGGCAATTACATGCTCGGGTGAGGCGCTGCCGCAATAGAATATCTCGATAGGGGAGCTTTGAAGCAGATTATGGTAATGCTCCGTAAGCCCGGCTGCTGTAATGTTCTCAATGGATAGCTGGTCGCCTAAGGGGTCGGTTCCGTAATCCTCCATAGAGCACATTTGCTCCAAAAGACGCTGGAGAGCGTATGCCCGCTTGTCGTTTATGCGGCCTCGAAGCATCTCTAAAAGCTTTTCCTTTTCACTTTCAACGTAATCCTCCCGGAGTCTGCCGCTGGAGTCGGCGGGGTGCAAAAGCATTTCGCCCATGAGGGCTGCCATGTGCTCAAGATTGCGGTTTCCCCCGGGAAGAAAGGAGTCGTCTGCAAAGTCCGAGTTAAAACCCACGACCTGAATTTCACCTTTTTTGCGAACAACGGGGTTAAGGCTCGCACCGTAAAGGGAGTCTAGTCTTGCTGAGATAGATTCTATATCCGGCAGTGACTTGGTACCCCGGCGCAGCACCTTGGGGATGAGAGCGTTAAGGGAAGCGTCCTTGCGGCTTAGGGAGGTGAGAAGATTTATACTAAGACAAGAGGTCTTAAATTTTTGGGTTTCCAGGCAGGTGAGCACCACGTCCTGCGCTATCATCTTGGTGGTTACGTTCAACTGTTAGCCTCCGTTCTGCGGGGCGGAAAATCCCCTCTTTATCATTAAGCTTATTCTAGCATAATTAAATTACTTTGAAAACCATTTTTGCTATTTTTCGGTAAAGTCTGCGGCAGTGTCTTCTGCAATATCTTTGCCGGAGACTTCAATATCTGTTATGCCGCCGGTGGGCGAGCGGTAACGGACACGGCAATGTTCCCAGTCCTCAGGAATGCGGGGAGATAGAATCAGGGAGTTGTTTTTTAGCTTAATGCCCAGAAGCTCTTCAGTGACCACGCGATAAAGCCAGCCGGCAGCGCCGGTATACCAGCTCCAGCCTGCCCTTCCGGGACAGCCGGGAGTTGTATAAACATCCGCCGCAAGAACGAAGGGCTCTGCCTCGTAAACGGAGGTATCCCGGAGCTCAGGTATAAGGGCCTTTAAAAGCTTCAAGGCCTCGTCACGCCGGTTTTTGCGCAGGAGGGCCATAATTAGCCAGATGGCGGCATGGGTGTACTGCCCTCCGTTTTCACGAAAACCGGGACCGTAGCTCTGAATATAACCGGGATCGGGCTGGGAACCCTTGAAGGGCGGGGTGAACAGGGCCGTGGTGCTGCTATCGCTATTAAAGAGCCTTGAAACTGCGGAGGACAGAGCAGTATTCACCTTATCGCTGTCCGCCTGATGGCAGAGGGCGGCAAAGCTCTGGGCAATGGAGTCAATTTGACATTGGCTACTTTTGGAACTGCCTAAGGGCTTGCCGTTGTCAAAATAACCGCGAAGGTACCAAGCACCGTCCCAAGCCTCATCGGCAGCACGTGAAAGAAGGGCGGAAGCGGAAAGATATTTGTCCGCTTCGGAATCTACGCTTAGCTTCTTTAGTAGAGCGGCAAAGCTTGTGCAGATTTCCGAGCAGAACCATGTTAGCCACACACTTTCGCCTTTGCCCTCGATACCCACTGAAGAAAAGCCGTCATTCCAGTCACCGCCACCGATTTTAAGGAGACCATGGGGGCCGCAGCCCCGTCCTAGCACTAAGTCCAAGGCTTTTGTGGCATGCTCCAACACCGAAGAGTACATCGGAGATGCCGACGCCTGCTCGTAGCGGTCACGCTCGCCTTTTTCAAGGGGATGGGAAACAAGCCACGGGACGCTTTCGTGGCATAGAGCGGTGTCGCCTGTTTTTTCAACATATTCACACAGCGCCCAGGGTAACCATATAAGGTCATCGGAGCAGCGGGTGCGAACGCCCCGTTCACCGGTGTCCAACTCGTGCCACCAATGCATAACGTCACCGTCGGTGTATTGATGGCGGCAGGACTGGATAATTTGATTGCGGGCAAGGGAACTATCAAGCACAATGAGATTTATCACGTCCTGAAGCTGGTCACGAAAACCGAATGCTCCGCCGCTTTGATAAAGAGAGCAGCGGGCTAAAAGGCGGCAGGCCAGTGCCTGATAAGGAAGCCAGACATTTACCAGTCTGTCCAGAGCGGGCAAGGGAGTTTCAATTTCCACGGAGGAAACGGCCTGCTCCCAGTGGGCGCAGGTTTTTTCAAAGGCAGCGATTGCGGCCGCGGGGTTTAATAGTTCCTTTAGCTTTTCTTCCTTGTCGCAGCCGCAAACCAGTACAAAGGGGCTATCCCCCTTAAAATTCAGGCCGAGGCAATCGGGGCTATCCAGACGATCGTCAACATCACCCCGAAGCCAAGTTTCGCGGTTGGCTGTAAAACCCGTAAGCTCGGCATTGGAACAGACGATAAAATCTGCATTTTTAAAGGGTGCGGCGGGCGTGCTAACGCGGAAGACTCCGCCCTGCCCGACCACAGAAAGTCCGTCGGGCTGCTCACCACCGCCTAAAATTAGGTCCGTAAACCACGCTAGAGACTTTTTTTCGCCATCGTCCCATTGGACTATGATAACCCTGGCATCGGTGTCCATGGGCACAAAGGCGGTGGTTCTTGAAACGGTGCCGGAAATAGTCTTTTCCCATGTGACGAAGCCCATTCCGAAGCTTACTGCACAGTCGGTATCCGAGGCTGTGGCAAATACGCTTTGTGAGTTAAGGGTTAGACTTTCCGAGCCTTGGGTATCATATACGCTCTTTGGCGGCGGGTTAATTGCATATTCCCTAGCATTTTTATACCACATGATGCCACTGCCACAGTCTGAGGCTATCACCCCGAAGCGGCCGTTTGTAAGCACATTGCTCCATGCCCGCGGGGGCAGAGAATGGTTCACACGGAAACGGAAGCTGCCGTCCGGCAACCACTGGTATTCTGGCAAAGCCTGAGGCGGGACCTTGGTGCTATCCGGAAAAGCGTATATCCCTCTGCGGGATAAGCCCCGCTCCCTTAGGCTGACGGAAAAGCTCTTCAAAATATCTGCTTCTCCGGTGCTGTCGATAATGTGCAGATGGGAGCTGTCGCTGCCCATGCCCTGACGCAGTGAGGAAAGAGCGGCTGACACGGGACGCATATAGTCCCCGCCTTCGCTGCAAAGCAGCAACAGGTCGTAGGGGTGGCCCAGCGAGCTTAGAAAGCATAAAGCCCTGGCCTGCTCTTGAGCCTGAGGTATAGCCTCGGCGCTTTCAATTGGACGAACCAACACGGGATAATCGCCCGAAATGCCAAATTTCCAAAGCTCTGAGCGGGGATGGGGAAGGCCGGATGGATAGCATAGAGCGGGCAAAAGCTCCATGGCGGCTTCCGCCTCTTTTTCTGTCATGGATAGGCGGGCAGCACAATGGGCGGGGTAAGATGAAGGAGAGGTTTCGCCGGTGAGCATACGGCAGGCGGCGGAATATACTTCTGCCTCACTGCCGCCAACAGTGAGCACCACGGAAACGGCATTGTCGGCAGACTCCGACACGCGGATGGGTACTGCGGCGAAAACATAGGGGTTTGACAGCCAACCCAGTGGTGAGGGCAAATGTTCTGTGATAGCGGTCAGAAGCCCACCCCTGCCGGGAATAAGCTCACCCCGGGCCGAACACTCAAGCGGCTGGGAGGCGGCAAGGCACATATAGGTTTCCGGTGTGCACCCTCGGCGAAGGCGGTGAAGAATCAAAGCGCCGCCATGCATTTTTGCATGTATGCCAAGGTTTCCGAAGGCACGGTGGGCGGCGTATTCCTTGTGGGGCAGCAGCACGGGACGCAGGGAAATGATCAAACTTCCCGTTTCCTCAACACCCGGCTGCCCGGAAATGGAGATCACTCGCTTTTCCCCGCACATATCCGAGGGCACGGAGAAAAGTACCTGGGTTCGAATAGAATCACGAAGCGTGTTTATTTTAGCACCTGAAAAGGCAAATTCCCAGTCGCTTTGCGCGTTCTGAGGCATATCGGGCGTGGGCAGCAAAGGAATAAGTTCGTTGCTCCGCAACAGGTGCAGATCTATGCCGTGGTCAAGGCTCAGGGCACTGGTGGGAGCGTCGTAGGGTGCTATGCCCCTAAAAACGCCCCTGGAAATGCCGCCGTCTGTTAACAGCAGACTGTAAACTCCGTTTGACAGGGCGCAGCAGGCGGGAGAAGCTGGGTCTGCAAAATCTCCACGCTTTTCCCAATAAACAGCATTACCCCTGCTGGGACGGCTGGGGAGCCGCTTTTCACGACGACGTATAACAATACCCTCAAGAGGTAGCTTTTCATGCAAAAGAATGCTGTGGGCAGATATTTCCGCAACACGCATCAGGCGGCGGGGGATAATATCTCCAAGAAGGGCGTTGGCGGCGGCAATTATGCTCATGCCGATATGGTGAGCCATTATACAGAGCACAAGTCGGCTTTCGTGGCAGTCGCAGCGGCTGGGAGTAAAATCAGCCGCATCCCAAAAACCGTAGGCGCAGGTAGCCCCCATGGCATCCAAAGCGCGCAGGTTTCTTACGGCGGCCCTGGGCGCGCAGGGCAGGGCGAGAAAGCTGCTGTAGGGCGATACAACAAGCTCCCTGTCCATACCTCGCTTCAGTGCTAGGTCAGCGCAGCCGTGAGCCTTGTAGCGGTAGCTTAAGGAGGCATCCAGACTAAAATAGGCGCTTTCCGAAATTCCCCAAGGGAGCTTTTCTTTGGCGGTTCGCGACCTTTGTACGCCAACGCAGAATTGCTGTGTTTCATAAAGCATAGAGCCGCGCAAGGAGGTGAAAAACAGCCGGGGCATCATATATTCAAACATACTGCCTGTCCAGCTTGCCATACCTCGATAGCTGCCACTCTCTGTCAGCGCACGACTAAGCTGCCGCCAGTGTTTTTTGGGAACGTCACCTCTTGAAATGGCAACAAAACTTGTAATGAGCGCCTCACTTGCCATCAGGTCGTAACAGCCGGAGGAGAAGACGCCCTTTTCCGCATCAAAGCCAATAGTAAAAAGTCTGCGGCTTTCGTCATAAAAAGGTGCAAGGCTCATTTCCTCTAAAAGCTCATGGCACTGCTTTGCCAGCCTTTCCTGCTCAAGTTCAGAAAGCCCCTGCTCCAGAACAACCAGGCATGCCACAAGGTTTCCGCAGTCTACGGTGGAGACATAGGACGGGTGCAGAGGACGGAGAGTTTCAGTGTCATACCAGTTGTATAGATTTCCCTGCCATTTGGGCATACGGCGCAGGGTGGCCAAGATGTTCTCAATAAGACCGAGGGCATTTTCACGGTTGGTAAGTTCCAAATCAATGGCGCAAAGGCAGCTTACCAGACAAAGGCCGATGTTTGTCGGTGAGGTGCGGCGAGCAAGTCGCTCGTCAGGCTGCTGCTGGAAGTTATCCGGTGGTAGATAATGCTCCCGGGCGGTGCAGAAATTGTCGAAAAAGCTCCACATGCGCTTGGCGCTTTGGAGAAGATAACTTCGCTCATCCTCTGAAAGAATCGGCTTTTTCTCTCGCGAACGGGACAAATCATAGGCGGATAGCGGGGAAAGCAGCCAAAATATTCCCGACGCCTTTCCTATAATAGATGGGGAGAGCAAAGAGGCAACTGCTATAAAAATACTTGGCAGCATTGCCCCCACAAAGCGCAAAAAGTCATTTTTACTGCGCTCTAATGCCGAGGATGTGGTCCAATCAAGCAAATGTCTGCGGCTAATAAGCATGCGCCATAGGGCCAGTGCGGCGGAGCTTAAGCTGTTAAAGGCGTTATATGGCAGGAAAAGCAGCCTAAAGGAGAGAACAACGGCTGCCTGCTTGTGGCCGCAAAGCAGACCACTGCGGCAATTTGTGCTGATTTCCGAGCTTTTGCGAAAAAGCAAACGAATAAGGCATAAAACAAGCTCAAATGCCATGGCTGAAAGTGTTATTATCGCCGCTGTGTTTGTTATAAACGAGGGCAGAAAGAATGCCGTTAAAAGAGTTACCATATAGGAAAGCGGTTCCACTGCCCTGCGAACACTGTCTCCCAGACGAAAACGATCTAGGGCAGTAAAGCCCTTACCCCGGGCGAAAAGCCAAGGAAGGTTTTGCCAGTCCCCACGCATCCAGCGGTGGGCCCGGCGCTGATAGGACAAAAGGCTAGAGGGAAAGGAGTCTGTCAGTTCTACATCGCCCATAAAGCCGCCCCTGAGGTAGGAGCCCTCAAGAGCATCGTGAGATAACACTGTGTTATCAGGGATCTGTCCGTCAAGGCAGGTCAGAAGGGCGGAGACACTGATGATCCCCTTGCCCGCAAAGCCGCCGTTTCCGAACACGTCCATATAAAGTTCGCTGCTGTCGCTGCCGTAAGGATCGCTTCCCCCTTGAGGGGCGAACAGTCTTGAAAAGGGAGTTCGATTTACAGCGGAAAGCTCCGTTGAGATACGCGGATGAATAATCCCCCGGCCGGAGATGACCACCTTTTTTTCTTCGTCAATAACAGCTGTGTTCAGCGGGTGGAGCATAGCGCCTATAAGCTCTCGGGCAGAGCCGGGGGTAAGGCGGGTATCCTCATCCAAAGTGAGGATGTAGTTTACTCCCCGAAGCCCAAGTCCGTTTCCGGACAGCAACAGAATGCCGCTCTCCTCTCCGTTTAAATGTTGGGCAAGTTCCATAACGGCGCCGCGCTTTCGCTCCCATGCCATGTAGTGTCCGGCGGTCTTGTTATAGCTGCGGTTACGCAGAAAGAGATAAAATCCGCCGCCGTACTTTTCGTTCAGGGCGGAAACTGCGGCGTTGGCCGCAAAAACAATCCCATCATCCGAGTGCAGCTCGTTAGCCTCGCTGTCGGGAAGATCTGCAAGAAGGCCGAAAACCAGGTTTTCTCCACAGTCACGGCTTCCCAAGCAGTATTCCTCAAGCTTTTTTCCAAGACGTTGCCCGTCATCCTCACTTGTGAGCAGGGTGGTGATAACGCAAAGACTGCGCCCTTCCGGGGGAACGCCCTCGGAAAGCTCCAAGCGTGGAATATGGGCAGGGGGCGTGAAAAACAGCAGAATGCGATCAAGCAGAGTCTTTATAATACTGTAAAGGGGAAATAAAACCATCAGTGCAAGGGGAATACTCTTAAAGGCAAGCCCCAGCAGACAGGCGGCTAGGCTACTGGAGGCCAAAAGCAAAATAATGTAAATATTTGCGCTGGGCGTCTTTTGCTCCTCATCCAAGGGTCTTGTGAATAGATAATAGCCGATGTGGCTCCCCTCATTTGATGCAGAGCGGGATAGTTTGAGAATGTGTTCTGCCAAATGGTGCTCGCTTAATTTGCTTTTCTTCGCCAACTTTTCAAGGCGACGCTTATAATGTTCGCGGGTTTTTTCTGCCATTTGGGGATATATATCTGCCGGGTCTGTTAAAAAAAGTTGCTCTGCTTTGTCAATGTCACTTAAAAGTCCGGTGAAATCCGTGGTTGCCAGAAGGCGCAGGCCGCCAAAAAGGCGCTCGGCGTAAACTGCGGTTTCGTCCGTCAGCGTACTCTGAGCGTAAAGTTCGGAAAGTTCGAAAATAATAACCGAGCGAAGCACCGGCAGAAGCACTGAAAGCTCCCTGCGGTTTAGCACATAAACCCTTTGGCAGCCCTCAAAAAAAAGTCTTATTCGCTGGACGCTCAGGCCGCCCTCGCCGGAGCGGATAAGACCCCGGCAAAGAGGAGAAAGAGCCGCTTCGCTGCCACTTTGGGGCAGTCTTTTTGCCGCCTTAAGATCGGAAAGGGCCTGGGCACCCTCTCGACGGGCAAGGTAGAAGTTATCCAGCAGCCATTCCGCGGCCGGGGGCAGGGCCTCGCCGCTGTTGGCATCGAACAGGGCGGAATGGCTGCGGCCAAGACGGCGCAGACTATTTCGAAGCTGACAGCAAAGGGAACGTCCACTTTTTTCACTTGTTACGGTGATCGAGCGGGCAAGATTTTCTCCGTATAGGGGCAGATCATCCGGATTTCGCAGCTCGGTGCTGTCATAAGTCATGGTTTCTACCTCTTTTCATATTTCTCTCCAAAAAGTGTTTCCAGCGTGGTGAAAAATATTCCAAAGGTGTAAAGGAAAACACTTGACAGTGCAATAAGGCGGGTGTATTATAATCAGGTGTTAAGTAGTTTTACTTTACAGACGAGAGAGGCGGTCACCTATGAGCGACAAAACACTCCAGATGTCCTTGCTTCTGGACTTTTACGGCGAGCTTTTGACCGACAAACAAAGAAGCTGCTTTTCACTGCATTATAACGATGACTACTCCCTTGCGGAGATTGCGGAGGAAATGGGCATTTCCCGTCAGGGTGCCCGGGACCTCATTGTCAGGGCGGAGGCCACCCTCAAGGAAACGGAAAACAAAATTGGCCTGATAGAGCGTTTCACTGAGCGAAAAGCCGTTATTGCACAAATGACCCAAAAGCTTAAAGAGATTGAATCTCTTACAGACGGCAGGGCGAGGGAGCTTGCAGGGCAACTGCTTGGCACGATAAATTTGCTGGACTGACCGCCTAGGCGGATATTACAGGTGATTGATTATGGCATTTGAAAGCCTTTCCGAAAAACTTGGAGCCGCGTTTAAAAAACTTCGTGGCAAGGGACGCCTTACAGAGGCCGACATAAAGGAAGCCATGCGCGAGGTGCGGCTTGCGCTTTTGGAGGCCGATGTCAGCTATAAGGTGGTAAAAGACTTTATTAAAACCGTCAGCGAAAGAGCGATGGGTCAGGATGTTTTGGACAGCCTTACTCCCGCACAGATGGTTATAAAAATAGTAAATGAAGAACTTTGCTCCCTAATGGGCAGCGAAAATGTTAAACTGAACATTTCCTCCCAGTCCCCCAGCGTTGTCATGCTGGTGGGCCTTCAGGGTGCGGGTAAAACCACAAATGGTGCAAAGCTTGCCGGCCTTATGAAAAAGCAGGGTAAACGACCCTTGCTGGTGGCATGCGACGTTTACCGTCCCGCTGCTATTAAGCAGCTTGAAACCGTCGGTGCTAAGCTTGACATCCCTGTTTTTCAGTTGGGTCAGGTAAACCCCGTTGATATTGCCAAGGCGGGTATAGAGCATGCCAAAAAGCACGGCAATGACCTAGTATTTCTTGATACTGCTGGACGCCTTCACATAGATGAAGTCCTCATGGACGAGCTTAAAAACATTAAAACTGTCACAGAGCCCGCCGAAATTCTTCTTGTACTGGATGCCATGACCGGTCAGGACGCGGTCAATGCCGCCTCAGCCTTTGACAAGGCTCTTGGTGTTGATGGAGTAATGCTAACAAAGCTTGACGGCGATGCAAGGGGCGGCGCGGCCCTCTCCGTTCGGGCAGTTACGGGCAAGCCCATCAAATTTGTTGGTCTTGGTGAAAAGCTTGACAACATCGAGCCCTTCCATCCTGAACGAATGGCAGGCCGAATTCTCGGTATGGGCGACGTTTTAACGCTTATTGAAAAGGCCGAACAAAGCTTTGATGAAAAAAAGGCCCAAAGAATGGCCGAGCGCTTAAAGCAAAACAAATTTACCCTCACCGACTACCTGGATCAAATGGAACAGCTAAAGTCCTTGGGAAACCTAAAGGATATAGCCGGAATGCTTCCGGGGGTGGATAGCAAGATGCTCCAGGGCGCCAGCTTTGACGAAAAAACCTTCTCCCGTATGGAGGCTATTATAAAATCCATGACCCTTTACGAGCGGGAAAACCCAGAGGTGTTGAACAGCGGCCGGAAGCGGCGTATTGCAGCAGGAAGCGGCACAAGCGTGGTTGAAATAAACCGCCTTTTAAAGCAGCATGAGATGATGCGCTCCATGACCAAGCAAATGATGGGCAAAAAGGGCAAGCGCATGATGGGCGCGGGCGGCATTGGCGGACTTCCCGGCATGGGCGGCGGAAAAATGCCCTTTAAGTTTTAGTTTGTAACCGCCTATTGGCGCTTGCATATAGAGAGACTATTTATGGAGGTGAATATACATGGTCAAGATCAGACTTCACAGAATGGGCGCAAAGAAGAACCCCTTTTACAGAATAATTGTTGCTGACTCTCGCAATCCCCGTGATGGCAGATTTATCGAGGAACTGGGCATTTACGATCCCCTAACCGCTCCTGTCACCATCAAGGTTGATGCAGAGCGGGCAAAGTATTGGCTCAGCGTTGGCGCACAGCCCACAGAGACCGTCAGAGCTCTGCTTAAAAAAGCAGAAGCGCTTTAAGGAGAAACTAGGGCATGAAAGAACTTTTGACCTACATCGCGCAAAGCCTCGTTGATAGCCCAGACGAGGTAAATGTTACCGAGAGGG
This sequence comes from uncultured Oscillospiraceae bacterium, assembly GCA_964576195.1. Taxonomy (GTDB): domain Bacteria; phylum Bacillota; class Clostridia; order Oscillospirales; family Oscillospiraceae; genus UBA2658. Next base: position 347 of record CAZNUD010000038.1, on the reverse strand, counting down.
CGTCTGATGAGGATACTGTTTTTGAAGTCCGCGTTGCCGAGGGCGACATGGGCAAGATTATCGGCCGCCAGGGCAGAATTGTTAAAGAAATCAGAATCCTCATGCGCGCTGTTGCTCAAAGACAGGGCAAAAAAGTATCCGTGGAAATCATGGACTAAGATTAGCTCAACCAAGAGCGATTAAATCGCTCTTGGTTGAGAAAGCACCCGGCCAGTGGGCCTGGCAAGGTAAAGGCTCAGGAAAGTGAATTCCCTGAGCCTTTGAAATTTTAGAGAAGTCGGCTTTGACCGGAAAAATATCTGAGTAATTAGTGATTGATTCACAAACTCTATGGGGTTTTACCTAAG
>CAZNUD010000037.1:0-15864 GCA_964576195.1 uncultured Oscillospiraceae bacterium | reverse complement strand
CAGACTATGTACTTCTCGGGGCCCTTTTTATGCACTTTCTACTTGACGAACACAATACTAACGAGGAGGCATAATCATGGATAATTGCGTATACGCAGCAATAGATCTAAAGTCCTTCTATGCCTCTGTTGAGTGCATAGAACGTGGTCTTGACCCCATGACCACCAACCTAGTGGTTGCCGACCCCAGCCGTACGGAAAAGACAATATGCCTAGCCGTGTCACCTTCGCTTAAATCCTATGGCATCCCCGGCAGAGCAAGGCTGTTCGAGGCAGTTCAAAAGGTAAAAGCAGCCAATGCCATGCGGCAGTTCAAAGCCCCCGGACATGCCTTCTCCGGCTCCTCCTATGATGCCACAGAGCTTAAAGCCAATCCCGCGTTGGCGCTGGACTATATTATCGCGCCGCCGCAAATGGCGCGCTACATGGAATACAGCACCCGCATCTACCAAATTTATCTGAAATATGTAGCACCGGAGGATATCCACGTTTACTCCATTGATGAGGTTTTCATCGACCTCAGTTCTTACCTGAAAACCTATAAGCTCTCGCCCCGTGAGCTGACCATGAAGATGATCCACGATGTCCTCGCCAATACCGGTATCACTGCAACGGCAGGCATTGGCACGAACCTCTATCTTGCCAAAATCGCCATGGATATTGAAGCAAAGCACATCCCGGCAGATAAAGACGGCGTGAGAATTGCCGAGCTTGACGAAATGAGCTATCGCCGCTCTCTTTGGTCCCATCGTCCGCTTACAGACTTTTGGCGCGTGGGCAGAGGCTATGCCAAGAAGCTTGAGGGAAAGGGCATTTATACCATGGGCGATGTGGCGCGAGTCTCATTGCAGAACGAGGACTTGCTATATAGGCTTTTTGGCATAAATGCCGAGCTTTTAATTGACCACGCTTGGGGCCGGGAGCCCTGCACCATTTCCGATATAAAGGCATATAAGCCCAGCACCAACAGCATAAGCTCCGGACAGGTGCTGCAATGCCCTTACGATTTTGAAAAGGGAAAGCTCATTGTCCGCGAAATGACCGAGCTTCTAGCCCTCGACCTTGTGGATAAGGGGCTTGTTACCAACCAAATAGTTCTTACCATCGGCTACGATATTGAAAATCTAATGGACCCTAAAAGGAGTCAGAGCTATAAAGGAGAGGTCACCACCGACTACTATGGCAGAAAGATTCCCAAGCACGCTCACGGTACGGCAAATCTCGACCGACAGACCTCCTCCGCACGACTTATTATGAATGTAGTTATGGGGCTTTACGATAGAATTCTTGATGAAAACCTTTTAATTCGCCGCGTCCATCTCACGGCGAACCAAGTAGTTGATGAAGTCTCAGTTGAGACAAATATCGGCGGGGAGCAGCTTAATCTATTTATGGATTACGAGGCAGAGGACAAGAAGCGCGCCCAGGAAGATGCCGCTTTGGAGCGTGAACGCCGCACCCAGGAGACCATCCTGAACATCAAGAAGAAATACGGAAAAAATGCCATTCTCAAGGGCATGAATCTGCAAGAGGGCGCAACCACCATAGACCGCAACAAGCGGATAGGAGGTCATAAGGCATGAGCGGCAATTATGACGATATAATAAATCTCCCCCACCATGTGTCGGGCACCAGACCCCAAATGTCTGCCCATGACCGCGCGGCTCAGTTTTCCCCCTTCGCAGCACTAATCGGCTATGATGCCGCCGTTGCGGAAACCGCCCGCCTGACAGATGAACGCATAGAACTGGACGAGTCTCAAAAGGAGGCACTCAGCCAGCGCCTTCTAATGCTATCCGAGCAGATAGATGACCACCCGGAAGCGGTCTTCACTTATTTCGTGCCAGATAAACGGAAATCCGGCGGTAAGTATGTGACTGCCACAGGAAGCGTTAAAAAGATTGATGAGTATGAAAATGTTGTTGTCCTCACGGACGGTACGCGAATATCAATCACGGATATTTTTAATATTGGGGGAGATATATTAAGACTGTTTGATCCCGCCTTTGAGTAGTGCAAGAGGGGTCCCATTATTCACAAGAGGTTCAGGTGTAATATAAAGACCTGATACATTGTATTTAGAAGAAATTGCATTGTTTTTGTCAAATTATCAGTTATGATACTGACTTTGGAGGGGTGTTTATGTTCGGAGATTTTGGCCCATATGGCAAAGGACTTGACGGCTATGTGCATTATACCCAGGCCTTCAATGAATCCCAAAAGGGTGGCGGAGGTGGACGGAAACCATCGTCAAACGGCGGCTGCCTTACATCTATTCTTTTAGTGCTAGGTATATTTGTCTATATTTTGTTTTGCCTGTTGTAAAAAACGGACTGCTACCGCAAGAGCAAACCGCCTCATCTAACTTAATATAGATAGGCTAAGCTTTGAAAAACCAGCCGCTTACTTGATTAAAAAGCAAGTAAGCGGCTGGTTTTTAATTATACTTAGACAGACTGACTTGCCTGCTCAATAATTTTTACTCCTGATGATGCTCCGATGCGGCTGGCGCCGGCCTTGATCATTTCCAGTGTTGCGCCCAGATCTCGAATTCCGCCAGAGGCTTTAACGCCCAAGCCTGAACCTACGGTCTTGCGCATAAGGGCGACGTCCTCCGCCTTGGCGCCGCCGGAGGAAAAGCCGGTGGAGGTTTTTACGTAATCTGCACCCGCGTCCTTTGCAAGCTTGCTTACAATCTCAATTTCATCGCTGGAGAGCAGGCAGGTTTCAAGAATTACCTTCAAAAGTGCCTTGCCCTTGCACTCTGCAACGACCGCGGCAATATCTTGCTGCACAAATTCGTGGTTCCCGGCTTTAAGAGCTCCAACATTAATCACCATATCTATCTCCTGTGCACCGCTTTCAATGGAGACTTTGGCCTCAAAAGCCTTTGCTTCGGTAAGCATAGCGCCCAGGGGGAAACCAACTACACAACAGGTCTTTACATTGCTGCCCCTAAGCATGCTGGAGACCAGATGTGTATTGCAGGAGTTAACACAAACGGAGGCAAAGTCATATTTCAGCGCCTCATTGCAAAGCTCTCTTATCTGTTCTTCGCTGGCATCCGGCTTAAGTAAAGTGTGATCAATGTACTTTGAAAGAGGCTTCTCAAGCTGGACATTCGTTATTACGTTTTTAGTGCTCATTTCGGTGTTCCTTTCCAGTGGTTTACAATTTTTGATTGAATTCGATCTTTTCGCCGTTTACACCCTTAATCGTAAAGTATTTAACGCCGTTTGAGAAAAAAGGCAGGTAAGTAATTTGATTTTCTATTGCCGTGTAGCCTAGAGAGGCGGCGTAATCGTAGGCTTTGTTAATGTCGGACACGTCTATTGCAATGTGGTCCACCGCTCCGTTAATAATTGCCGGTTCTTTTGTAAGATAGGTTTCAATTACGCAGCTTCCGCAACGCAAAAAAGCCACCTTGTCGGTTTCACTGCTATCTTTGCTCCACTGAATCTCAAAACCAAATTGGTGATAAAATGCAATTGTTTTTTCCAAATCTGCAGTGGGTATGCCAATATGTTGCAGACCGAGAAACAGACTATCAGCTTCTTTCATAGGAAGAGATCCTTTCAATTTATTTAGGGGTTTGCATTAAGCAAGATAAAGGTTTTTGCCGTGTGTTTGATAATAATCCAGATATATGCTGGAGGTTTTGGACGTTGTAATAATGTTGTCTATCTGGTTAATTTCAAACACGGGTACAAAGGCGTGCTTATTGAACTTGTAGCTATCCGCAAAAACAAAAAAGTCTTTAGAGGCATTTATAAGGCGGGAATACAGCGGAATTTGCATCCTGTTTTTAATTGTATAGCCACTGTCTAGATGAATGCCGTCCACTGTAATAAAAGATTTATCAAAGTAAAGTGAACCCAGATCCTTTTCAATTTCTGAGTCAAGGGAAATGGTTTCGATAAAGTTTGTTCCCACCTTAACATCTCCGCCCAGAAGCACCAGAGATATGTTTGGACAGAACACCAGCTCCAGCACTACCGTTATGTTAGTGGTCACAACGGTCAGGTGACCAACATCTTTTATGTAATTAGAGAAAAGGTTGCAGGTTTTTCCTGCGCCAATAAATATGCAGTCGCCTTCCTTTGCAAAGGTAGAGGCAAATTTTGCTATTCGGGCTTTTTCCTCGTCCATTGCGTTGTTTATTGAGAGCCGTTGAGTAATTGGAGATTGCGGCGTTTTTTCGGCCAACTGGATACATCCGTGTGACCTGATGATCAGTTCGTTTTGACTCATTTTTGTGAAGTCGCGCCTGATAGTGGCTGGTGATGCAGACAGAAGCTGGCAGATTTCCGCGGTTGTTGCAATGCTACGCTCTGCCAAATAATCAAGTATAGCTGCCTCCCGCTCAGTATAGGTTAGTAATCGCCCTCCGCTCATGGACTGCCCTCCTATTATGCTAATAAGCACATAACATATTTTGCTATAATTATAAACAATATATACTACCGTGTCAATTAAAAAAGCAAAAATGGCTAACAATGTTAGCGAAAATGATTGCTTGTGATTGAATGTATCGCACAATTACCAAAAAAATATTCAAAAAAACGAAAATAGGTAAAACATATTAATGCATATTGACATTTGGGGGCCAAATTTGTTAAGATGACCGTATAAAAGGCGTGGCGAAACAATCAAAAACAATCAACACAATCAAGAACCCTCTAATTTCTCAAAACTTGGTTATGACCAGAAATGGCTTAACAATATTAAGAACAAAAAAATCGGAGGTAAAAATGAAAAAGTTTATTTGTCTGCTACTCTCCTGCATGATGCTTTTAGCTTTGTTTGCGGGATGCGGTAACAAGGAAACGTCGGAGCCCACACCTGGCGCAAACGTAGAGGGAGATACTCCTGATAGTACCGACAAGGTATTCTCCGTCGGCTTTGCTCTTCGCACCACAAACGGTTCATACTATGCAAGTATTGGTGACGGCGTAAAGGCCTCTTGTGATGAACTCGGCTGGAAGTGCACGGTTCTGGATTCCGGAAACGACACATCCAAAGAACTTGAAAACATGGAAACTCTAGTTGCTGCAGGTGTTGACCTGATATTCCTTGACTGTGTTGACCCCAGTGCAGCTACTGCCAGCCAAAAGGTTGCCAGTGACGCAGATATTCCGGTTATAAACCTTGACTCAGGTGTTGATGACATGTCAATGCAGGTCACCACCATCTATTCCGACAACGAGCAGAACGGTCTTGCCGTTGGCAAGTACTACGCCTCAACCCTCGAAGCCGACTATGAAATCAGTGCTATTCTCCTTAGCGGAAACACCGGTTCCATTGCTGGTCAGCAGAGACGTGAAGGTCTGATGGCTGGAATCATCATGCAGCGCACCGGCTGCACCGAAGAGGAAGCATGGAACGCCGCTGGCGAAATGGAAGCCTCTATCGTGAGCACCGGCAAGGCCAAAAACGAGGCAGCGAAGTTTGAAATTACCGGTCAGGGCTGGGGCAACTGGACTATCGACGAAGGTCTAGTGGCTGCAGAAGACCTTATTACAGCTAACCCCAACGTAAACCTCGTCCTTGGTGAAAACGACTCCATGCTTATCGGAGCAATCACTGCACTTGAAAACGCAAACATCACCTATGGCAAGGACGGCACCGTCAAGCTCATCAGCGCAGCAGACGGCAGCAAGGACGGCTATGACTACATCAAGGCCGGATCCATCATGGCAATCGGCGAGAACAGCCCCTCCAAGATCGGTGGACTGGGAATGGAGATTGCTAAGGAAATCCTTGTTGATGGTAAGGATCCTGCCAGCTATGAGGACATCACCATGACCGAGGCTGTTGCAGTTACTGCGGATAACGTTGACGAGCACTACGATTTCGGTTTCTAAATCAATTGCCCGTTTGAGCTACATTATTTAGTTAAACAAAGAAATAGCAGACTCGTATAAACACTAACTGTCCGTCGGCGGGGTTTAGCGTATAATTCCGCTAAACCCCGCCGATATTAAAATTTGGACACGGCGGGCAGATATATCATTAACATTCACCATAAAGTGGCAGAGGTGACAACATGGAAGAACATAGCTATCAACTCGAAATGCAAAATATATGCAAGCAGTTTAACGGTATTAGTGTTCTCAAGGACATTTCACTAAGGGTGAAAAAGGGAGAGATACATGCGCTTGTTGGAGAAAACGGCGCAGGAAAGTCAACCCTTATAAAGATCCTGTCAGGCGCATATACCAAAGACGCCGGAGAAATACTCGTTGAAGGGGAAAAGGTGAGCATAAACTCGCCTTTGGACGCGAAAAAGCTGGGTATAGCGGTTATTTATCAGGAATTCATGCTAGCTCCCGACTTAAGTGTTGCCGAAAATATTTATTTGGATAAGCTTGCCGGCAACAAGGCATTTATTAACTGGACAAAGCTTAGGTTAGACGCAAATCAGCAGTTAACGGATTTGGGCTTTGGGGATATCCCTGTCACGGCTAAGGTGGGAGATTTAAGCGTAGCCCATCAGCAGGTGGTTGAAATCTGCAAATGCTTAACAAGAAACGCAAAAATACTTGTTCTTGATGAACCCACCGCTGTATTAACGGTGGCGGAGATCGGAAAACTCTTCAAGGTAATTAACGCTCTTAAGAAAAAGGGCGTCAGTATTATATTTATCTCACATCATATGGAGGAAATATTTGAAATCTGCGATAACGTAACTGTGCTAAAGGACGGCTGCTATATGGGTACAAGGGTCGTTAAGGATGTTACATCAAAGGAGCTGGTAAAGCTCATGATCGGCAGAGAGCTGACCCAAATGTTCCCGGAACGCAAAGCTAAAATCGGCGACCTTGTTCTGAAGGTGGAGCATTTATATGCAGGAAGTCAAGTACAGGATGTGAGCTTTGAGGTTAGAAGCGGAGAGATCCTCGGCTTTAGCGGACTGGTAGGCTCGGGCCGCTCTGAGGCAATGAGAGCGATTTTTGGAGCCGATAAAATGGACTCGGGAAAAATTACACTGCTAGGAAAAAATGTTAAGTTTAAGGACCCCAAGTGTGCTATTGAGCATGGCTTAGGCTATCTTTCCGAAAACCGTAAAACCATGGGGCTTATTGTTGATCAGAGCATACGGATAAACACAACAATGGCCTCGATTCACAAAATAACACAAAAGGGCTTTCTGAAAAGAAAGTATGAAGAAAAATACGTTATAGACTTACTCTCAAAGATATCAACAAAATATGGCTCTATTGAGCATGATGTGAGTAGCCTCAGCGGAGGGAACCAACAAAAAATAGCCTTCGCCAAGTGGATTTCTTCCGACTGTAAGTGTATGGTTTTTGATGAGCCCACCAGAGGAGTAGACGTGGGCGCAAAGATTGAAATATATAACATAATGAATAAGCTGGCAGAACAAGGCATTGCAATCATTATGATATCCTCTGAGATGACGGAAATCATAGGTATGTGCGACCGAGCAATGGTCATGCATCAGGGAAGGATCACAGGGGAGCTTCCCAAGGAAAGCTTGTCTGAGGAGAACATAATCGAGCTTGCAATGAAGGAGGTCGCAAAACAATGATAAAAGCGGGACAATCAAACAAAATTACAAAGTTTTTACTAAAGAACAATACATATATTGTTTTTTTAGTATTGTTTCTTATTTGCTGCTTCGCATCTGATAAGTTTTTTTCGCTGGTAAATCTGCGAAATATTCTGCTGCAGCAATGCGCGCCCATCCTTGTGGCCGTTGGCATGCTGATGGTGATACTGACCGGCGGCATTGATCTGTCCGTTGGTTCTGTTATGGCTGTGGGTTCTTCTCTTACAGCGGTGCTGATGGTAAACAGCGGCTTTTCATGGCCGGTTGCGGGCATGGTGTCCCTTGCGATTGGCGCTGTAATGGGTGCTTTTACCGGGGCAATCGTTGCCTATCTGAACTTTCAGGGCTTTGTTGCATCCTTGGCTGTTATGACCATAGCCCGAGGGATAGCCTATACAATAACCAACGCAACTCCTATAAATCTTCCTAACGGAACTCTTAATGTACTGACGGACAAGGCCTACGGATATCCTATTATCTTTATTACGCTTGGTATTGTTATCATATTTGCAATTATTGGCAGCTACACCGCCTATGGGCGAATTGTGACCGCCACCGGAAGCAATGCCGAGGCAGTAAAGCTCTCCGGAATCAGAGAAAAGCGCTATGTAATGTCCGTTTATATCATCAGCGCAATGCTGGCAACCGCGGCTGGAATTTTTCTTGCTGCAAGATCCGGTGTGGGCAACTCCACCGTTGCAGAGGGGCAGGAGCTTGACGCGATCGCTGCCTGCGTCATAGGAGGAGCCAGTCTTGCGGGAGGTAAGGGTTCTGTTTTAAGAACAGTTGTTGGTGCGCTTATTCTTGCGCTTATCGGCAATATTATGAACTTAATGGCAATTCCGGCCTATCCCCAGAAGATTATTAAGGGCCTTATAATCATTATAGCTGTTTTAATGCAGGTTCTTACGGATAAACAGAAGAAAAACTGATAACTTAGCCCATAGGAGGAATACAATGAAAGCTGCAAGGTTTTATGAAAAGCACAAGCTTATAGTTGAAGAGGTTCCAGAAAAGCAGCCGGATGAATACGACGTAATGATAAAAATACGCTATTGCGGCATCTGCGGCACTGATGTGCACATTTTTGAAGGAGCTAAGGGATCGGCAGAGGTAAGTCCTCCTGTTATTCTGGGTCATGAGCTTTCAGGGGATGTTGTTAAGGTGGGCGCGAAGGTAAAAAATGTAAAGACCGGCCAACGGGTTTCTGTAGACCCCAATTCCTACTGCGGAAAGTGCTACTTCTGCGCCAACGGCAAGAAACATTTATGCGAAAACATGGTAGGTCTTGGCACCGCTGCCGATGGCGGATTTGCCGAATATGTTACGGTGCCGGAGGAGCTTGTATTTCCCGTTGCGGAAAATGTAAGCTATGAGGCTGCTGCCATGACCGAACCGCTTTCTTGCTGCCTGCATGGAACGGACCTTACCGATATAAAGATCGGAGACACCGTTATGATAATCGGAACGGGAAACATCGGAATGATAATGCTGCAGCTAGCAAGATACGCAGGAGCTGCGCAAATTATTGCTGTGGAACCAAATGACAGTCGCAGACAAAAGGCTGCAGACTTAAGTGCCGACATTTGCATAGACCCCACCAAAGACGACACGGAGGCTGTTTTAAAGAAAAACGGAGTTAAAAACATTGAAAAGGTAATCGACTGCGCGGGACTGACCAGCACGGCTGAATATGCTGTGGAGCACGCCGGTAAGGGCGCGACCGTCATGCTTTTCGGGCTGACTGCGCCTGACGATGTTATGAGTCTAAAGCCCTTTAGCGTGTTTAAAAAGGAACTTACCATCAAAGGCTCTTTTGTTAATCCAAATGCCTTTGAAAAGGCCGGAAGGCTTCTCTCAGCCGGTATAGTAAAGGTTGATGACCTGATTACAGATATAGTGCCTCTGGATGATATTCAGTCAGTATTCGAAAGCAGGCTTTACGCGAAAAACGGCAAGGTTCTTATTAAGTGCTTTAAGGACTGACACAGCATAGAAATGGAGGGCAAAGAAGATGTCTCAGAATTCAAAGTTTTCAAGGGGCTGGTGCTCACCGGAGCGCTACGTTCAAGGGCCGGGAGAACTGGATAACATTAAATCCTATACTGACAAGTTGGGAAAGCGTGTTGTTGCGTTTATTGACAGCTTTTTCTATGAGTCTGTTTCAGAAAAACTCAGAGGAATATATGACGATGGCAGGCATCAGCTTAACACCTTCATTTTTAGTGGTGAAGTAACCATGGAGCTGATCAACGCTCACACTGAGGAAATAAGACCTCTTATGCCGCAGGTCGTTCTAGGTATTGGAGGAGGGAAAACCATAGACGTTGCTAAGGCTGTTAGCTATAAGCTGGGTATTCGCTTTGTGATAGTCCCCACTGCTGCCTCTACTGATGCACCGACAAGCTCGCTTTCTGTTATCTACCGTGAGGACGGCTCGCATGAAGGTGAGTTCTTCTATGACCATAGTCCCAGCATTCTGGTTGTAGACAGCAAGATAATTGCTGAGGCACCCACAAGACTTTTGGTATCGGGAATGGGCGACGCACTGGCCACGCTCATTGAAGCCGAGTCAACAAAAAAGTCCAATACGCCAAACCTTGTTTATCACATGGATGGAGGACTTAAGCAGACACTCGCCGGACAGGCTATCGCTCGGACCTGCTATGAATCCCTGATGAAATACGGCGTGGCGGCAAAGCTTGCCTGTGATAATAATGTTGTTACAGAGGCGCTGGAAAATATTATTGAAGCAAATATACTACTGAGCGGTCTTGGCTTTGAAAACAACGCCACCTCCGGAGCACATTCCATAAACGATGGCATAACAATTCTGCCTGAGGGCAAAAAGACCATGCACGGAGAGAAGGTTGCCTTCGGCTGTATCGTGCAGCTCATTGCCGAGTGCGCACCCACTGAGAAGCTTCATGAGGTGCTGTCCTTCTGCGTTTCGGTTGGACTGCCCATATGTCTGGAAGACTTGCAAGTGGAAAACACGGAGGAGAATATTAAAGCCATAGCTCTCGCGTCGATGAATAGCTGCTGGGATAATATGCCCTTTGATGTTAGCACGGAAACAGTTGCCGCGGCTATTAAGACGGCTGACGCCTATGGAAGAAGCTTTAAACAAGGCGCAGCGTTGTAAGCAAAGGCTGCTTTTAAACAAATTTATTCGTAGGAGCAATGATTATGGCCATTATTCTAGGAATAGACGTTGGAACCCAAAGCCTGAAGGCTATGCTGCTGGACACTGAAAAAGGCTGCCTTTTTTCGGAGGGGGCGGGATACGATATAGTTATCCCTGAGATCGGATATGCCGAGGAAAACCCTGAAGACTGGTGGAGGGCACTTAAAGAAGTGCTCGCAAAAATGCGGCAGCGGAACAGGCGTGAGTTTGATGCTATCCAGGTCATTGGTTTTTCCGGTCAGATGCACGGTGTGGTAGCACTGGATGAAGCAAACAAAGCGGTTGCACCTGCAATAATCTGGGTCGATCAGCGGTCAAAACGTCATGTTGAAAAAATTAATAATGGCTATTCTAAGGAAGAGCTTGCAAGGCTTTTGCACAACCAGGTTTTCACTGGCTATGGATTCCCTTCACTGCTCTGGATGAAAGAGGAGCGCCCCGAACTCTATGCGAAAATTCACAAGGTCTGCGCACCAAAGGATTATATACGCATGAAGCTTACGGGAACTGTGGGAACAGATGTGTCTGATGCGTCCTCAATGACGGGATTTGATTTAACAAGAAGACAGTGGCAGTACGAGTTTTTAGAAAAATGCGGGCTTGACAGAGAGATATTTCCCCAGTGTTACGAATCCGCTGAAATAGCGGGAGAAGTCACTTCTGAGGCTTCTCGGGAAACAGGCCTTCCCCCGGGAACAAAGGTCGTTTACGGCTCCGGAGATCTGGCGGCTTTACTGCTGGGCTGCGGAATATGTGCAGAGGGAATTAGCGCTGCCAACATAGGGACGGGGGCAAACTATAACTGCTATTCGGCTGAGGACAGATATGATTCCCAACTTCGGATGCAGGAATTCTGCAATGCCGTAGAAGGCTCGTATGCGTTGGCGGGGGCCATTTTGTCCGGAGGCCTTTCGCTGAGGTGGCTGAAAAAGAACATTCTTGACGATAAGATAAACTACGGCGGGATTGATGCCTTGGCTGAGCAGATAAAGCCCGGAAGCGAGGGAGTAATATTCCTGCCCTATTTGGGTGGAGAGCGGGCCCCTCATATGGATTTTAACGCAACAGGTATGTTCTTTGGGCTGCAGCACATTCATGATAAACGGCATATAAGCAGGGCTGTCCTGGAGGGGGTTATTTTTGCCCTTAAGGACGCAGAAAGTGTTATTGAAGGCTGCGGAGTTAAAAACCACACTGTGGTTGCCTGCGGCGGCGGCGCGAGAAGTCCGCTCTGGCTGCAAATTCAGGCAGATATTTTTGAAAAGGAAGTAATTGTGACAGAAGAGAACGAGCAGGCGAGCTTGGGAGCGTGTATAGTTGCAGGTATAGGAGCAGGAATTTTCTCGTCGGCTTCAGAGGCTTGCGCCTCTCAGGTGAGGTATAAGGAAAAGCGTTATGAACCGGATCTTGGGAACACGGAAATCTACCGCCACAGATATGATATTTACCGTGGCTTATATCCGAGACTTAAAGATCTGATGAAGGCAAACGCTTTAAAATAAAGGTGAATTAAATGGGCTTTGATAAAAAGAAGATAGACTTGTTTGCAATAGACATAAGAGAGAGCGTCATGCGCGCTATAGCATCTAAGGGCAGCGGCCATGTGGGCGGCTCTCTGTCAATAGCCGACACCCTTGCTGTGCTCTATGGAGAACTTATGGATATAGATCCTCAAAACCCCAAGAAAAAGGATCGGGACTATATTGCTATATCAAAGGGGCATGCGGGGCCGGCTCTCTATGCGGCTTTGGCTCTTAAGGGGTTTTTCCCCATGGAGGAGCTGCTTACACTAAATAAAAACGGAACAATACTACCCAGTCACACAGACAGACTAAAAACTCCCGGAGTGGATCTTACCACCGGCTCCCTGGGGCAGGGTGCATCTCTTGCCGCAGGAGCGGCATTTGCCGATAAGCTCGATGGGCAAGAAAATTATACTTATCTGATAGTGGGTGACGGTGAGCTTAATGAGGGACAGATATGGGAATTCGCCCTTTTCACCGCGCACCAGAATCTTTGTAATTTAGTAACCTTTGTGGATGCAAACGGCAAGCAACTGGACGGAACCACGGATGAGATTTGCGGCCTGGGAAGCATTGAACAAAAATTTGAGTCCTTTGGCTTTAATGTCATCAGCGTTAGAAATGGCAATGATACCCAACAGGTGTATGAAGCAATTATTTCAGCCAAAAGTGAAAAAGGGAAACCTTCGGTCGTAGTTCTGCACACTATAAAGGGTGCGGGGGTAAGGAAATATGAGCAAATGAAAAACTGCCATTCCGTTCCGGTGAGTGGTGACGATCTGGCTGAGACCTTGCGAGAGCTGGAGAAAAAACGTGAACAGATAAGGGGGTGCTGAAATGGGACTAATTCAAACAGGTGAAACTGAACTGCGGAAGGTCTTTTCAGAAACACTCCGTAAGCTTATGGAAAAGGATCCCAACGTTGTTTACCTTGAGGCAGACCTGGGGGGAGCTATAGGAACAACGAAGCTTTTAAAGGAAAGACCGGGGCAGGCTATTAATATAGGCATTATGGAAGCAAATATGATGGGCGTTGCTGCGGGAATGTCCGTTAAAGGTAAAATCCCCTTTGTCCACAGCTTTGGCACCTTTGCAACAAGACGCTGTGCCGATCAGGTATTTTTGTCCGGCTGCTATAACAAGGCAAACGTAAATATAATCGGTTCAGACCCGGGGGTGAGTGCCGAGGCAAACGGCGGAACCCATATGCCTCTAGAGGATATTGCGGTTTTTCGTGCCTTTCCGGAAATAAAGATTTTTGATATTGCAGAGCCAAGCCTTTTGGCCTTTGTTTTAGAGAGGGCAGCAAAGGATTACGGCATGACCTATATCCGTTTTCCGAGAAAGTCCAAGAAGACCTGTTATTGGGCGGATCAGGAATTTGAGATTGGCAAGGGCGTTGTTATAGCCGAGGGCAGCGACGTTACTCTCATAGCTTCGGGTATTGAGGTTTTTGAGGCAATTGTTGCTGCGGATAAGCTTGCTGCCATGGGCATAAGTGCCGAGGTAATAGATATGTTTACCATCAAGCCTCTGGATGAGGAGCTGGTAATAAATAGCGCAAAAAAAACAGGGGCGATAGTTACAGCGGAAAACCACAATATAATCGGCGGACTTGGCTCTGCGGTGGCGGAGGCGCTGGGAGAGCGGTTCCCTGTTCCCATGAAACGCATAGGCTCTCGTGACCACTTCGGGGAAGTTGGCGACCAGAGATTCCTTATGGAAAAGTTCCGCATGTCCGCTGATGACATTGTTCAGGCGGCTAAAGAGTTGGTTGCCGATAAAAAGCATACTAAATTTTGCTAACCGATGTTATTATTCGTCTGTTATAAGACTTACAAAGGAAGATTAAATGGTTAAACTTGTAGCGTGTGATATTGATGGAACACTACTGAAATCCGGAGAAAAGAAGATCAGTCCGAAGGTGTTTGAGCAAATAGAAAGGCTATACAACAAAGGACTTATCTTTTGCCTGGCCAGTGGGAGGCAATATAGAAGTTTGCGCATTCTTGCGGAGACATTTGCTGACAGAATCTACTTCATATGCAACAATGGGGCGATCATATACAGACCCTATTCCGGCAGTGTCGCATCGGCAGATGTTTTGTCCAAAACACCCATAGAGCGGGATGTTGCGGAGAGTATATGCAACTATATACTTTCACGAGAGGGACTGGATTTAAACGTAGGCGGTGCAGACACAGATTATATTTGCCCCCAAACCACGGACCTTACAGAACATTTAACTGGAATAGGCTATAATATGCGAAAAATTTCGGATTTAAGCCAGATAACAGAGGATATGCTTAAGGTAACTGCATGCTGCCCTGACGGCGCAATAAATTACATGCGTGAATTTGATGCTAAGTGGGGCAACGGCTTAAACGTTTCTGTGTCCGGACAAAGATGGCTGGATATAACAGCATCTGATAAGGGAACCGGCATTATGGAGCTTTGTAAAGAACTGGACATTTCCCTGTCAGAAGTTATGGCCATTGGTGATAACTTTAATGATTTACCTATGCTGGATATTGTCGGGTATCCGATAATTATGGAAAGCGCTGCAGAAGAAATTAGACAGCGGTACAGCAGAACCTGCGCCAGCGTTGAGGATGTGCTTGCTGAGCTTTAAATGTATCAATGAGTAATGCAGAAGACCTATAAGGGGCCTTGAGGCTAAATCAATTAATTAGGCCTTTGGGCTTAGATAATAAGCAGCGTTTTTATCCGTGCTTATTATCTAAGTCCAAAGGCCTGGTTTTTTATATGACCTCATTATCCCGCAAAAAGCGCTCCACAAGGCTTGCATATTCTCGGGGGTGAGAAAACCAACTTTGGGCATGACCGAACTGGTTAAACAGATGAAGGGCCTTTTTGCCCCGTTTGGCGCAGTAATTTTCCAGAACCATGCCCACCTGCACCAGATCGTCGCCCTCGCCGTGAATAAACAGCATAGGAAGCTCTTCGGGACAATTTGCGACAGCCTCGGCAGGCTTTACCCGGGAAAACTTTACACCACCGCGCAAAGCGGTGAACATGCTCGCCAGTGTGAGAAAAGGGAAGCGGGGCAGGTGATAAGTGGTTTTCATAGCAAAGACCAACTGGCGGCTAAGGTCGCTGTAGCCGCTGTCTTCAATTACGAAGGCAAGCTTTGGGTCGCCGGGAGCATGAAGCATTACGCAGGCCGCACCCATAGATTCCCCATGGGTACCCAAAACGCAGTCTGTCCCCCAGCGTTTCCTTGCCCAGGCGCAAACGGCGGCAAGGTCGTCCTTTTCACGCCAGCCCATGGTGCTAACGCATTTGCTGGACTTGCCATGGTTTCGCTGGTCATACACCAGGCAGATAAAGCCCAGGGACCGGAAAATGTCCACGTATTTCATGCTGCCGAAAAGGGTGTAGGTAAAGCCGTGGACTATTACCGCCACACGAGGCCTCCCGTCGGGGAAGGAGCCGGTGCCCGGGGCGGGGGATATAATCATGCAGTGAAGTCTGCATTCAGGCGAGCGGGGGAGATAAAACTCCTCCTTTTCATATTGCTCCTCAAATTTTTCTTTGCTTGTGCCGCCCAAGGCCAGTTCA
>CAZNUD010000036.1:0-16367 GCA_964576195.1 uncultured Oscillospiraceae bacterium | reverse complement strand
CAAGGGCCTTGGCGAAATGGACCCGCATGAGCTCTGGGAAACCACCATGGATCCTGAAACCCGTACACTGCGCCGCATAACTTTGGACGATGCTATAAAGGCCGATGAGATTTTCACCATCTTAATGGGCGAGCAGGTGGAACCCCGTAAGGAATGGATAGAGCAAAACGCAAAATATGTTGTCAATCTTGACATATAAGGAAGTGACTCCACATGGGACATAACAGAGATTATAAGCCGGAGGATATAGCCTTTCCGGAACAGATAATAACAGAATCCGAGCTGGTTAAAGAAATGCAAGCCAGCTACATCGAATACGCCATGAGCGTAATTGTTGGCCGCGCCCTTCCGGATGTTCGCGATGGTCTTAAACCGGTGCATCGCCGCATCCTCTACGCCATGTATGAGGACGGTCTTACTGCCGATAAACCCTTCAAAAAGTCAGCCACCTGCGTGGGTGACGTGCTGGGCCGCTATCACCCCCACGGCGACGATTCAGTATACGATGCCATGGTTCGCTTGGCTCAGAACTTTTCTATGCGATATATGTTGGTTGACGGTCACGGCAACTTCGGCTCCATCGATGGCGATCCCCCGGCAGCCTACCGCTACACCGAAGCCCGTATGTCCAAAATTTCCTCAGAAATGCTTCGGGATATTGATAAGGACACCGTTAACTGGGAACCGAACTTTGACGAGAGCCGCAAGGAGCCAAAGGTTTTGCCCTCTAGATTCCCCAACCTGTTGGTTAATGGTTCCTCCGGCATCGCTGTGGGTATGGCTACGAATATCCCCCCCCACAACCTACGGGAGGTAATCGGCGCCTGTGTTTGTGTCCTTGATAATCCTGAGGCCACCTTATCTGATTTAATGGAGCATATTCAAGGTCCGGATTTCCCGACCAGTGGTATAATCATGGGCCGCAGCGGTATCCGTGCCGCATACGCCACCGGCCGCGGCAGAGTTGTTATTCGGGCCCGCCATGAAATAGAAAACTTCGGCAAGGATCGTTTACGCATCATCATTACCCAGATGCCCTATCAGGTCAACAAGCGCCAGCTTATTAAAAATATTGCCGAACAGGTGAAGGACAAGCGCCTAGAAGGCATCTCCGACCTGCGTGACGAAACCGACCGCAATGGTATGAGAGTGGTAATAGAACTAAAAAAGGACGCCAACCCACAGGTGGTGCTAAACAGGCTGTTTGCTCAGACCCAGCTTCAAGCAACCTTTGCTGTAAACATGCTGGCTCTTATAAACAACCAGTCCCAGCCCAAGATCCTTTCTCTGAGGCATATCATTGATGAGTATCTGGCCTTTCAGGAGGAGATCATCATCCGCCGCACCCGGTTTGAGCTTAAGAAGGCTCAGGAGCGTGCCCATCTGTTGGAGGGGCTTCTCATCGCCCAGGAAAATATTGACGCCATTATCAAGATTATCCGCGAAAGCTATGATGATGCCAAGTATAACCTAATGCAGCGTTTCGGTCTTTCCGATGTTCAGGCTCAAGCGATCCTTGACATGCAGCTTAAGCGTTTGCAAGGCCTTGAAAAAGAAAAGCTGGAAAACGAATATCGAGAGTTAGAAGAAAAGATTGCGTATTATAACAGATTAATAGCCTCTGAAGATATGCTAAAGGCTGTTCTTAGGGAAGAGCTTGTAGCCATCAGCGAAAAATACGGCGATGATCGCCGTACCGAAATCCAAGATGTTGAGGACGAAATTGATATAGAAGACCTGATTGACGAGGAAGAGTGCGTTTATACGCTCACTCACGCCGGCTATATTAAGCGCCTGCCCGCCGATACCTATCGCGCCCAGCGTAGGGGTGGCAAGGGCATTTCCGCTCAAAGTCTGCGGGATGAGGACTACGTTGAAACCGTGTTCACCGCCTCCAGCCATGATTTTATTCTGTTCTTCACCGACAGCGGTAAGGTCTACCGCAAGAAGGGATATCTTATCCCTGAGGCATCACGCACAGCCAAGGGATCCAATATTATTAACCTTCTGCAAATAGATCAGGGCGAAAAGGTCAATACCATGATTCACTGCCGAAGCTTTGAGGAGGCCAGCAAATATCTGGTGCTAATAACCCGCAACGGCACCGTGAAGCGCATGAAGGTGGAAGCCCTTAAGAACATTCGCAACAACGGTATCCGTGCGCTGAATCTGGATGAGGGCGATCAGCTTATAAGCGTACGTCAAACTGACGGCAATGAAAAAATCCTTATTGCCACTCATGACGGTATGGCAATCTGCTTTGCTGAATCGGATATACGTCCCATGGGCCGTGACGCGGTCGGCGTCCGCGGCATAAGACTCCGTGAAGGGGACTACTGCGTTGGTGCTGCCCGTGCCCGTGCCGGAGGTTCATTATTATCCGTTACGGAGAATGGCTATGGCAAACGCACAAAGCTTGAAGAATACCTTCGCGGCAACGACGGTACTCCCCAAAAACGTGGTGGCATGGGACTTAAAAACTATAATGTCACTGAGCGAACCGGTAAGGTTGCGACTATCAAGGTGGTGGATGAAAATGATGACATCCTTCTTATCTCTGATGACGGAACAATTATTCGCATGGCAGCGGACACCATCAATATGCTCGGCCGTACCACTCAGGGCGTGCGTTTAATGAGGGTTGGCGGGGGTGCAAAGGTAATTTCTCTTGCTCGCACAGAAAAGGACGAGGGCGAGGAGGAACAGGCTCCCATGGACGAGGGCCAGGAGGAACAGGATCCCATGGACGAGGGCGAAGGTCGGAAAGCTCCAAAGGAAGATGAAGCCTTCTCAGATACCAGCGCTGAATAAAATCAAAAGGGCAGATATTTTCTCTGCCCTTTTTCTTAAAAAATATCCGAGACGGAGATTATATGAAACATGTTACTATATATACCGACGGTGCCTGCAGCGGAAATCCGGGCCCCGGAGGTTGGGGGGCCATCCTTCAGTATAAGGACTCTTCCCGCGAGCTTTCCGGCGGGGAGAAGAATACCACCAATAATCGCATGGAGCTTACCGGTGTAATATCCGCTCTGCAGGCTCTTAAGGAACCCTGTTTAGTTGACCTTTATACCGATTCCCAATATATTGCCAACGCCATTAACAAAAAATGGCTTCAGGATTGGAAGGCAAAAAACTGGAAACGCAAGGACGGCGAGCTGAAAAACGTTGATCTTTGGCAGGAGCTGGATAGGCTTTTGGGTATTCATACAGTTACCTTCCATTGGGTTAAGGGACATGCTGATAACGAGTTTAATAATCGCTGCGATTTGTTGGCAGTATCCCAAAGGGATAAGTTTTCTTCTATGGGATAGTTTTTGATACCCTTGTTTTATAGCTAAAGGGGCACTTCTTTCTTTTAAGAAAGGAGTGCCCCTTTATTATATATAGTTATAGGATTCTTTAAGGTAAAAATTATTATTTCTTCTTTTCTTTTTTCAGATAAATCTGAATTTCCGTTTTGTTCTCTATGTTTGAATGATAATCGTAAAGTTCAGAAAAAACAACCACTGAGCCTTTTTGAAAGTCATAGCCCTCCGCTCTGCAAGTCCCCGCTATATATGTGGCACGATTTTCCGCATAAGGGACAATGCGGCAGTCGTAGCTGCCTGGAGGAAGGCACAGAATAAGGTCGTCCTCAATATTTTCATCCAGTACCTCTAGAAAAACGAACCAACCGATACTCTCGCCGTTTGAAATACCAACAACTCCACCATGATAGGAAAGGGCAATACCCTTTTCTATTGCTTTTGCGTAAAGCTCAGTGGATTTATGGTTTAATTCCTCCTCGTCATCATCCTCCTGACAGGGCAAAATAGCAATACAGCGCTCATCAAACATACGGCGGTATATTCCCTTGTTGGCATTGCTAAGCTTAATGCGTTGCACCTGCTCGTTAAAGTCTTGAATTCTCAGCAAGGTGTTTTTAAGAGTTACGATTTTTTCGCTTGCCAGCTTTTCACCCTGCTCCATGAGATAGTTAAAGGTATTAGCGCCTTGCCGGGCGGCTATACTCCTCATTTCCCGGGAGGAAATACCCATTTCCGAGCAGAGCATAATAATGGTAAGCGCCTCAAGCTGACCATAACTATATAACTTTTCCCGTCCTCCGTCGGGGTTTTCGTAGGCGGGCTTTAACAGGCCGATTTTATCGTAGTAACGCAGAGTACGGGTTGGAATTTTCATTATTTCGGAAACTTCGAAAATTGTTAAAGATTTAATCATTTATGCCTCCAATATTTCGGACGATATAAGCTGATAGGAGGCAAGGCTTAAAACTCCGCCGTGCCAACGGTGCGAGGATGGGGCAATACGTCTCGAATGTTGGAAACGCCTGTTAAATACATTATAAGACGCTCAAATCCAAGACCATAGCCTGCGTGACGGCAGCTTCCATAACGGCGAAGGTCTAGATACCACCAATAATCCTTTGGTTCCAAGCCCAGCTCGGCCATACGTTTTTCAAGAACCTCCAGTCGCTCCTCACGCTGGGAGCCGCCTATTATTTCGCCAATGGCGGGCACAAGGCAGTCAGCCGCGGCAACGGTCCTTTCATCGTCATCCAAACGCATATAAAAGGATTTTATCTCTTTAGGATAGTTTGTTACAAAAATAGGCTTTTTATATATCTCTTCAGTCAAGTATCGTTCGTGCTCGGTTTGTAGGTCCGCACCCCAGAAAACGGGGTACTCAAATTTACCGTTGTGTTCCTTGAGGATTTCCACGGCCTCGGTGTAGGATATTCTTCCAAAGTCGGAATTTGCAACATGCTTAAGACGCTCAACAAGCCCCTTGTCTACAAAGGAGTTGAAAAACTCCATCTCCTGGGGGCAACGCTCCATAACGGTGTTGATAACGTACTTGATCATCGTCTCTGCGTTGTCCATATAATCGTTGAGATCTGCAAAGGCCATTTCCGGCTCAATCATCCAAAACTCCGCGGCGTGGCGCTGTGTGTTGGAGTCTTCGGCTCTGAAAGTGGGGCCAAAGGTATAAACATCGCCAAAGGCCATTGCAAAGTTCTCGGCATTGAGCTGACCGGAAACAGTAAGGCTGGTGACCTTTCCGAAAAAGTCCTGAGAAGAGTCAACCTTACCGTCGTCGGTCTTAGGCAGGTTTTCCAGGTCAAGGTTTGTTACACGAAACATTTCTCCGGCGCCCTCGCAGTCAGAACCTGTGATTATGGGAGTGTGCACATAAACGAAGCCCTCCTGTTGGAAAAACTCGTGGATAGCCGCAGCCGCTACGCTTCGCACGCGAAAAACCGCAGAAAACAAATTTGTTCGGGGCCGTAAATGGGCAATGGTACGAAGATACTCAACACTGTGGCGCTTCTTCTGAAGGGGATATTCCGGAGTGGAGACACCCTCGACGAAAATGTCTGTGGCTTTCATCTCAAAGGGCTGTTTTGCCTCGGGGGTAAGGGCGAGATTACCCTTAACAATAAGTGCAGCACCTACATTTTGGTGTACGATTTCGGTGTAATTGGAAATAGATTTATTTTCAAAAACAACCTGTAGGCTCTTTTGAGCACTGCCGTCGTTTAGTTCAATAAATGCGAAGTTCTTCATGTCTCGGATTGTTCGCACCCAACCGCAAACAGTAATTTCCCTGTCAGTAAAGGCCGAGGCATCCGCATAGATGGCTGAGATTTTTGTACGTTTCATGGTGTTTCCATCCTTTTGAAGTATAGAAATCAGGCAGCAATGGTAATTGTGCATACCAAAAACCAGGTGATTTCAAATTTAGTTCTTTTCTCTATTGTTATTAGAGATATAATAAAGTATTATAACATAAGAGTATTATACATTTTTAACAGCGTATTTTCAACTCCTTAACACAACAAAATGGTGGGAAGTGACGAAATGGAGCATATATTTAAGGATTTTACTGAACTAATTGGAAATACCCCTCTGGTAGAGCTAAACAAATACGGTTCCGGGCATTGCCCCGGGGTGCGGCTTTTGGCAAAGCTTGAGCGTCAGAACCCTGCAGGCAGTATTAAGGACAGAGTTGCCTACGAGATTATTATGGACGCAAAAAGGGACGGGGATCTTTCTCCGGGAGGCTTGATTATTGAGGCCACCAGCGGTAATACAGGCGTTGGAATTGCTGCGGTAGCGGCTGTGTTGGGCTATAGGGCGGTTTTGGTGATGCCCGAAACAATGAGCGTTGAACGCATTAAGCTCATGAGCGCTTACGGGGCAGAGATTATATTGACCCCCGGCGCAGAGGGCATGGCGGGAGCTGTAAAAAAAGCCGAAGAAATCCACAAGGAAACCCCCGGAAGCATTGTTGCAGATCAATTTGAAAACGCTGCTACGGCGCGGGTACACTACAAAACTACCGGACCGGAAATTTGGAGCGATACTGACGGAAAAGTTGATGCATTTGTGTCCTGCGTGGGCACAGGGGGAACGCTGACAGGAGCAGGAAGATATTTAAAGGAACAAAAATCGAGCGTTAAGATATTTGCTGTAGAGTCGGAAAAGTCACCTTTGCTATCCGCCGGTAAGGCGGGGCCACACAAAATTCAAGGTATAGGCCCAAATTTTATTCCCGGGGTGCTGGACAGAACAGTTTACGATGAGATTATTTTGGCCAATGAGGACAAGGCCTATGAGTCTATGCGGGAGCTTGCCAAAACCGAAGGCTTGCTTTGCGGCATAAGTTCGGGCGCTGCCCTGGAGGCTGCAGCACAGATAGGGAAAAGACCCGAAATGCAGGGCAAGACCATAGTTGTGTTGCTTCCGGATACCGGAGAGCGGTATTTGAGTATTCTCTGAGCATTCTCTGAGCATTCTCTGAGCATATAGTTATGAATTGCAAGCTTACGACTGGTGTGCAGTACATGCACTTTATTCGTAGGCTTGCGTTTTATTATCCAAAGCTGTATTTTTCTCCAACTGTGAGCATTAAACTAAGATGCTTCAGTTTTTCTAAAAACTACTTTCCGATACCGGGCTCAAGGGGAAATAGCGGTATTTAAACGGACTTTTACGCCTTTGAAGGCGAGTACAAGATATTGAAAATCAAAAATATTATGATTATTTGAAAACTATCTCATATGGAGACTTAATGATATATAATTAACCCATTGGATACTTTGCGCCCATTTATTCTGGGTTTTACATAAGTACATAGATTTAGCGCTACATTTTTATTTATAAAAAAAACTAGATATAGTGGTAAATTGTTATGGATTTTCTGCTTTTATACTGGGTTTTATACGTTTTTATTGCCATATTGTTTAGAAACTCAATATGTTGTGCATTGGCATTAGTGAATACACAAAATATTGATGCAAATATCCCAAAGAGACAATTACGGGGAAATAAGAGCGAAAGAGGAGAATGTTGGCCATTTGGAACAAAATTGTAAATGAGGAGTAATACTCAGCCCGACCGATCAATAATCGGTCGGGCTGAGTATTATTAATTTACTTTCGACTTAATTCTGCTTTGCTTTTTGAGCGCGCTTGAACTCCTTGAGCTTGTTTTCAGCAGTTACTTGGTCTGTGATGTCAATGGCGGTTCCGATAGCGCGTGAGGGCGCACTTTCGGAGCTAAAGATGGTGCGGTAGTGTATATGCTTCCATCTTACCGTGCCGCCTGGTGAGTTCATGGGGAGTTTATGCTCGCTAAACAGTGCTCCATTTTTCAGAATAATGTGCAGCTTGCGGAAGCCTGCCAGATAATCGTCAGGTACTATCCCAGCTTCTATCAGTGATTCAGGAAAGTTTTCCATGACCTCCGGCAGTGAATATACCTTGCGTAGAATATCGCCTATATAGGCAACATCGTTTATTATGTCGTATTCCCAATACTGGATGTTTGTGTCGTCTATTACGCCTTTCAGGCGGCGAACAGTCATCTGCATCTCCTCTTCACTGCGTCGCTCTTTGTCCACATCAATAAGGGTTGCGATTCTGCGCAGGAGCGCGCCTGAATAGTCCTGAGTAAAGTAGCAATTTATGGTTGTCCAGCGGAAGCTTCCGTCAGTCATTTTCATGCGAACGGTGCTTGCCCCGTGGGACTCACCCTTTAATGATTTGTCGTAAAGCTCGTCCAGCATATGTAGATCGTCCGGATGAACAAAGGAAGTGTCAGCCTGATTTCGCAATATGTAGTTTTCTGCAGCCTCTGCTATGGCGTAGGCCTTGAAGCCGTCTGATATATAGTATTCCCCGGTTTTGTGGTTCCAGTCGAAAATGGTTATGTTTGACTGCTTGATTGCCGAACGAATGCGTTTATGTTCGCTTTCTGCCTCCATACGGGCTTTTACAAGGTTATCTATATCCGTAAGGGTGCCGAAAATGAGGGTTTTTCCGTGGTTACCGTAGGATAATGAGAGGTTGGGCTTGACCCAGATAAAGCCACCCTTTGCGCGTTTTAGACGGAAAACGCTTTGTATTTTTCCGCTGTTGCGGATGGCCTTTTTAAATTCGGCTCTCATGTTGCTTCGGTCATAGGGATGGATCCGACTAAAGATGCCGATATAAGATATTTCTTCCTCACTGGCCTTAAAGCCACTGATTTCCGCTATATCCTCTGTAACATAAAGGGTTTTGAAACCGCTTTCTCGGCTATATTCTAGGATACCATAGGCTCCGTTTGCAGATTGGCATCTGCGGCTTAAGCGAAGCTCCGCTTCCTTTTTGTCTGCAATATCAGTATATACGCCATTCCAAATTTCATGGCCGTTTTCGGCTTTTTTAAGAACAGCACGTACGTTAAACCAGTGATAGCCGCTGTCTGCTGATAGGATGCGCAAATCTATGTTGTAGATTTTACCAATATCTCGAGGACTCTGCATGTCCTTGCGGATTATGTCCATATCGTCGGGATGTACATAATAGTCAATTCCGGCTAGGTCGGATTTTACGGGAATATCCGCACTGTAACCTAGCGTTACTTTTATGCTATCATCAAGGTAAATTGTTTTTATATTACCTTCATAGTAGTCAAAAACACCAAGTCCGGCGAACAGCGAGCGGATTAAGCTTTCTATTCCATCTTCGCCGAGCTGCATGGTTAACATTTTTAAGTCGCTTTCAACATTCATACCCAAACACCCTAACACCCTAACTTTTATCTATAATTACCCTAGCGATTAAGGCTACTCGATGCCGACAGGTCACTGATTACTTCGCTTCGGGCAAAGGCTTTGCAATTAGCCGTTTAGTTTATTTGCCCAATTATTATAATTCAAATGGGGCATGTTTTCAATGTGATTCGGCTGTTCGTGTTAATATTGTGCAACATGTTTAATACTGAGGGTTTTATGCGCAAGTATTGTAGAATTGTGTGCGGCAAGTTGCATTTTTGTCTTTAATAGGATAAGATGAAGCATATTTGTATTTTTACTATTTCTATACTATATAATTGGCCATGTGGTTTTTGCACACTTAAGTTGTTGCGGAAATGAGCTTTCGTTTTGAGTAATTTATATGGTTTTGTTTCGGTATAAGTTGAATTATTATGGTTTTTGGAGGGTTTTATGTACACCTGCGATAAGGAAGAGCTTGAAAAGAGAATATTATGTGAAAGCGTACGTGAACGGGTGATGTCACCAGAGCAAGCTGCTGGACTTATAGAAACCGGCATGACCGTTGCGGTAAGTGGCTTTGGCACCGGATTTCCTCGCCTTACAGCAACGGCTGTGGAGCAGAGCCATCATGCCACTGACCTTACTGTTATTAGCGCAGCCCTTAGGGGTGAGAGACTGATTTCCGCATGGTCCCGTGCAGGAATTATGAAAAAATTTGTTGCTTTTCAGTGGAGTGAGGATGCCAGAAATAATATTAATGCCGGCAATATTGAATTTATTGATTGCCATCTGGGTCAGCTTAACCACAAGGTCAAAAGTGGTGATTTCGGGCACATTGACTATGCAATTTTTGAGATAGTAAAGATCAACGAGGACGGATCATTTGTGCCCGGCATAGCGGGCGGCATTGTGGACACAATGACAGAAGTTGCCGATAAGATTATCCTTGAGATTAACCTTGCCCTGCCTACTTGTCTTGAGGGCGTACACGACCTTCATTTACCTGAGGGAACTGTGTTGCCCAATATGTCTCAAAAATATGGAGTTCCTTACTGCAAATGTCCGCCGGAGAAGATTGCAGGCATTGTTTTTTGCTATGAACGGGAAAAAGAGCTTATTTATCCCACGGTTAAGGCCGAGCACACACGGATGGCTCAGTTTGTTGTTGAGCTTCTCCGTAAGGAGATTGCGGCCGGCACCATTCCTGAAAACTTTAATTTTCAATGCGGCACGGGTGTTGTTATTAACTGCGTTCTCATTGAGCTAATGAAGGCAGGCTTTAAGAATCTCAATATGTATACTGAAGTTCTGGGTGAGCAGGCACTTATGGCAATGTTGGACGGCACTATTTTAAATGCCTCTACAACCGCTATGGACATGACCGATGAGGGCTTCCATAAGATGTATGAGCAGATGGATTACATAAGGGAACACCTTGCTCTGCGAAACTTGGCACTGACAAACGGCCCGGCACAGATCATGAGCTATGACCTTGTCTCTATGAACGGTGCCCTTGAGGTTGATATTTACGGAAATGTTAACTCTTCCCACGCTTTCGGTACCCACATAGTAAACGGCATTGGCGGCGCAAATGATTTTTGCAAAAATGCAAATATCTCTGTGTTCTCTACGATGTCTGTTTCTCGAAAAGGTGCAATTAGCCGCGTAGTGCCAATGGTTTCCCATGTGGATAACACGGAGCACGACGTAGATGTTATTGTAACTGAGTGGGGCTATGCAGACCTTCGAGGCAAGTCCCCCAAGGAGCGTGTACCCCTTATTATAGACAACTGCGCCCATCCCGATTATAGGGAGCAGCTTTGGAAATACTACAATGCTGCTGTTGAAAAATGTGGTAACTGTCACACCCCACATGACCTTACAAAGGCACTGAGCTGGCACGAACGCTATTTATCCACTGGAACTATGATGGAATAAATCTACAGATTAGATATTTTAAACGATTTAAGCAAAGAATTATTTTGGCATAGTCAGCTTTCAGATTTGGTCTGATTTCATGAGATAATCTTCAGAAACTTGTTTCACGTGAAATATTAGCCCCAGAAACTATCCCGTTTGGATAATCTCTGGGGCTAATGTGATTATATGGACAATTTTCTTATATCACTCAATTGTGCACAATTTGCACAATTAACACTGACAGGAGAAAGCACTCTTTATATTTACGCGTAACTGATCTTCCTTGCTTATCTTTTCTCTCCCGCGGAGATACTTTCGTAAAACTGTGGGAACTTCAACTGAGCCGTCCGCCAGCTGGTACTGTTCAATTATGGCAGGGAAGATTCGGCTGGTAGCCAGGCCGGAACCATTGAGAGTATTGCAGTATTCAATCTTATTGCTACCCTCTCTACGGAAACGAATTGAGCCACGACGTGCCTGATAGTCCCTTGCGTTGCTTACAGAGGATACTTCTTTATAGCCGCCCATAGAGGGAATGTAGACTTCAATATCGTAGGTTCGGGCCATTGATGCGCTGCAATCGCCTGCGGCAAGCTTTACTGTGCGGAATTTCAGGCCCAGATCCTTGACCAAGCTCTCAGCACGCCCTACAAGCTCGTTGAAGGCCTTGTCTGAGGTTTCCGGAGTTGTTACCTGGAACATCTCCACCTTGTTAAACTGGTGCCCACGGATCATTCCTCGCTCTTCTGCGCGGTAGGAACCAGCTTCCCTACGGTAGCAGGGTGTATAGGAGATGTATTTTTTGGGCAATTCCGCTTCTGTTAGTATCTCGTCCCGGTGTAGGGATGCCAAAGCTGTTTCTGCGGTGGGCAACATGAAGCGGCCCTCTGTGTCAGCGCTTGTACCGTCTACCCAATACACCTCGTCCTTAAATTTAGGGAATTGTCCCGCTGTAAGGCCGCATTCATAGTTGAGCATGTGAGGAACAAGCACAATTTCGTAACCGTCCAGCTCATGGCTCTCCATAAAGTAGTTTATTAGGGCCCATTCAAGACGCGAGCCCATGCCACGATACAGCCAATTACCGCTTCCGGCAAGTTTCGCTCCGCGCTCGTAGTCGATTAAGCCAAGCTCTGTACACAGGTCAACGTGGTTCTTGGGCTCGAAGTTTAAAGAGCGTGCCCCAAAGTAGCACATTGGCTGGTTGTTTTCTTTACCACCAAACACTAAATCTGGGTCTGGAATATTAGGGAGACACAACATATTGTGTGTGTACTCATCGTCTACGGTTTTAAGTTCAGCATCAATGCTCTTAATTTGCTCCTTGAGAGCGTTCATTTCATTGATGAGGTCAGTGGTATCCTTGCCTTCTTTTTTTAGTGTTGGAATTTCCTTTGACACCTTGTTCTGCTCGCTTTTAAGGGCTTCTGTTTTACCGATAAGTTCCCGGCGTTGCTTATCAAGCTCCAAAATTCTGTCGATTATAGAATCACAATCCACCTGCTTGCCCTTTAGCCTTGTTTTTATGTCTTCGGCGTTATCTCTTATTAGTTTAATGTCCAGCATTGCTTTTTCCTCCTTGCTATTTAGCTGTTATGCTCTAGCTTGCTGATCCTTGCTTCATGATCATCAAGTAGCTGGTTTATTTTCTCTATTTGCGTTTCGTGCAATTCCCCATATTCGCTTATTTGTTGATTGCTATTACGTTTTTGAACAAAATATGATAGAAGCACTAAAGCTACAACGGTTATGAGCATACATATTATGTAGCGCTCAACGGGGTATCTCTTCTTTTTATTGCTCATTATTTGCCATCATTTGTATTTCTAAGCTTCATAAGCGACTCTATTAGAGCTTCTCGGTCGTCCTTGCCGTAGTATTCAATTTCAATTTTTCCTCTCCGGCGCTTGTCTTTAATTAATACCTTACGACCAAGAGTGCTGGTCAGAAGCTTTTCTGTTTCCATTATATAATTGACTACAACCTCGTTTGTTTCCGGCGTTTCTTCAGATTTATCCATAATTTCAATAATTTTAGCTGTTAGATCTTCGGTTTGACGTACAGAAAGGCTTTCTTCATAGACCTTGGTTGCAATACGTAGCTGTTCAGCCTCGCCCTTTATGGCTAACAGAGCCCTCGCGTGTCCTGCGGAGATGTCTCCGTCCTCCACCATTGCCATAACAGGAGGAGATAGATTAAGTAGACGCAGGGCGTTTGCTATGGCAGGGCGGGATTTTCCGACGCTTTGAGAGGTCTCCTCCTGGGTCATGCCGTATTCAAGCATTAAAGTGTGGTAACCCTTTGCCTCCTCAATGGGGTTTAAGTCTTCCCGCTGAAGGTTTTCAACCAAAGCCATTTCCATAGCTCGTTTATCATCTGCTTCTAATACACGAACGGGAACTTCTTTAAGCATCGCCATTCGTGCGGCTCGCCAGCGGCGCTCTCCGGCAATGATTTGATAGTATCCGGAGTCCAGCTTTCTAACAGTAATGGGTTGGATCATGCCAAATTGAGTTATTGAGTCGGCCAATTCCTGCAGCGATGCTTCGTCAAATACGCTGCGGGGCTGGTCTGATCGCGGCTCAACCTTTTCAATTGGTAGGTTCAGCGCTCCGCTAAGCTCGTTTTCAAAAGTATCATCTCCTAGCAGGGCGCCAAGCCCTGTTCCAAGACCCCTTTTCCGTGCATTTTCGGCCATTTGACATCCCTCACACTTTCAGTTATTTTTGCCTTTTCAAAAATTCGCTTGCCAGCCTCATATATGCTTTGCTGCCCTTGGAGCTCTTATCATAAGCAATTACAGGCTTTCCGTGACTGGGCGCCTCGCTTAGGCGAACATTCCTTGGAATCTTTGTTTCGTATACCTTGTCCCCAAAAAATTTTGTTATTTCTTCCTGCACCTCTAAAGATAAGTTCGTTCTGTGATCATACATAGTCATAACTATGCCCTCAAGCGAAAGACCTTTGTTTAGACGCCTGTTTATAGTCTTAATTGTACCGAGCAGGTCAGTTAGTCCTTCTAGGGCAAAGTATTCGCACTGAACTGGCACTAAAACAGTGTCTGCCGCGCAAAGAGCATTCAGAGTTAATAGCTCCAATGACGGCGGACAGTCAATAAATATGTAATCATACTTATCTTTAACTGAGTCTAGGGCATCTTTTAATACATATTCTCTGCCGATTGTGCTAACTAGTTCGATTAAGGCCCCGGAAAGCTCCTTGTTAGCGGGAATAAGGTCGCAATATTCCGTTTTAATGGTGGCGTTTTCTGGAGGTTCATCGTTCATTAGCACATCGTAACTGTTGGGACTAGTGCTTTTATCAATTCCCAATCCGGAAGTGCTATTGCCCTGCGGGTCAGAGTCGCAAAGAAGTACGTTTTTGTTGCGCAGACTAAGGGCATATGCCAAATTGACGCAGGTTGTTGTTTTACCTACGCCGCCCTTTTGATTAACTACTGCAATTATTTTTCCCATTATAGCTCTCCTTATTAGAATTGCTTGGGACCATTATATCAGCACGAAACACTTTTTTCAATGGGCAAACCCGCTTTTAATACGTTATTTTACGTTTCACGTGAAACTCTTTTTGTGTTTCACGTGAAACGTAATAGCAACAGTATTTACCAAAAGCAAAACGACTTATGATAAGCTATATATAGTTTAGACCATACCTCATGGTGAAACTTGTAAGAACGTGGCGAGTGTTTCACGTGAAACACAACTAACATAATAGCATATCAACGTCTTGAATAGTTAAACCTGGATGAAGGGCCAGGTTAACTCCGTAGGCAACAGCACGTGCAGCAGAAGTTACAAGGGTGTCTATAGAGCGCGGTGTAACGATCATACTTTCCGCGCTTGTTATTGAACTGGCATTATTAGAACCGGGTTCGGATTTCAACAAATCAGAGCACACGGTGCGAAGATCAACAATAGTCGGCACCCCAATTGCAAGCACAGAAATTCCAAGTGTTGCCTTGCTTATTTCCGGGCGGGTATTTCCAACCCCGGAACCGGGAGAAATGCCGGTGTCAGTAATTTGAATAGTGCTACACAGCCGTTCAAGGCCCCGGGCTGCCAAAGCGTCAACTGCAATTACCAGGCTTGGTTTTACTAAATCGCAGACTGCTTTAATATAGTCGAAGCTTTCAATGCCGCTTGTGCCTAAAACCCCAGGTGTTATAACACACACAGGCGAAAAGGCCTTGAAGTCCTCTGCCATTTTCTCTTTAAGATGCCGTGTAACTAAAGTTGATGCTGCTGCGTGAGGGCCAATTGCATCGGGAGTAATGTCACGGTTACCAAGGCCGACAATTAAAATCGGAGAGTCAAGAGAAAAGTCCCCGATTAGCTTGCTGATTAGTTGGGATAATGCGCTGGCGGCAGCATCAAATGCTTTGTCCTCCCGCCTGAGTAAAGGACCTATATCCAAGGTGTAATAGGTGCCTACCGGCTTACCAATGGCGGTGGCTCCAGCTTGAGTTCGGACAATAAGCTCTTGACAGGAAAGATTCAAAATGCTAGTCTGATTGTAGTCGACACCCTCAATGTCTTTTGCGGCTTGAGCGACGGTGGCTAGCTGCCGTGACTCGTCGGCAAGGTCGGTTCTGGGTGAGAAATTATTCATATATGCGGCTCCTTACAATATATAGTGGTGGAAACAAGTGGACAACACAAAATGTAGGAATTAACAGAAGGGTAAAATAAGCAACAAAAAAACGGAAAAAAAGCTTGCATTCTAACGCTTTGCGTGGTAAAATAAAGTTCCGCGGACACAGAATAAGTGACGCAGCTTATATAGGAGGAGGTGGCAAAAAGTGCCCAATATTAAGTCATCCGCCAAGAGAGATTTAATCTCCAAAGAGAGAAACGCTATGAACAGAGCGGTGAGGACTCAGATTAGAACAAACATTAAGAAGGTTGACGCAGCAGTTACAGAGGGCGATCGCGAAACAGCCGTCAGTGCCTATAAGGTCGCAGTCAAAACCTTAGATCATGCAGCAACTAAGAACCTTATTCACAAAAACTGCGCTGCTAACAAGAAGTCCAAGCTTACCAAAAAGCTTAACAGTATTGCTCAGTAATTAGTATTTACTTGTCGGCTCGGGAATATCCCCGAGCCGATTCTTCTAACTAATCGTCTCCAGAGGGTGTAGAGGGCTCTGTGAGAGGCTTTTTGAGGGCTGGCATTTTTAATCGTATGGATGGGGAAAAGCCCACAGGAAGCGCCACAAGCGAATCTGGAGTGGCAAGCAAGGTTGCGGAGTTGTGCACTGTTTGATTTACGGCGCATTTATGTCAAAAAAGCAATTTAAGAACCCTTACTAATGGTGAAAATATAAGAAAAATGCACCAGCAAGCTGTATTGACAAATAACTTGCTAGTGGTATCATA
>CAZNUD010000035.1:0-16503 GCA_964576195.1 uncultured Oscillospiraceae bacterium | reverse complement strand
GTTCATGGCACTAACCAACATAAACCGCGCCGGATATGTAACGCTTCCTGCAGCGCGCGAGATTGTCACCTGTCCGTCCTCAAGGGGCTGGCGCATTACCTCCAGAACATCCTTGTGGAACTCCGGTAGCTCATCTAAAAACAGCACGCCATTATGGGCAAGGCTTATTTCTCCTGCCTGAAGCTGTGCCCCTCCCGCCATGGCCGAGGCCGACAGTGTATGGTGAGGACACCTGAAGGGCCTTTGGCTAATAAGGGGCCTGTCCCTTCCTGTAAGGCCCATCACCGAGTGGATTTCAGTGGTTTCCAGCGCCTCCTCGCGGCTCATATCCGGTAAAATAGTAGGCAGGCGCTTTGCAAGCATAGATTTTCCGGCCCCCGGTGGCCCAACCAGTAAAACATTGTGTCCCCCCGCCGCCGCCACCTCAAGAGCACGCTTAACATTTTCTTGACCCTTAACCTCGGAAAAATCCGCCCCGGCGCTTTCTGTGGCAGGGCTCTCCGGTGGCAAAACAGCCTTAAGTTCCATCTCTCCCGATAAATGTGCCATTAGCTCGGAGACGCTTTTTACTCCGAAAACCTCCACACCTTCTGCATAAGAGGCCTCAGGAGCATTGCCATAGGGGACAAAAAGCTTTTTTATCCTTTCCCTCCTTGCCGCTAGAGCCATGGGCAAAGCGCCCCGAACAGCCCTAAGCTCACCGGTAAGACCCAGTTCTCCGAAAAAAGCACATTCTGCATCCGGCTGCTTAATACCTCCGCTTGCTGATAGTATAGCCAGCAGCATCGGCAAGTCGTAGGTGGTTCCGCCCTTTTTCGTATCAGCAGGTGCAAGGTTAATGGTAAGACGCGATACGGGAAAGCTCTTTCCTGTGTTTTTTATGGCCGCCCTAACCCTGTCCCGCGCTTCCTTTACAGCTGCATCCGGAAGTCCCACAATATCGAACGAAGGTAAGCCGCTTGATAAGAAGCATTCCACGGAAACCTCGTATCCGCCGATACCCTTTATTCCCAGTGAGCGTATTTTAGAAACCATACAGCAGCACCGACTTTCGTGTAATTTTTATAGTATTATTCGCTACTATACCTGCTCTTTTTTATGAACAATAAAAAGCCTATTATGACCACTCTTGTCGGGTGGCTTTCATTTCAATGCCCCTTCGGTCTAAGAGTCCAAGCTTTCAGGAACAAACTCTATATGCAGCTCATCCAACTGCTTTTGGGAAACTTCCGAGGGCGCCCCCATCATTAGATCCTGTGCGTTCTTGTTCATGGGAAAGGGGATAATCTCCCTTATGCTGTCCTCTCCCGCCAGCAGCATAACCATGCGGTCAACTCCCGGGGCAATGCCTGCGTGGGGAGGTGCTCCGTAGCAAAAGGCGTTATACATAGCGGGGAACTTTTCCTTAACATCGTCCTCTCCAAGGCCGACCATTTCAAAGGCCTTGATCATAATTTCCGGGTCATGGTTGCGGACGGCACCGGAGGAAAGCTCAACCCCGTTGCATACCAAATCGTACTGGTAGGCCGTAATAGTCAGCGGGTCAAGCTCCTTTTTTTCTGCCTTAAGCAAAATATCAAGGCCACCGTTGGGCATAGAAAATGGGTTGTGGCAAAACTCCAGTTGGCCGGATTCCTCGCCGATATCGTACATGGGAAAGTCCACTATCCAGCAAAACTCGTAGCGCTCCTTATCTATATGTCCGGGTACGGATGCACCGGCCATCTTAACCAGCACTCCGGCTGTTTTCTGGGCCGCCAGCTTCCTGCCTGCGGAAATGCCCACAAAGTCGCCGGGTTTTAGGCCCAGAGTTTTAACAACGCTGTCCTTGTGCTCGGTTACAAACTTTGAAATTCCGCCCACCAGCTCTCCGTTTTCGTCCAAGCGGAACCAATAAATCTTGTTGCCGCTTTGTACCTCAACATCGCTGCAGAGCTTGTCTATAAACTTGCGTGTCTCCTTAAAATTAGAAACAACAACAGCCTTAACGGTGTTTCCCGCAAAAGGCTCAAATCCGCAGTCAGCCAAAACCTCGCTTGCGTCCTGAACTATAAGGTCGATTCGCAGATCGGGCTTGTCGCTACCGTAGGTCTCCATTGCGTCTTTGTAGCCTATGCGTTTAAAGGGTGCCAAGGAAGCAATGCTATACTTGCCGTACTTTGCAAAAATCGGCGGCAGAACATCCTCCAAAACCACAAAAACGTCGTCCTGACTGGCAAAAGCCATCTCCATATCCAACTGATAGAACTCACCGGGGGAGCGGTCGGCTCTGGCGTCCTCGTCGCGGAAGCAGGGCGCTATTTGAAAGTAACGGTCAAAGCCGCTGGTCATAAGAAGCTGTTTAAACTGCTGCGGAGCCTGGGGGAGGGCATAAAACTTGCCCGGATGGTTGCGGGCAGGAACAAGATAATCTCTTGCACCCTCAGGACTTGAGGCCGTAAGGATCGGTGTAGTTATTTCTAAAAAGCCTTGCTCGATCATAGCGTTTCTAAGGGCAGAAACCACATTGCAGCGCAGCACTATGTTGCCCTTTACCTCAGGGTTGCGCAGGTCAAGATAGCGGTATTTTAGACGGGTGGCCTCATCGGCCTCCCGGCTGCGGTTAATCTGGAAGGGCAGCTCGTTGTAACGGCAGCGCCCTAAAACCTCCAGCATTTCCGGCACTACCTCAATGTCACCGGTGTCAAGCTTGGGGTTTTTGCTGGCCCGTTCGCGCACAACGCCCTCAACGGAAATGGTAGACTCCTTGTTTAAGTCTTTAATGATCGCCAGCATTTCCTCAGTCTCCACCACCACCTGAGTGGTGCCGTAAAAATCGCGGACGACTACAAAAGCCAGATTTCCGCTGACCTCACGTACATTTTCCATCCAGCCTACGATTTTAACCTTTTCGCCGACATTTTCCATTCGCAGCTCGCTGCAATTATGAGTACGGGATTGAAACATATTTAAATTACCTGCCTTTTATATGGTATATACTATTTAATTAACCTTTAATAACGGACCTTGCGTTTCTCTCGTTGACAGTGATCTTAATTTTATCCGCCGCAGCCTTTGGCAGTAGATCCGCCTGCTCGCCTGTGCGCATATCCTTAATCCTCATAACACCCTTTTTAAGCTCATCATCGCCGATAAACACTACAAAGGGCACTGCTATTTTGTCCGCATAGCTCATTTTGGCTTTAAACTTCTTATCTTCACTGTAAAGCTGCGTGCGAAGTCCTTCATCACGAAGGAAGGTTGCCGCGGCAACTGCCTTGCCAAAGTCCTCGGTCATGGGAATAATGAGTGCATCACAGGGAGATGTGACAATTTCCTCGGACAGCATCCCCTGCTCCTCAAGAATATAAAACAGCCTGGTAAGTCCAATGGAAATTCCAACGCCCGGCAACTGCTTATCCGTGTAGTATTCAGAAAGATTATCATAGCGCCCGCCGGAGCAAACAGAGCCTATCTCCGGATGGTCAAGAAGCGTTGTTTCGTAAACAGTGCCGGTGTAGTAGTCCAGACCTCTTGCAATGGTTAGGTCAATTTCGAAGTTTTCCTCCGGTACACCGAATTCCGGCAGATAGGCACAAACTGCCAGAAGCTCCCCTATGCCCTTGTCGAAAACCTCATTTTTACCCTTGTAGCTTTCGAGGAATTTTAGCTTCTCTGCACTAGAGCCGGAAAAAGTAATAAAGCCCAAAATTTCATCTGCCGCTTCTTGGGAAACTTCCTCCTCAAGGAGCAGAGCGCGGCACTTATCGCCGCCTATCTTATCCAACTTGTCAATTATGCGCATAATATCGGCAGCCCTGTGGGAAAGGCCAAGCAGAGCGAAAAAGCCGTTTAGCACCTTGCGGTTATTAACGCGGATCTTGAAGCGGCTGAGCCCCAGCGCGGTGAAGGTGCGGTAAATGATTGCGGGAATCTCCGCCTCGTTCATAATGCTCAGTGCTCCGTCGCCTATTATGTCTATATCCGCCTGATAAAACTCGCGAAATCGCCCTCTCTGAGCCCGCTCGCCGCGGTATACCTTGCCTATCTGAAAGCGTCTGAAGGGAAAGGCGAGACTTGCGTAGTTTGCCGCCACGTATTTTGCCAGCGGCACGGTCAGGTCAAAACGCAGGGACAAATCCGTGTCACCCTTGAGGAAACGGTAAATCTGCTTTTCCGTTTCCCCTCCAGCCTTTGCAAGCAGCACCTCGGAAGCCTCAATAATAGGCGTATCCAGCGGCGTAAAGCCGTAAAGGGAGTAAGTCTTTCGCAGAAGCTCCTGAATTTTCTCCATCTGCTGCTGCTTTTCCGGCAACAGCTCCATAAAGCCGGAAAGTGTCCGTGGCTTTACTCTTTCCATATTTAAAGTTCCTTTCAACTGTATTATCAAAAAACAACGCTCTCTCCCGGGTTTGGGGCGAGAGCGTTTGAAATAATTAAACCTTGTCCTATTTTTTGGGATTAACAATATCGCGCCAGTCAAGGTCTCCGCGCTTAAGGCCCTGAATAAGCACCTCAGCAGTAGCTACGTTGGATGCGAAAGGGATACTGTGCTGGTCACAGGCACGAGATATCGCCACAACCTCCTTGTCATCATCTGAGGAGCTGGAGTCCCAGAAGTACAGCACCAGATCTATCTCGTTGTAAGAAATTCGGGCATTAATTTGCTGGCTGCCCCCCTGAGCCGAACTGAGATAAAGGGTTATGGGAAGACCAGTTGCCTCGGCGACCATACGTCCCGTTGTGGCAGTGGCACAAATGGAATGCTCGGAGAGGACTCCGCAGTATGCTATGCAAAACTGCACCATCAACTCTTTTTTGTTGTCGTGAGCCATAAGAGCAATATTCACGGTCTTCATCCTTTCAGCTTTTGTAGAGAATTCTACCAAGTTTTCAAATTTGCAAAGCCTAGGCCCTGCGTGCATATATTCCATAATATGTTTTTTCTAGCGTTTCAAGCTATTATACATTAAGTTTTTTGAAATATCAACATGTAATTATGCTGTTATTTTAGAAGATAATTTTCCGTTTCCAGCTCTGCTACGCTGTTTTTAAAGCTAAAGTAGTATTCAAGAACATCCTTTGCAATCTGCGCGTTGTTGGTGCCAGAATAACCCTTTTCGATGACTACAGCCACGGCAATTTCAGGATTGTTATAGGGTGCGTAGCAAATGAAAGCGGCGTTGTTGGTAATACCTTCACCGACCTGCGCTGTTCCGGTCTTTGCCGCGACTTCTTCGGAAAACCCTGTGAACACGTCTTTTGTGTTGCCCACAACCCTATGAACCACGTTATACATGCCCAGATGGATAGCATCATAAAAGCTCTGGTCGGTAGTTACGCTTGCAGCAATGGTATCCCTGCGCTGGAAAATGCTTTCAGCGTAGTCATAGCTGCGCACGGACTTCAAAACACTGGCCTCATAGCGGGTGCCGTTATTGGCAATTGCCGCGCAATAGTTTGCAAGCTGTAAGGGGGTAAACAGACTGTATGCCTGTCCTATACCCGCCTGCAGCGTGTCACCGTTATACCAAGGCTCGATTTTATTCTCTGCCACGCCAAGCTGCCTCTGAATCTGCTCCTTGTATTCCTGTGAGGACATGACGCCCGTTTTCTCCGGCAGCTCAATACCGGATTCAACACCCAATCCAAAGCGCTTTGCATATTTTTCCATAGCGTCAATTCCCAGCAAATCACTGACCGTGTAAAAATAGTAGTTGCAGGAATTTTCAATTGCGCTTGCCGCGTTCATGTCCCCGTGTCTTCCCGGGTAGATCCAGCATTTCGGCGCGTAACCCTTCTCCTCGTACTTTGTGAATTGTCCCGTGCAGTAATAGGTGGTGTTAAGATCCGCAACGGCCGTGTCCAGCGCGGCTATAGCTGTGCAGGGCTTGAAGGTAGAGCCGGGTGCATATGTGCCGCTCAGTGCGCGATTAAACAGCGGCGCTGTCTCGTCCTTTAAAAGCTCCGTGGCATTTTCCATAAATGTCGAAAGGTCATAGGTGGGGTAGCTGGCTATGCACAGCGGCTCTCCGGTTTTAATGTTTATGGCCACCACGCCGCCGCCTGTAATCATATCTTTAATATCCTTGGTATTTCCCACAGCCTCGCAGGCCGCATTGTCAATTTCACGCTGGGCGTTGTTCGTTGTTATAAACCGCGCCAGTGACTGCTCCGCCGCCTCCTGCAAGCCTATGTCAATGGTTATATAAACATTAGCTCCGGGCTTCGGCTCCGATTCGTACTTGGTGTTTATAACGGTTCCGCCGGGGGTGGAGGTAACTATAGCCTGCCCGTCGGTGCCATGAAGATATTTTTCGAAGGCCTTTTCCGCACCGGTTTTACCCACCAGAGCGTTCATGGGATAATCGTAGTTTCGGTACTCCTTATATTCAGCCTCGTTCATCATGCCTATATAGCCAAGGATGTGGGCGGCATACTGGGTAATGTATTCCCTTACAAAAGATGCCCGCACATTAAAGCCCGGAACATCCCGCTCCATAAGCTTTGTAATAAGGTCAATACTAACGTCCTCTGCAAAAATGTAATCAGAGGTGCCGATAATGTAGCGTATTTTTATTTCATAGCGTATACCGGCGATTATTCGAGTTTCCTCTGATGTATAGTTGTTGTCAATTTTAAACTTGTCTCTGAAAACCGCCATGAGCTCCACAGCCGTGGTGGTTTCCGGCAGGTTGTTTGCCTCCAAATATGCGTTTAGTCTGGTCCGCTGAATGTCATCAGTGCCTTCAAGGTACTCAAAGGGTGCTTCCTTGGTTATGGGCAGCGTGTCCATCACGCTGCCGCCAGAGTCAACAACAGCATGGTAAAGCAGCAATAATATCCCGTTGGGGTCGTCCTGCTCAAAAATCTCCGTATCGTCAATTACAAGGTTGTTGCAGGTGCGATTTGAAACCAGTACTCGTCCGTAGCGGTCAAGAATATTGCCTCTGGCAGCCGCCACAGTGGTTCTGGTGCTTATGCTGTTTTGTGACTGCTCGTAGTATTCCGCCCCCTCAACAATTTGTAGCTTGTATAAGGACACAGTCATGACGATAACCATGACAGCCAGCGTAAGTATGATCGCAGCCAGCCTCGAGGGCCTAATAATCCTATCCATAAAAATTCCTTTCTTGGATTAGCCGTGGTTGCCGCGAAGCATCTCATTTGCTTAGGTCAAGAGCCGCAAGATATTTCGCGGGATAGTAAACAATAAAAATCATAGGCACAGACCAAAGCACTTGCAATCCTGCCGTTATAAGTACTTTGATATTGTCGGTCTCCGAAAAAACAATAATTCCGAAGCTCTCCAAAACCGCCGCCAGAACCAGAGCACAAAAACTGATGATAAAAAAAGCGAAAAAGCGCTTTGTTAGGAAAAAGGTGGTCAGCGTTCCCGCCGCAAAGCCCATCAGCGGCATAAAGACGGTAAAGAGCACCGCGCTCTCCCCAAGGCTTATGTCGGTGAACATCCCCAGCACCAAGCCGAAGATCACGCCCCAAATGCCGCCCTCAAAAAACCCTATGGCAACGGCCACCACCGGCAGGAACATGGCTTTCACACCTAAAATTGTGATCTTGTCCAGTATTGAATTTTGTACCAAAAGTGCAGCAAGGATAAAACCAAAATAAACAAAGGCTCTGCGCACTCTTTGGATGTTGATAAGATCCAGAAGCATTTTTAATTCCTCTCGCCGGTCTTAACGCTGCGCTCTGCCCGGCTTGCCAAGCATTGCAGAAGCGCAGGACTAATCAGTGATGCTGAAGTCCTTTATAACAAAAACCTCTGTCAGCGCCCCCAGCTCGCAGCCGGGGCTTACCACCGCATATTCTACCTGCCCCCCGGCCTCGGTGTAAATGCTATCCACAATCCCCACGGTAAGGCCGCTGGGGAAGGAACCGCCCTTGCCGGAGGTAAGCAGCACATCCTTTTCCAAAACCTGTGTTTCGTCGGTAAGGTAGGCAAGCTTCATCTGTTCTTTCTGCATCAAGGCAAAGTCGCCCACAACCATAGCAGCGTTTCCGCCCTCGCCGACCAAAATCCCAACACGAATATCCGCATCGGCTACGCTGCGAATGGTGGCCCAGCCGCTTCCAAGCTCTATTACCTGACCGACAAGGTTATAGCAACTGTCAATAACACAGTCGCCCACTTCAATGCCGCTTTCCTCGCCTTTGTTTATAGTGAAAACACTGTTCCAGTTGGAGGTACCTCTGTCGATAATGTAGGCTGCTTCAAAAACGAAGCTCTTGTGCTTTTCTCTCAGTTCCAAAAGCTGCCGATAACGCTTGTTTTCCTCCTCGGCCCTTTTAGCCGACCTTAGAGAAATTTTTGCCTCGGTAAGCTGTATTTTCAGCTCCTCATTTTCTGCCTTGAGGGAGTCGTATTTAAACATGTAGCTGTAAATACCCTCAAGCCAGCCAACAATACCGTTAGAGGTCCTTTTTGCCGGCACGCTCATGGCCTCGGAAATGTTTTTCAAAGCCGTCGCCCCTGCGTCCGCCCGGCTTATTGCAAGGCCGGAAAACAGCACAACAATAAAAATAAGCGCCATCATCGCAAGCCCGGTTGTTTTCATATAGTGCTTAAACTTTCTCAAAGTAACCTCCTATGCACAGAGCTTAACAGCCCGTAAAAAACGCTCTGCATCAAATAAGACTTATTCCCAACTTTCCCAGCATTTCGGAAAGCTTGCAAAGGGGCAAACCCATGACATTAAAGAAATCACCCTCAATGCCCTGGATAAAAAGCGCCCCAATCCCCTGCACGCCGTAGGCCCCTGCCTTATCCATAGGCTCGCCCGTTGCGATGTATGCTCTTATTTCCCGCTCAGTCATGGGGCGAAAGTGAACACAGGTGCGCTCGTAATCGCTAATAACCCTGTCTCCCCGCATAATGGTAACACCGGTGTAAACAAAGTGGGACCTACCGGAAAGGCGTCTTAGCATATTATAGGCATCCTCTGCATCCACAGGCTTTCCCAAATGGTTTCCGTTAAAGGCAACAATGGTGTCCGCCGCTATAATAAGGCTGTCTTTTTGGCAGAGCTTTGAAACCTCTTCAGCCTTTGCCAGCGATAGGGCGCAGGCCCCCTCACCGGCTGTCATTCCATTGGTGGATGCCTCCTGCCCAACTGCGGGAATAACCTTAAAATCCTTAATTCCAAGCATGGAGAGAAGCTCTCTCCTGCGTGGTGATGCGGATGCAAGAACTATATCCATATAGATAAAATCCTCCCTTGGCTGGCAGAGCACGTTTATTCCACGCCCCTGTAATAAAGCCCCCGTGTAATACCGTTTGGCGTATATTTGCTTCGTCCCATGTAGCACTCGGCAACTCTTACGCATTCCTCTGCGCTTTCGTTTGTGAATATTAACCTTGCGCCCCAAATGCCGGTTTTTTCGTATTCCTCCCGCTTGTCCGCCAAAAAAAGCTTATGCGCGTTATAAATAATGTTTCTGCAGCCGAATTCTTTTACCACCGGGAAACACTGCCCCGTACGGTCGGACAAGCTGTTTTGGTTTTCGCAACTGCAATGCCCCGCGCTGTTTTTTATTATACACTGGTCGGTTACCATTAGCGGCAGCCGTCCGTAAATTATTAACTCAGTGCTAATTGGCTTGCGCATATCGCGAATTTGACTCAGCCGCATTTCAAATGAGGCTGTTGCAGACAAAAAGTCTGCCGCGCAAAGCACCTGCATGGAATCGGAGTTAAAAATATTAAGCCCGAAATCGCCCCTGGTCTTCATGCCGCATATGCGGGCAAGCTTAATGTGACCCATGTTGCCGATAAGAGCCTGCTCAACTCCCATGTTTTGCGCCCGGTAAAGCATTTGCTGCACAGGCTTAATCTGGTCGTCGGCAATAATTCTTGGCAGCACCGCAACCGGCACCGCCCCGTTTTCCGCAAAGGGGACCACGGCGGCGGGCTTGTTAACAAGTATTTCCAAGGGTACATAAATATAATCCGGCTTAAAGGCCGCCAGCTCACGGGTAAGCTGGTGCTCCGACAAAACTTGAAAGATCATCTTGGGTCTACCCAAAATGTTAACATTCACAGGCTGTCTGGGCATCTTTCCAATGGCCCGCTTCGGTGCTTTCC
Organism: uncultured Oscillospiraceae bacterium; assembly: GCA_964576195.1. Taxonomy (GTDB): domain Bacteria; phylum Bacillota; class Clostridia; order Oscillospirales; family Oscillospiraceae; genus UBA2658. The sequence goes on along the minus strand of CAZNUD010000035.1, from coordinate 6,419 downwards.
GCCGTTCCTCCATAAGTTGCTCTAAAAGCGAGCGCCGAATTTCATTTAGAGCCGATGCCGGAAGGTGCAGACCGCTATCCAGAACCGTGGAAACGTCAGTGCACAGAAAGGGCGTTCCGCCGGTTTTGTAAAGCTGCTCGCGCACAGAGGCCTCCGTCAATGCTTGATTTTGAGCCGTCTGGGGCACAGGGCCGCTTTTGGCAACTCTGTGGCCATCCCCATCCTCGGCGGCGAAGCGGGACTCCTCCCCCGCCTTAATAACCGAGTAGAATTTTATGGGCACCCGTCTAAGCTCGGTGTTTCCATATTCCTTGCGCACCTGGGCAAAAAGCTTGTTAATGTCTCTGTCCTGCTCACCGCGAATTCCGAACATATGAGAACCCTTTTTGCCCGTAAGGTATCCGTCCGTAAAGCCCTGTCGGGAGAAAGCCGCCTCAAGCTGTTGCATTTCCTGCTCTGTGGGGTTTTTCTTTTCCTTAATAGCCTTGGCATAAATGCTCGTTGCAATGGCGGTGTATTCCGGCCTTCTCATGCGCCCTTCGATTTTAACGCAGCTAACACCGATCCTCTCCAACTGGTCAAGGTAGTTTACAAGGCAATTATCCTTAAGGCTTAGGGGATAATTGTCCATCCGTCCTCCAAGGCTGTATTGAAGCCTGCAGGGTTGGGCGCAAGCGCCCCGGTTACCGCTGCGCCTGCCTATAAGAGAGCTCATGTAGCACTGCCCGGAATGGCAAAAGCAAAGGGCGCCATGAACAAACACCTCCACCTCAATAGGCGAACGATGGGTAATGGCGCTTATTTGATCAACATTCAGCTCCCTGGCCAAAACTGCGCGGGTTATGCCCATTTCTGCAGCTGCCTCAATGCCGGCAATGTTGTGGATACTCATTTGTGTGCTGGCATGCAGAGGCATGTCCGGCAGCAGGCATTTAAGCACCCTTGCAAGGCCCAAATCCTGAACCAAAATTGCGTCCACTCCAACCTCGGCAGCGTGGTAGGCAAGTCTGGCCGTATCCTCTATCTCCCTGTCTGAAACGAGGGTGTTAAGGGTAAGGTAAACCTTGCAGCCCCGGGCACGACAATAGCGGACAGCGGTATTAAACTCATCGTCCGTAAAGTTTTTGGCTCCCCTGCGGGCGTTAAAGCCGCCGAAGCCCATATATACTGCATCCGCACCATTCTGAACGGCGGCAACTACCGCCTCCGGCGAGCCTGCGGGTGATAAAAGCTCTAACATCGTATTTGCCTTTCTGTAAGCAGTCTGCCCCTGCGGTCAACCGCAGTGCGCCATGTGCTTTTTAAAGCAGGGTGGTCGGCTCCGGTGCCGGGGCTGAGCTTGCTCTTTTCTTTGTGGCGGGCTTCTTGTTTTGCTCCTTGTATAGCCTGTCGGCAAAATCCATTGCCGCCATTGTCACACAGTCCAGTGCGGCGGCACCGGAATCGCGCTTTATCTCTAGGATTTTCAAAGACACGGAATTAGCCAGGCCTCTGATGTATTCGGGATCCTCATCGGTTTTGATGGTGTATTCTCGTCCCGCTATTTCAACATAAACACTGTTCAAGTAAATTCCTCCGCTTCATTAGTAATTAAATTTCCGATCCAACGGTGCATATATGTCCCCGCATAAGCATACAGCCCAGCGCATACTATCCCTATTTAGACTATTATAGCATAAATAGCTCTATTGCTACAAGTCAAATTTGGTGTTATAATACCGCAAAGCGGTTTTTTATTTGCACTGATGTCATTTGCGTCAAAATCGTCTGTACCGCTCCGCTTTTTAGAATACTGGAGGATACATGGATAACACCACATTCGCGCTCCCTTGTCCGTCGGCTTTTGCTTTAAGCTCTGGCGACGCGGACAAGCTTATTTGCCTGGGCAGCGGCAACGCCGCCCTGCTCTACATATACGCCCTTCGTTCCGGCTCTGGCTTTTCAGTGGTTCAAGCCGCTTTAGCCCTGCGTAAAACCGAGGTGGAAATTCGCTCCGCCGCGGAGCTTCTGTGCTCCGCCGGCCTTTTTGGAGATCCGGGGAAGAAAGCCCCTCTGTCTCTACCCTATGAGGAAACCCCGGAGTATACGGCTTCTGACATAACCACGCGCAGTACCGAGGACCCGGGGTTTAAGTTAATAATTGAAGAGACTCAGAGCATTCTGGGCCACACCCTCTCCGGGCAGGATTTGAAAATTCTCTTCGGTCTATATGACCGGCTGAGCCTGCCCACTGAGGTAATTTTCCTTCTTTTAAACCATTGCACCGAAGAGGCCCGGGCCCGCCTTGGCCCCTCGGCACGTGTTTCCATGCGGGCAATTGAAAAGGAAGGTTATTACTGGTTCAACCATGAGATTATAACCTTGGAGCGGGTTGAGGAATACCTGCAAATGCGTAAAAACCGCAAAACCGATATGGCGCAGCTAAAGCGCGTGCTTCAAATAAGCGGCAGAGATTACACGGAAAGTGAGTATCGTTACGTGGAAAGCTGGCTAAACATGGGCTTTTCCGTGGAAGCCATCGCCCTTGCCTACGACAAAACAGTTTTAAAAACCGGTAAACTAACATGGAAATATGCCGACTCCATTCTCCAAAGCTGGCACAAAAAAGGCCTGCTCAGCTTAGAGGAAATCGAATCTGGCGATACCCGCCCTCCTATGCCCAAGGGCAACCAAAGACCGGTCACCTTAAAAGCCCCCGCCTCTAGCGTCCCGGATGATTCGGAACTTCTCAGGCAACTGCTTAATAAAAACAATAAAAACAGACCTAAAAACTGATGAATTGCGGTGTAGATATGCCATACGACGGAAGAATACTAGCACAGGTTAGAAAAGCCATTGCCGAGGAAAAGGCCGGAAACGAAGCGGAGCTTGAGCACCGCCGAGCCGAAGTTTTCGAAAAATCCCCTGAGCTTAAATCTATAGATGCCCGTATAGCCCGCCTGATGACAGGCGTGATCACCGGTGCCCTGCGCACACGCTCCGACGCAAGGGCGGCAGTTGAAAGCACCCGGGGCGAGGTTGAAAGCCTTCTTTCCCAAAAACGCCGTGAGCTTACCGCACTAGGCTACCCCCAGGACTATCTGGACGAGACCTTCACCTGCTCCAAATGCCGGGACACCGGCTACATTCTGGGCAAGCCCTGCGCCTGTCTTGAGACCCGCTACAAGGCCGAAAGCGCAAGAGAGCTAAGCTCTATGCTGGACACTCAAGGCCAATGCTTTGAAACCTTTCGCCTTGATAAATACTCCGACGGCTTTATTCCCGAGCTCGGCAAAAGTCCTCGAGCCATTATGAGTGAGGTCTACGAACTTTGTAGGGAATATGCCCACAGCTTCGGTCCCGACTCCCCCAGCCTCCTTTTTCGGGGCGGCACAGGTTTGGGCAAAACCTTTCTCTCCGCCAGCATAGCCAAAGTGGTCTCCGACGGGGGTTTTTCCGTAGTGTACGACACTGCGGTTTCCGTTTTCTATTCCTTTGAGTCCCAAAAATTTGACAGGGCAGGTGAAAATTCCGAGAAGATAAACTCCCGCGTCCGCCGATACATGGGCTGCGATTTACTTATCCTTGATGATTTGGGCACAGAAATGACCACAAGCTTCACCACCAGCGCCCTATACACCATAATTAACTCACGGCTGCTTTCCGGCAAAAAAACCATAATCAGCACAAACCTTACACCCGACGAAATGTCCAGACGCTACACCCCGCAAATCGTATCTCGGCTGGAGGGCTGTTACATGCGCCTTGCTTTCTTTGGCAGTGACCTTCGCTTTAGTAAATAAAAGGCGGCGGAGTGCTCCGCCGCAAGTATCAAACCGAAATTTCAAGTTCTCTTAGCTTTAAGCTGTCCTTATACACCTTTATGATGTAAAGCCTTTCATCCCTAAGGGGCCCGAAGGCAAATTCGCCCTCATCGTCGGTGACAAAGGCGGCAATTGGCTTGCCGGTTTTTTCTCCCTCAGCTTCAAACAACAACACCAGTGCATCGCTGATACCGCTTCCGCTGTTAACCACCCTTCCGCATATGCCACAGCTGTCGTCCTCAGTAGGTGAGACCACCGTGTGTATAGTCTCCCCCGCACCGGGACGAAAATAGAATTTAGAAAAAGCGCTCACAGCACCACCTCCCAATTTAATGCTTCATGCCATAATACGGCGGGGGGTGCTTCATTGTTCTTGACATAAACTATTATATTTAATAAAATACCCAGTTGTATTCAATCTGTACTTTAACTTCTGAAAGGAATGGACTATAGAACATGGCAAAGGACAAAAAAGTAGAACAAATAACAGATATGGAGGTGGACTTTGCCCAGTGGTTCACCGACGTGTGCACCAAGGCTGAGCTTGTAGACTATTCCGGGGTTAAAGGGCTTTTCATTCTCCGCCCTTATGGCTACGCCATTTGGGAAAATATAACGAACGCTCTTGACAAGATGTTTAAGGAAACCGGTCATGAAAACGTCTCCATGCCCCTGCTCATTCCCGAGAGCCTCTTGCAGAAGGAAAAGGATCACGTTGATGGCTTCGCCCCCGAGTGCGCGTGGGTTACTCACGGTGGTGACGAGGAGCTACCCGAAAGGCTCTGCATCCGCCCCACCAGTGAAACTCTTTTTTGTGACCACTGGCACAATGTCGTCCATTCATGGCGCGACCTGCCAATGCTCTATAACCAGTGGTGCTCGGTGCTCCGCTGGGAAAAAACCACCAGACCCTTCCTCCGCGGGCGTGAATTTCTATGGCAGGAAGGTCACACGCTCCACGCCACCGCCGGCGAGGCCATAAGCGAAACCGAGCAGCAGCTTGAGACTTACGCAAACCTTTGTGAAAACTTTCTTGCCATGCCCGTGGTCCGCGGTTGCAAGACAGACAAGGAGAAGTTCGCCGGTGCCGAGCGCACCTATACGATCGAATGCATGATGCACGACCATAAGGCTCTGCAAAGCGCTACCAGTCACTATTTTGGCGACGGCTTTGCCAAGGCCTTTGACATAAGCTTTGCGGACAAGGAAAACAAGCAGACCCATCCCCACCAGACCTCATGGGGGCTTTCCACCCGCATCATAGGCGGCATTATCATGACCCACGGCGACAACTCCGGCCTTGTGCTGCCCCCCCGCATCGCTCCCGTTCAGGTTGTCGTCCTGCCCATTGCCCAGCACAAGGAGGGCGTCATAGAAAAGGCCCAGGAATTGGTTGCCCGCCTAAAGGCCGCCGGCATTCGCTGCAAGGGCGACTTCTCTGAAAACTCTGCCGGCTGGAAATTTGCCGAATATGAAATGAAGGGTGTGCCTGTGCGGGTCGAAATCGGTCCGAAGGACATCGAGGCAGGTCACTGCGTGGCCGTCCGCCGGGACAACGGGGAGAAAACCGAAATTCCTCTTGCCGACCTGGAAACAACTATTATTAAACTTCTTGACGCTGTCCATGAGGGCATGTATCAAAAGGCTATGAAAAACCTCACTGATCACACCTATACAGCCTCCACTCTCGACGAGGTTAAAAGTATTGCTCAGGGCGAGGGCGGTTTTATCAAAACCATGTGGTGCGGCGACCTTGACTGCGAGCTGGCTATGAAGGAAAAGGCCGGCGTTACCAGCCGCTGCATTCCCCTCAAGCAGGAGCACCTCGGCGACTCTTGCCCCGTCTGCGGCAAGAAGGCGGAGAAAATGATAATCTGGGGCGTGGCTTATTAACTTACTTTTAATGCGTTGCTCAAAGAGCAGCGCATTAATGTTTTTTTTACAAAATTTTATAAAAAAGACTTGTGTTTTGTCAGCAGCGAGTAATAAATATGGTGAACGGAAAAACCGTTCGGTTTCCAAATTGCAAAAGGTCCGGTGCACAGGAGCTTTCGCAGGGAGGAAACATAACAATATGGCTCGGCAGAGCATGGAAGCTTAGCCGAAGCACTTATAAAAATACATGGAGGTATTTTATTATGGGTATGGTCGTAAGAACAAACACAATGTCCACCAACGCTTATCGTCAGCTGGGCATGAACAACTCCGCAGTTTCCAAGAGCCTTGAAAAGCTCTCCTCCGGTTTCCGCATCAACCGCGCAGGCGACGATGCATCCGGTCTTGCTATCAGCGAGAAAATGAAGGCTCAGATCAACGGCCTTGAGCAGGCAGCTGCCAACTCTCAGGACGGCATCTCCCTCATCCAGACCGCTGAAGGTGCAACCACAGAAATCCACAACATGCTCAACCGCATGGTAACGCTGGCAACCAAGTCCGCCAACGGCACCATCCAGAACGAAGTCGACCGTGAATCTATTCAGACCGAAGTTGACGCTCTTAAGACAGAAATCACCCGTATCGCCAAGGCCACCAACTTCAACGGCATCAACCTGCTCGACGGCAGCCTCGGCGGCGCAGACCCCGTTGTCACCGGCGGTCTTTCTTTTGACGACACCA
>CAZNUD010000034.1:397-16546 GCA_964576195.1 uncultured Oscillospiraceae bacterium | reverse complement strand
GAGGTTGGCGTAAACCTCACTCAGGGCTACAACGGCGACCTGACCAGTAGGCAGGCCGGTTCTATCGGTGGTCAGATGGTCAAGAAAATGATTGAAGCCTATGAGAACGGCATAAAGTAAAGTCTTTAGCGCTTGAGGGGAGAGTGATCTCCCCTCTTTTCTACTCAAATTAGTATGCAAAAAAAATGCAAAAATCCCCCCTCTGCAAAAACAGAGGGGGGATAATAAAGACTTTACTTATTTGTCGGTAAGATCGTCTATAATGCTTACAAGTTTTCCGATTTCGGGCTTGGTGATTTGCTCGTCTGCGCCAAGCTCCTTGCCCTTGATACGCATTTCCTCGCTGATGAGTGAGGAGAAAATCACCAGAGGAATGCTTTTTAAAATAGGGTCGGACTTAACGAGCTTGGTAAGGCGATGTCCGTCCATCTGGGGCATTTCAATGTCTGTAATAATGCAGCTTACATGCTGTTCAATACTATCTCCGCCATCACGGATCTCGCAGAGGAAGTCCCATGCATCCTGACCTGTTCCTACCTTGATGGTGTTGACATAGCCGGCTTTGTTCAAAGCCTCAGCCATCATCTTGGATAGGAGCAGAGAATCCTCGGCAATGAGGATGTGCTTAGAGTTTCTCTCTTTATCGTCAAGACGGGCAATGTCATTTATTTGGATGCTGGTCTCCGGGCATAGCTTAGCGATAATGGCTTCAAAATCCAGAATTGTAATAAGTCTTTTATCAATTTCAACTATGCCTGTGGCAGTGCCCTCCCTACCCCCAAAGATAACCGGGTCGGGCTTGCGCATCTGGGTGCAGGAAATGCGGGCTATGCCGACCACAGTGTGAACGTGGAAGGCGTATTCGCTGCTGTTAAAACCTGCAATTATGAAGATGTCGCGATCGGGCTTTTCGGAGTCACCAAGGTTTAGGTAGGAGCCAAGGTTAATTACAGTGAGGACCTTGTCTCTGGGTTTAAAGATACCCTCAACATACTGGTTGGCATTCTGCATGGGTTTAACAGGCGCAACCATCATTATTTCCCGAACCTTGGCCACGTTGATACCAAACAGCTCCCCGCCAATGGTAAACTCCATAATTTCTAATTCGTTAATACCAGACTCAAGAAGTATTTCCGACTGCTTCTGATTATCCATATACAATCGTCCCTTTCTATTTCAAAAACTCCGAATTCTAACCTACTTGCGGCAAATGGTTAAGAACTAAACTATTTGGCAAATAGACTTAGAAAACCCATTCTCCCTTATTTACCGATCTTATTCTCATTCTACCGTCCTCTGAGTATAAAAACAGCGTCCGGCCATAGTTTTTGCCGGTATCCTGGGCGGCGATGGGAATACGCAAACGTGAAAGCTCATTTTTTACAGCTTCAACATTTCTCTCGCCTATGCCGGCAAGGGACGAGTTGTTAACTGTGGCAAACATTTGTGCTCCTCCGGCAATTTTGGCTCTGATGCGCATTTTAAGCGCCCCGACTGCAACCATTTCGCCTAGCAGCATTTCCACTGCGGAGTCTGCAAATTTTCCTTTCTGTGCGTTTGCGTTTTTAAAGTCTTTGATTGAAGGAAGCATAATGTGCGCAAGGCCGGCAATTTTCATGACTGGGTCGTATAAGCATATACCAACGCAGGAGCCCAGTGCATAGGTGACCAAAATGTCTCCGTTCATGGCAACATTTAGGTCGGAAATACCTACAACTATTTGTTTGCTCATGAACCCAGCCCCAAACTGTCCATTATTTTCTGGAGGCCCTCGACCTCAGGAATAAGAAGAATATGACTTGCTGCACCCTCTTTGTCGTGGTCAAACTCGTCCTCGATGAGTATAATGCGGTCACTGATGTTTGCGTAGTAGATTGCAGGGACGCTAAGCAGGGCGCCTGCCATATCAACGTTCATGTTGGGAACAGAAATGTCTATTTTGAGTCCCGTAAGGGAGGCCATTGCGTTCACATAAGAGGCAGCCATTATGTTTCCAACCTCTTGTATGGTGCTTTGGTCCATCTCGTTTAGTTCCTGATAGCCGTCAAACTGGGAACCTACAAGGGAGCTTAAAACCATGTGAGCAAATTCCTTGTGAAGAAGAAACATTATCATTCCGGTAATATCACCGGATATGCTGAAAAGAATGCCCACAAGGAGCTGCTCGGGACCGCCAAGGGTCTCAACAACTGAGTTGTAATCCAACACCTTGATGTTAGGAACGGCTATATAGACCGAACGATCCAACATGGCTGAGAGTGCCGTTGCCGCGTTGCCCGAGCCGATGTTGCCGATTTCCTTAAGTGCATCAAGCTGCATCTCGTTGAGCTCACTGTAATCGTTAAGTGCCATTGTTAACCTCCGTTGGCCGCCACCCCTGGGGCAGCAGAATTATGTGATGCCTTTGGCCCACTGTATCTATTTAGGACCGGAGCGAGTTAACTGTCTGCTCTATCTCGTCAGCAGTTTGTACAACCCTTGCGCTGAGCTGGTAGGCCCTTTGTGCTGCAATAAGATTTACCATCTCGTCCGCCAAAGAAACCGTAGACTGCTCAAGGTAGCCGGTAGCAATCTCGTACTGCCCCTCCGTTAGGGGGATTGCCTGGCCGGTAACCGCATTTTCGGCATAGAGGTTATTGGAAAACGGTGTAAGCCCTTCAGCGTAGCTAAAGCCGTATACCCCCACGCGGCTTGTCAAAGCCTCATAGTCCACACCGGCGGCACCGGTTTGAACGCGGGTAATGATGCGGTTCCCCTCCCCGTCCAGAACAAAGGCACCCTCCTGATTGACAAGGTAGGCCTCTCTCCCGTCAAGGCTTATTCCGAAGCTTCCGTCCCTAGTATACAATCTATTACCATCTTTTTCAACACAAAACCATCCATCTCCGATAATCGCCAGGTCTAAAACACTCTGGCCCTGGAGAAGATTGCTCTGCTTGGGGTTAATCCCTGTGCTTATGGCCTTCACCCCGTGGCCTGTAAGAGGGTCGTTAGGTGTGTTAACGTACATCTCTGTGTAAAGCAGGTCGCTAAAGGAGCTGGTCGTTGCCTTATAGCCGATTGTGTTGCTGTTGGCAATATTGTTGCCTATAACGTCCATCTGGCTTTGAAAGGCCAGAAGGCCTGAGGCGCCGGAATAAAATGCTGGCTTCATGGCTTTTTCCTTTCTTAAATTACAGAGCTGCTATTTGTTGAGCCTTGCGATTTAGCGCGTCTACTATCTGCAGCGCAGAGCTACAGCTCTGAAATGCCCTTTGGGCATCCAAAAGATTAGTCATCTCCTTGTTCATGTCCACGTTCGAAAGCTCCAGCCGTTTTGACAGCAGTTGGTAGTTTTGCGCTGCCGGAAGCTGGTTTGCGGTGGTAAACATGCCATTGTTATCTCGGACAAGGTCGGCATAGTCTGCGGGGGCGCTGATTAAAAGGCGGCCGATTTCCTCTCCGTCGGCATTTTGTATGGTTCCGTCGGAGAGAAAGCCAACGTCGGAGGTGTTGATTTTAATTGCGCCGTTTTCACCCAAAACCCGACCATAGCCGGGCAAGATTAGGTAGCCCTCCTCATCAAGGTCAAAGCCTCCGTTGCGGGTAAGGTAGGTGCTGCCATCGGCGGCGGTAATATTGAAAAAGCCTTCACCGTTTATTGCTGTATCAAGATTGCGTCCGGTGTCCTTAAGGGTGCCGCCATCAAACAGAGTTATCGAATTATCCACTATAGCGGCTACATGACCAATTCCGTCACCCAAAACCTCGTTTCCAATGGACTCCCGGCGGGTCATAAGCTCCATTTCAAAGGCCGAGTTTACGACTTTCTCCCCCCGGTAGCCCGGCGTTTGAATATTAACTAGGTTATTTCCTATGGTGTCAAGGTTCCGCTGGCTTGCCAGCATACCCGACGCAACGGTGTAATATCCGGAAAACATAATGCTTCTCCTATCTTCCTTCGTATTTAAACTGCTTCATGGCTTCAGCCAGAGTTTCCAATGCTTTTGATCGGATTTGGGAAATACGCTGTTGAGAAACTTCCAAAACCTCGCCTATTTCGCGAAGGTTTAGATTTTCGTAATAATAAAGGGAAATTACCTGTTTTTGTTTTGCAGGCAGGGCATCTATGGCTTTTGCAAGAGTTTCCATGAGTTCCTGACGCAACAGGTTTTCGGAAACATCAGTGTCGGAAATGAGGCCCACATTGTCCAAAATGTTGTTGTAGGTGTTTTCTAAAAGCTCCTCAAAGGATACTGTGTCCACGGAAGAAATCTCGCTCTCAAGGCCAGATAGTTGCTGCTCAGTCATTTTCAGATACTCAGCAAGCTCGGAATCTGTCGGCTCGTGCATGAGCTGCTGCTGCAAATCCGAGCGCCCCTGAAGAATTCGCTTTCTGGCATCCCAAACTCGGTTTGGCAGCCAGTTTTGCTTGCGGGCATATTTAAGGATGGAGCCGCGTATTCCCAAATAGCTGTAAGTATCAAAACTGGCACCGCGGTAGTGGTCATATCGCTCTATACAGTCTATAAGAGCCAGTACGCCCTGATTGAAAAAATCCTCAAAGGGAATGTTAGAAAGTAAAATTGAACGCATGCTGTAAATCGCTACGTTTATATACTGGAGGTAATGCATGACCAGCTGATTACGAAGCTCAATATCACCGCTGGCCTTGTACTGACGCATTAGGCTCTCCGGATCCTCGACCTTTATTTCTTTTATGGAGTAATTGCCGTTTTGCGCCATCTTCTCCTCCTATCTGTCAGACGATTATGAAATGCTTATTACACCCAGTGACTGCACCTGAACCGCCGAGTCTAAATCATTGAAGGACAAAACAGATATATTCGGGTAGAACTGATCAAGCAGTTTTTTATAGTAGACCCTGACAACCGGTGAAGTTAAGATTATGGGCTCAGAAATGAGCTTTCGCACCTTGTCCAACTGGGTCTTGGTGGCAGTTACTATTTTTTGTATAACATCAGGCTCAAGGGTGAGGTAGGCGCCGCCCTCCATTCTCTTGATGTTCTTGATAATGGCATCCTCGATGCCTGAATCCAGCGTTAAGACCTTCATTTGGCCGCCGCTTGAGAAGCGTCTGGTTATCGTGCGCTTAAGAGCCTGACGGACGTATTCGGTTAGCATATCGCTATCCTTAATGGTGGGGGCATAATCGGAGAGGGCTTCCAGAATAACTTCCATGTCGATAATGGGAATACCCTCTCGCAGTAAATTTTTGAGAACGTGCTGGATCTCTCCAATGGAGGCCATGGAGGGAACAGTATCCTCCACAATGTTGGGGTTGGTCTTCTTGAGGTTTTCAAGAATATTCTTGATCTCCTGACGGCTAAGAAGCTCATATGCATGGCGGTTAATAAGCTCTGACAGATGCGTGATGATAACTGAGGTCGGGTCAATGAGCGTATATCCGGCCATTTCGGCTTTAAACTTTTTGTCCTCGCTGATCCAAACGGCAGGCATTCCAAAGGCCGGCTCCACAGTTTCAATGCCATCCACGCGGTTTTCAAGAGACATGCCTTCGGGAGCAAGCCCCAGAAAGTGATCCACCAGCACCTCACCAATGGCTATGGACTCGCCCCTAAGGAGTATTTCGTACTGATTTGGGTTGAGCCGACCGGAGTCCTTTAGTCTAATGGAGGGAATTACCATGCCCATTTCATCGGCAAACTGCTTTCTTAGCATTACTATGCGGTCAAGAAAGTTTCCACCGCTTTTCTCATCCACAAGGGGCAGCAGACTGTATCCAACCTCTATTCCTATGGCATCCACATTTAGCAGGCTATAGACATTGTCAAGGTTTTTGTAGTAGCTGACCTCGCTTGTAATTTCCTCTGTCTGCATATGCTCATCCGCTGAAGTGGCCATTGCCAGGGCGGCCTTTGTTTTGCGGTTTAGAGAAATACCCAACGTAAGTAAAAGTCCGGAAATTATGAGCACCTGAACAGGGGGAAACCCAATGCTAATAAGGAAGGGCAACACTATTGATGCAATTATAAGGACCCTTGGCTGGGAAGAGAACTGGGAAATTACCTCGGTGTTTAAGTTCGATTTTGAAGCTGACCGTGTGACCAGCATACCGGTGGCAATGGATATGAGCAGGGCGGGAATTTGGCTCATCAAGCCGTCACCCACGGTGGCTGAGGAATACGTGGCCACCGCGGAGCTAAAGTCGCCACCTTTTATAATGCCAATGGCCAGGCCGCCTATAAGGTTAATTATCGTAATGATTATTGAAATAATGGCATCGCCCTTAACGAACTTTGAAGCACCGTCCATGCTGCCAAAAAAGTCAGCTTCCCGCTGAATTTTTGTGCGGCGTAATTTGGCCTCCTGCTCTTCAATAATGCCTGAGCTAAGGTCGGCATCTATGGCCATCTGCTTGCCGGGCATGGCGTCAAGCGTAAATCTAGCAGAAACCTCAGCCACACGCTCAGCACCCTTGGTGATGACAACAAACTGCACCAAAACGATGATGATGAAGATTACAAGACCCACCACAACATCGCCGCGGATAACATATTCGCCAAAGGTTTTTACAACCTCGCCCGCGTATCCGTTATTGGTGAGAATGGCGCGGGTGGATGAAACGTTAAGTCCCAACCGCAAGAGAGTTGTTAAGAGAAGAACTGATGGGAATATTGAAAAATCCAACGCTTCCTTTATGTACATAGTGAGAAGCAGGATTAAAAGGGAGATTGCAAGATTTAGTATGAACATAAAGTCCAGCACCGGCGTTGGCAGGGGGACAATGAGTAGTGCGATTATGACGACAACGAAAACCGCAACGCCGTTTTTAAGAATTCTAAAAATCATTCTAACTCATTTCCTTTTTCCTGAGGCTATAAACGAATGCCAATACCTCCGCAATTGCCTTATAGTACTTCTCGGGAATTTCGGCGTTGAGGTCAACACCCTCAAACAGGGCACGGGCAAGGGGTCTGTTTTCCGTGATGTAAACGCTGTTTTCCTCGGCTACGGCTATGATGCGCAGGGCCAAAGAGTCCATGCCCTTGGCAATGACCATAGGGGCTCGGTTCTTCTCCGGGTCGTATTTAATAGCTACGGCGAAATGGGTTGGGTTTCTAATGACCACGTCCGCCTCCGGTACAGCCTGCATCATGCGAGCGCGGGCACGCTGTTGCTGAAGGTTGCGCAGGCGGCCTTTAATCTGTGGGTCGCCCTCCGTTTGCTTGTATTCGTCCTTGATTTCCTGCTTGGTCATGCGCAGGTTCTTTTCATATTGCCACCACTGATATATGTAGTCCCCAGCCGCAATGAAAACGAAGATTATGCCCACCTTTAGAACTATGTCCATGATAATGCCGCCTGTTTTACTCAGAACGCCGACAAAATTCATGTCCATCATACGCGGCATAGTGTATATTTCGCCTTTTATTTCGGAATAGACCACGTAAATCACAATGATGATTTTGCATATGGATTTAATAAGCTCAACCACGCTGCGCATGGAGAACATTTTTTTAAAACCCTGTATGGGGTTGATTCGTTCAAACTTAAAGCTTGCGGCCTTCATGGAAACAAGCATTTTTGTTTGTGCCATGGTTGTTATTACCGCAACCAGACAGCACACCATAAGGGGAATAACCGCTGCCTTTACAAAAACTATGCCTAAATCGAAAAAGTAATCGCGAAGATTGTCGTAGCTTATCTCTGCAACCTCGGCACCCATGTATGTATAGTGCCCGATGCTTTCCTCCAAGGTTGTTAGCACAAAGGGCATCATGGCCTTGATAACATAAAACACCGCCAGAAGTGTGAGGACGGTAACGACCTCTTGGCTAAGAAAAATATTACCTTTTTTTCGCTCATCTTGCTTCCGTTTCGGTGTTGCTTTTTCGGTTCTTTCGCCGGCCATCTAACCCCCCCTTTATGATACGCTAAGGCCGGAAAAAGTCCGGCCGATTTCGCTTATTTGCGGCAGGAGAGCTTTATTGGGGAATAAATATCTGCATAAGGTTTTGCATTTTAATAAAAAGCTCGTTTATATAAGACTGAAAAAAGTTGGTTACAGGCACGGCAAATAGAAAAAGTAAGGCGAATCCCAGAATAATCTTAAATTGGAAGTGGATGGAAAAAACGTTTATCTGTGAAATGAGCTTCATCAAAACACCCATGGCGATTTCTAAAATGAAGGATGCCGCAACAAATGGAGCTGCAAGGTGCATAATAAGCCCAAAGGAATATGCAAATTGTGTACTTATAAAGCTGCCCACATTAGCCCCGAAATTCATCATGCCAAGACCGACTAAATCAAAGGTAGAGTCTATAAGCTTTATAAAGATAAGGTGGCAGTCCGTAACAAAGAAGTATGTTATAAACAAAATCTGAAAAAGGCTGCCGGACATGGAAAGCTGTATGTTAGTGCCGGGATCAAAGGCCTTTGCCATAGAAAGGCCAAAGCCGGTGTCGATAATGTCGCCGGCTACGAAAACCATGTAGTAGTAGATTTGAAAAAGGGTCCCGAAGCAGAAGCCTGCAAAAAGCTCCTTTGCCATGGCCCAGAAAAGGGCAAAGCCCTCCAACTGCTCTATTGAGCTATAAGCAAGGCCGGGGGCTATTACTATGGTTAGACCCAGCACCAAAGCTATACGGAACTGACCGGGAATATTTCTTCGGTTTAGAAGCGGATTAAAGAAAATCATGCCTCCAACACGACAGAACACCAACGTGAACATATTTATCGCATCTAAGCTAAGCTTAAGTGTCATGGCCTTATAACCTTGTAATGAGGCTCACAATGGCTTCAAAAAAGTCCGACATGCTTGTGAGCATCCAAGAGCCCATAATAATCAGTATAAGTGCAATTGCTAGAATTTTGGGGACAAAGGTAAGTGTCTGCTCATGGATCTGCGTTGCGGCCTGAAATATGGCTATGATAAGGCCCAGCAAAATGCTGATGAAAAGCATGGGCGCAGATATCTTGAGAATGAGCCATATTGCGTCTTTAAATATAGAAAGGACTTCTCCCTGTGTCATGAGCATTACTCCTGTTTACTGTTGCCAAACCTGCTAGTAAAAGCTTTTAATAAGCATTTCTATAATTAGTGACCAGCCGTCCACAACCACGAACAGCATTAGCTTAAAGGGTAGAGAAATCATCGACGGGGGCAGCATTACCATGCCCATTGACATAAGCGTGCTGGACACGATCATGTCTATTACCAGGAAGGGAAGGAAAAGAAGGAAGCCAATAATGAAGGCTCTTTTCAGCTCGCTGGTAACGAAAGCTGGCACTATTACCTCAAGTCCCAGGTCAAGCAGAGATTCCGGATTGATTTCCTCAAGCTCTGTTTCCTCGCCCTTGAGGGACAAAAACAAGTTCAGGTCGGCAGTTTTGGTCTGTCTTAGCATGAATTCCTTAAGGGGTAACTGGACCTTTTTAATTGCCTCCTCCTGCTGAATCTCTCCGTTTGAAAAGGGCTTGATGGCAGTCTCGTCCATCTCTGTGAACACGGGGTGCATAATAAAAAATGTGAGAAAAAGCGCAAGACCTATAAGTACTTGGTTTGGTGGGGTCTGCTGAAGTCCCAAGGCGTTCCTGAGAAAGGAAAAAACGATAACAATGCGGGTGAAGCTGGTCATCATTATCAGTATTGACGGGGCAAGAGCTATAAGAGCAAATATAAACAGCAGTCTCATGCTGTCCATGGTTCCGCCCTCTCCCGTGGTGTCTATGCTGATGTCCAGGGTTTCCGCCCCGGCGGAGCCGGAAAGGGCAACGCCCAGAACTATCATCATTGAACATAGGGCCAGAAGCTTCAGCCATCTCTTATTTTTTACAGGTATCCTTTTCCTTTCGGAAAAGGCCACACTTTCTTGTGGCTGCATGTGCTTTTCTCCTATTCTTGGGAGCCGCTGTTTTTCCCAGATATTGCGCTGCGCAGTATGGAGCCAAAGCTCTGCCTGGGTATTTCGTTCCCTGGCGTATCCGGAAAGCTTTCTGCGTCAAGCTCGCTGAGGAAGGTAAGCTCCCGGGGTGTTGTTCCGATAAGATACACTCTCTCCCCTGCTTTTATTACCATAATCGCACTGTCCTTACCAACAGGGGTGCTCTCGATCACCTTGAGCTTTTTTGAAGCCCCGGAGTCATGAAGGCTGTACCTTTTTCCGACAAGCTTCGACACGTAATAAGAGCCGACAAACACTGCTATCATAAGAAGCAGTGTGCCGACCATGGAGAGAACTTCTCCTATTGAATATTCCATGCCGTGCTCGCCTCCTTAGCGTTTACAGGGGAAGTACTTTGTTGACGGTCTGGATGATGCGGTCTGCCTTGAAGGGCTTTACTATGAAGTCCAAAGCCCCAAGCTTTATGGCCTCCATAACCATAGCTTCCTGCCCCATGGCAGAGCACATGACCACCTTGGCATCAGCATCCATGGCCTTGATGCTGCGCAGGGCCTCGATGCCATTCATGTTAGGCATAGTTATATCCATAATAACTAAATCCGGTTTAAGCTCCTTGTAAAGCTCAACCGCCTTCTGGCCGTCCTCACCCTCGATGAAGTCAGTATAGCCGGCTTTTATAAGATGAGTTTGGACCATCTTCCTCATAAAGCCCGCATCGTCTACGACCATAATTCTATACATATCTAAACTTCCTCCTAAACTAACTTGTGGGTCTACTTTTTGTTCTCAAGGGAATCGAGCAGTTCTTTAGTTCCTACTATTTCAGTTATTCTTATGCCAAAGTTATCACCAACAACGACCACATCGCCATAGGCAAGAAGCTGACCGTTAACTACCACCTCCGCCGGGGAGCCGGTTTGTTTATCAAGTTCAATAACTGAGCCCTGGCCAAATTCGAGCACATCTTTGATCTTTTGTTTTGCGCGGCCAACTACCACCGAAACATCTAGCTGAACGCCCATAAGCATGTTCATGTTTGAACCATAGGGTGAGCTGGCGCTAACACCCTTGTTGGATGCAAACTCCGGAAAATCAGCTTGGCGTACTGTAACTGTCGGCGCGGGATAGCGGATACCCTGAGGCTGATCAGGATAGGGCGGATAGGGGGGGTAGGGCTGCTGCATATACGGCTGCATATACGGCTGCTGGGGATAGGGGATCTGATGGGGGGGATACATGCCCGGCTGCATAGCCGCAGGGTCCATATAGGGCTGCTGGTATTGAGGCGGTATTGGAGGCTGCTGGTAGGGAGGAGGCGGTGCCTGAGAAGGCGCGGGGGGTGGGGTTGGGGAAGGCGTTGGTGTAGGGGGAGGCGGTGCCGGTTGAGATGCGGGTGTGGGAGCCGGCGTCGGTTGGGAGGCAGGAGTGGGTGAAGACGCCGGAGCGGCTTCAGGTGCTGGTGCCGGTGCAGGTTCTTGCGGTGCGGCAGCTTCAAAAGAGTCGCCATCTTCATCTATTTCGCCGTTGAGAGAGACTACAATTTTCTTGGTAAGTTCAACGGGCATTATTGAGGTGAAGGTGGTGTTCATAGTATCCTTTATGGTCATTTTAAAGGAGATGGCAAGAACACTGTCGTTGTCACTGACCTCGGAGAAGTAATTGTGCGCCTCCTGAAAGGTCTCCACTAGAAATGCCTCCGGGGTGGAGATATTTATGGTTTTGTTTAAAAGCTCTGAGAGTGCGGTAGCTGAGGCTCCCATCATCTGGTTCATAACCTCGCAGGCAGCACTCATGCTCATATCATCAAATTCAAAGTTGTCATCATTACCGTCGTTACCCATAAGCAGATCGAGGATAATCCTCATGTCGTTGCGACGGAGCATAATCAGGTTAATCCCGGAAATGCCTTGGACATAATTTATTTTGACAACAATTGCAGGCTCAAGCTCTGACATATCTATGCTTCCAAAACGATCCTGCGTAATGTTCGGAGTGGTTATTACAACCTGCCGTTCAAGCATTGTAGATACAGCTGTCGCTGCTGCGCCCATACTAATATTCATTATTTCGCCAATAGTGTCAAGCTCATCAGCGGCCAAGATCTTTAGATCTTTGTTCACCTGTTCTTCCCTCTTTTCATTCAGCGCTGTTTACATCCGTTTTGACCAATTTAAAGGCCTTCTTCGAATCGACCTCCCCAAGCCGAGCTTTAAACCAAGGTATTCCTTCGACCTGAACCGTAATGTCTTCGTCAATCTTCTTATTCAATGAAATCACATCATTTACCTGAAGCTGTGTCAAGTCACCAAGGCTCATGAGGCAGTCGTCCAAATGGACCTCCATCCCTATTTCGGATACTCTGAGGTATTCCAAAAGGCGACTTCTCTTCTGCCGCTCCTTTTCCTCGTCCTGCTGCTTAACAGAATGGTTGTATCTTATCATAAAGCTGTTAATAATTTCCTCGAGGTTTGCCGTGGGCATACAGATGTTCGCGGTGCCTTTGTAGTTTTCGTCATTTATTTCAAAGGTTATTATGACAACAATGTCCTGCGGTGAGTAGGTTTGAATGAAGCGACCATTGGTTTCAACGGTCTGCAGCTCGGTATTAAGGTCTAAGGAGCCGCTCCAAACATCCTTAAGGTATTTTGTTGCGTTGCCCATTATCATTTTCAGCAGGGCCATTTCTATTTCCGTGTAGTCCCTGTCAGGTGCATAAAGTTCGCCGCTCCCGCCCATCAGCCGGTCTACCAAAAGGTATCCGAAGGTGGTGGACAGTTCGAACATCATGGGCATTTCGTCATAGTTTCCCTCTTCCGGCCGGAAGTTAATGATGCCGATAAGGGTGTTGTCAGGCAGTGCGTTGGAAAACTCGTAATAGCGCTGCTCCTCAATTTGGCTGATAGTCACCTCGCAGGCCGAGCGAAGTATGCTAGTAAAATAAGATGATAACACACGAGCATAGTTTTCGTAAAGGCTGTTTAGTGATTTTAATTGGTCCTTTGTAAATTTCTTTGGCGATGAGAAGTCGTATTCCTTGATTTTTTGTTCCGGCTCAGTGGGAGCCTGCGACACATCGCCAGAGCGCATTCTGTTTAGCAGCTCGTCTATTTGGTTTTGTGACAGAGCTTCGGCCATATTCGCAATCAGCTCCTTTCAGGGTGAGGTAAGCATTGTTTTCGCGGTACTGCTGAGGCACGAGCCTCGATTAATCATAGGGTGATACTCCTACCTGCACATCGTCGGGTACTGTGCTTGTGCCGGGTGAAGGCTCAACAAGAGGCTCGGGGCTGGGGGTCGGAACATCATTCAAGGTTTCCTGAGTCTCCTCCATGTTTTTATATTTTTCGGCGGTGGGTGAATAAATCCCCAGTTGGTTGTAAACAGCCGCAAGACCACCGTAGGGGTCAAAGGAAACTTTACTTTTTATGCTAATTATTGCTAGCTCTACACGGCGATTTTGGCAGCGGCCCTCTTCGTTGGTGTTCTCAGCAATGGGGAAATTTTTGCCGTAGCCTATCGTAATTATTTTTGTGGGGTCAAACCCTTTAACGTCATCTAAGTACATTCCGACAACTGCAGCCCTTTGGCTGGAAAGCATCCAGTCGGAAACGGGGTAATCCTCGGCAACCGAGGCGGTGTGACCACAGATGGCCACAAGCCTAATCATGTTTTGGTACTCGCAGATACCATCCCCCACGAAGGAAAGAGTTCCTTCCGACCCGGACAAAATCTCATATTCGTCCGGCTCAAAGAAAATTGCGCTGTCAAAGCGAATAAAGATCAAGTCATCTTTCTTATGAATGCTGACAAAATCAGACATTCCGTTTTGCTGGACGTACTCTACCAGCATTTCATAGAGGTTATCCATGGCCTGGGAAACTTCCATTTCTGTGGGTGATACGCCGTTGGGGTCAACATCCGGGTTGTCTCCGCCACCATTAATAATTTCCTCAATCCCTTCGGGAGGAAGTATTGAAAACGATTCTATAAAAGCGTTAAATTTTTCCTGGTCAACACTGGACATGCTAAGCAAAACTGCAAAAAAGGTAAGCAGCAGTGTTACCATATCTGCATAGGTATTCAGCCAGGAATCTCCTCCGCTTTCTTCTCCACTGCTTCTTCGCTGCATATGTGCCTCCGTTTGTCTAATGCGCCGTCCCCTCCGGCACCTGTTGTTTCATTATTTCTTAGCTTTTTTCTTTTTGCCGGTGGCCTTTTTTACTCTGCCTTCCTCGTTGCTGCCACCGTCAAGGGTTTCAATTTTCTCGCGGCGGTAATTGGGGAGGAGATGGATAAGCTTGTCTTCGATAAGTTTAGGGTTCTCGCCGGACTGTATGGACTGAACGCCCTCATAAACAATAAGCATGCAGATATACTCCTCATCGTGGCGAACCTTAAGCTTGTTAGAGATAGGAGCAAAAAAAACGTTTGCAAGCATAGAACCGTAGAAAGTGGTAACAAGCGCCACGGACATAGCAGGACCAACACTGGAAACATCCTCAAGAGTCTTAAGCATATTGATAAGCCCTATAAGCGTTCCTATCATACCGAAGGCTGGGCCGAATGCGGCGCCCTTGTCGTAGAAGTTCCGCTCCTGGATGTGACGTTCCTCGACACTGTTTACCCAAGACTCCATCTGGTATTTCACCTTTTCAGGGTCTATGGAGTCAACTATCATCTGAAGGCTGTTTCGGAGAAAAACGTCCTCAACGGCATTGGCGTCCTCCTCAAGGGCAAGCAAACCGTTGATGCGAGCCTTCTTTGCACATTCTACAAGGACGCTTATGTATGTCTCCGGAATGAATTGTTGGGGGTTGAAGATTATCTTAAGATGCTTAGGGACCCTGGCAAACTGGTCAAGGGGAAAGCTGATCATTAATACTGCTACAACACCACCAAATACTATGCCTATACTGGGAACGTCGTAGAAACTTATAAGGTTTATGGGCTCAATTGTAAAGAATTTTGTACCATCTTCTGTAGTGTTCGATTGGAGCATGATACTGAAAACAACAAATCCAACCGCTAAAAACATGCCCAATGAAGACATGATGTCAAGTTTTCTTTTCATAAGTCGGAAAAGCCCTCTTTCTCATTAGGTCTAACCAGTTTTATCGCCCCGTTAGAGGCTCGCCGGAATTCGATAACCTTATCAACAACCTCCAGCATAGACTCCCTCACTATGTGAAAGTTCTTGCTAACCAATCGAATTGTCGTGTCCGGATTTTCTTCGATAGTTTCGATTAGATCACAATTGAGAACAAAGGGTATGCCATTTAGCTTAGTTAGGACTATCATAGTTGGCCTCCACTTTTTATTCTAAACGCAACTGTATTGTGGTCTATCATGGCGGCTGCCTCGCCGCCATGATAGACACTTTTTTAATCAGCGCTTAAGGTTTATAAGCTCCTCAAGCATGGTGTCGGATACTGTGATAATACGACTGTTTGCCTGAAAGCCACGCTGTGTGGTAATCATGTCTGCAAATTCTGCGGACAGGTCAACGTTTGACATTTCAAGAGCATTGCTCTTTAGGGAACCGGAGCCGTCAGAGCCGGGGTCACAAAGCTGGGGATCGCCGGAGTTTGCCGTTGTGGTGTAGTAGTTGGTGCCGTTTAGCTCAAGGCCAGCGGGGTTTGCAAAGTTTGCAAGACAGATGCGGCCTGCGGCTACTGTGCCCTTTTCCGGATGGGTTACGGAGATGATGCCGTCAGCACCGATTGAAATGCTGGTAAGCTGGTCAAGGGTTATGGGTCCCCCTGCTGTGCCGCCGGCCAGGGTGAAACTGCTGGAGCCCAAGCCGAGGTTAACGGAGGCCTTAGCAGGTACAATAGTGGCGGTTCCCGTAAAAGCTGGATAAGGTGTGCCGGCTGTAACATCGGTTATAGTAGCGGTCGGGTTAGCAGCGTTATAGGTTTCAATTACCTTGGCGGTAAAATCACTAAAGCCCGAATGTCTTACTGTCATAAAGTCAGTTGGGCTTGTACCGGCCTTTTTAAGCTGAAGCTCTGTGTAACTTTCGCCATCAACTATAGTTCCGGTGTAATCGCCTGTCTCTGTTGTAAGGGTGATTGTCCAATATGCCTTTGGAATAGCAGGAGATGCAGTCAAGTCAACCGCTGTGTATTCAGCGTTAAGTGTTCCCGACCCCGCTGTGGTGTCGCTGTCGGCCGGTGAGTCACCGGTAAAGCTACTGCTGGAAGAAACAAGAGTTAAACCATTACTAAAGAGGCTTATTGGTTCTCCGGCAGCATCTAGTACTTTTCCTGACTGATAGTT
>CAZNUD010000034.1:0-387 GCA_964576195.1 uncultured Oscillospiraceae bacterium | reverse complement strand
TGGTGGTGGCAAATATCTCGTCAGCTTTTGTAGAGGTGACTGTAAAGCTGCCGGCTGTATGGGTCTTGCCGCCGTTAGCTTCGGTAATTGCCGAATTTATCTTGGAGCTTAAATCCGCAAGGCTTGTGAATATGGCATTTTCACTTAAAAGTACAGAGACTGTACCTGTGGAGGATATGCTTGCGCTAACGTCCTGTCCCTTTGGCAGTTTTGAGGTGGAGGCTATAGATAAGCCAAGGTTGCCCTTGTTGGTCTTGTTAGCGGCACTGATGGTGTAGGTAATGCCGTTTATAGTGGTTTCGTTTGTTGAAACAGCTTCGGTTACACTGCCGATGTCGTCAAGCTTGATTTTTCTGGAGTCCGGCTCTCCGTCGGTGCTTGTTGCAC
>CAZNUD010000033.1:0-18478 GCA_964576195.1 uncultured Oscillospiraceae bacterium | reverse complement strand
ATGTCGTCAAGCTTGATTTTTCTGGAGTCCGGCTCTCCGTCGGTGCTTGTTGCACCCAGAACAAAGTTGCCGTTAAGGTCCACCAGATAGCCGTTGGCATCGTAATCGAAGATACCGGCCTTTGTGTAGAAAATATTGCCGTCGGGATCCATAACCTGAAAGAATCCCTCGCCTGTTATGGCAACGTCCATGCCGTAGCCCGTGGATTGCATGCTGGACTGGGTCATCTGGGTCTGGATGCTGGCAAGCTGGGCGCCGTAGCCCACGCTGGAGGGGTTGGTGCCGCCTCGGTTAGCTGTGCCTCCGGAGGCGCCTTGAATGGTCTGGTAAAATATATCGCTAAAAACTGCGCGCTGGGACTTAAATCCGAAAGTGTTTACGTTTGCAATGTTGTTGCCTATAACGTCCATTTTGGTCTGGTGGGTTTTAAGACCCGCCACACCTGAGAACATAGCTCTATTCATATTTTCTCCTTTCGAGATTGGAACCGGGCTGCGCCCATCTGTCAGTCAGGGCGCAAAAGCCTCCTCAAAAGGTCCGGCTTTTAGATGATAACGGTTCCATCTATGTTTGTAAATACATTTCCCTTCATATCACTGCTGTCAACAGCTGTAATAACTGTGTTGTTGGGAATGTTAACCAGAAACGCTGTGCTGCCTACAAGAATAAGGGGTTCCTCAAGGTTCTTTTCGCTGGCAATTTTAACACCCTCGTTTAATCGGCTAAGGTTTTCTTCATTAAGGTCAAGGTTATGGTCTGCGGCCCGCTTAACAGCATGCTTTGAAAAGCTGATCCCGCTGTTTTTACTTATGGTTTCAGCAAGAACATCTTGAAAGCTGGGGGCATCGGGGTCGACCTTGCCTGAGGGTTTCTGCGTTCCGGTAACTGCCGGGGTGCCCGTAACCACGGGTGAGTAGATCGAAAAGCGTATATCGTCCATGATATTGCTCCTTACTTGTCAGCTCTTTGTGAGCACTAGGGTTGGCTTATAAGCGGATTTGTGGCCGTTGCTGTCGGTAACAACAACGTTTACGTAGTAAGATGAGTCTGGGGCCAAGCCGGTTATGGTCTGGCTTGTAAGGTTTGTCTGGTTAGCTGCTCCGAAGCGCTCTCCCGCTTCCACCTGTGCAACAGTTTCGAATGGGCCGGAAGTGGAATAGTAAACGGAGTATTTAAGTTTATTTGCTTCTGATGAGTCCTCCGTTGGCACTTGCCATGAGATAGCGGCTGCGTTGTTTGTTGCGTCGCCTACCTTTATTGTGTGGTTAGAGGCGTTTATAACTGCGTTCTCATCGGAGCTTCCGGTGTTTACCTCCATTACCTGCTCAAGGGTGTATGTTTTGCCGTCGATATAAAAGACGTACTCGTTGTTCACCAGAGAAACCTTGTCGACAATGCCTGTTGTTGTGTCCAGTAAACCGCTGATGCTGTAACGGGAGGCGGTTACATTTTTACCCACTAATGACATTGCATAATTCGACTTGGAGTATTGAGCCATCTCCTGCATCATCTGCATATTGGAAAGTTGGGTAACCTGACTCATCATTTCGCTGTTGTCCATAGGATTGTTAAAATCCTGGTTTTGCAACTGGGTAACGAAAAGATTGAGAAAGTCCTGTGCTGAAAGGGTTGCATTGTCCTTTTTTGCGGTGAATACGGCATCTATGTTTTTGTTTGCTGCACCGACCGAGGATGATGATCTGCCCATAATTTCCTCCTTTCTTTAGATGTAGGCGTCAAGCCTGCCTGTTGATGCCAAGCTCATTGCCGCTGCTGCTGTGACCTCCGGTAAATAGGCTTCCTCCGCCCCGTCACCGAAACCTTGCGTCATGCGCAAAAAGCTTTGACTAGAGGCAAATTGCTGGGAGGCAAACTGTTGTTGCCCGGCAAACTGCCCGGACATGTCAAACTGCTGCATACCGCCCTGCTGGGAGGCCTCGCTTTGGGTAACCGCCTCATTAACATGCACATGCATAGGGGCAACGGCAGCTTTTAGGGCATCCATGTCGCTGTTTATCAGCTTTGCAGTTTGTGAGCTGGCTGTGGTGATTGTGAGAGTGGTTTTGCCCGCTTCCTCTACAAGCTTCACAGTTATTTCTCCCAGATTTTCCGGAGAGAGCTTAATTGTGAATTGGTTTTTTCCCAGAGAGATGTTTTCTTTAATCCCCGTGGATACCTGCTCGGAAACCGGAACCTCGTAAACCGGACTTTCGGATTTAAAGCGAAGCTCAAAGGGTGTAACCGCCTTGCTCTGAAGCTGTACCTCGGCCGTTTCCGGTTCTGCTTTGGCTTCAGTTTCTGCCCTTTTCGGCTGCTTTGAAAGGATATCCTTTGCCTTTAAAACGGATGTGCCAAAGAAATCTTCATGGCTTTTCGTATTGGCATCACCGCCTGTTTCGGCTTCAGCCGATTCTATGGGAATATTGCTCGACTCGTTGAGTTTTTGAAGCTCGGTTATGAACTGCCGCACGTTAATGGCTTGCCTTGGGAAGTCACCTTTGTCTGCGGTCAAGACGCCGGGGATTTGGGTAAGCTGCCCCGCTGCGTTGGAGCTTGCGGTGGCATCTGGTATCTTAGCCCCAGCTAAATTTGTAATACTCTCGCTATTGAGCATTTGAAGAATTGCACCAGCATCTGGAGCCCTTCCGACATCTGGAGCCCTTCCGGCTTCAGGAGCCCTTCCGGCTTCAGGAGCCCTTCCAGCTTCAGGAGCCCTTCCGGCTTCCGCCGAGTATCGTAAAACGGTTTCCAGCAACTTTCCATAAGCAGCGGTCCCTGTTTTGTCAGGAGCAGCGGTCCCCATTTTGTCAGGAGCCGTGCCCTCAATCCCGTCAGGCTTTGCACCTAGCACTGAGACAAGATCATCTGTCTGCCCTGTTTGTGAAAACTGAAGGGTGGGTAGTACATCTGTTAGCTGTGTATGCTCGGAGCCAGAATAGGTTTCCATAAGGGACTTAATGTCAAAAATGCCCGGCAGGTTTTGACAACTAAACGTTCCGTCAATGCTCTGGGGGCCTTGAATGCCTTCCCCTTGGATTTCTGCGTCGGCATACTGGGAAACCAAGTTCATTATGATTTGCATGAAGGGATCTACCACTTGAGCCTGATCTTCCGCCCTGGGGCTGCGGGAGGCCGTTGTCGTGGATTTCCGGGCACCCTCGGTTAGCAAGCGCGCATTTAAAATTGTGTTCTGCATTCTTATCACCTCCTTTCAGTGGAGTGTGGCGGGGAGCTACTTCACGGCTTGGAATTTGCTGCCGTTTGCAGCACTTTCCGCCAGATTATTTGAAATAGCCTGCATGATCTCGTTCTCGGTGTCCTTGGCGGCCAGAATTCTGTATTCCTCCGCCTGGCGCTCCTCCAACTTATCCATGCCGATTTTTTCCTGATAGATGGCAATAACAACTTGTCTTTGCGCTTCCAATTCTTCTTCGGCTTTATTCAGTTGTATGGCTAACAGTTCAAGCTGCTTTCGTGCGCTTTCGATGAGATAGTTCAAGGAGTTGAGCTCGCTAATGGATACTCCCTCACCTTGTTTATTCTCCGCCTCGTGACATAGTGTAAGCCTATAAATCTCCATTTTGTCAATTTTTGACAAAATTTCAATGCGTTTTCCAATTAGTAAGCCTAAACTTCTCTTTTCTTTATCCAAAATTTGAGATTTATAGTTACGAACTCTGTCCAAAGAAAAGCGAAAGGCTTTCAATGCTTATCATCTCCTTATATCACAGACTCCCTAAGTAGCGCAACAGTTTTCTCAAAACTTGACGGGTCATCAACAAGCTGTATCAGGAATTCGTTAATTCCCTTTATATGGGCTATGGCAACATCCAAATCAGGGTTGCTGCCGGGCTTATAGGCGCCGATGGAGATAAGGTCCTCATTGTCCCTATACACCGCCATCATGTTGCGAAGCTTATTTGCAGCTTCCTTGTGGTCTCTCTCTGCAATCCCCGGCATTAGGCGGCTTACGCTGTTTAGCACATCTATTGCGGGGTAGTGGTTCTTTGAGGCTATTTTTCTTGAAAGGATTATATGACCGTCAATAATGCTTCGCACCGTGTCAGCTATAGGTTCGTTAGTATCGTCGCCCTCCACAAGCACCGTATAGATGCCGGTGATTGAGCCCACCTTGAAGTTGCCGCTTCGCTCTAATAGCTTGGGGAGAGCGGAGTAAATAGACGGAGTATAGCCTCTTGCAACGGGAGCCTCCCCTGTTGCAAGTCCGATTTCACGCTGGGCCATACAAAAGCGGGTAAGAGAGTCCATCATAAGCAGAACGTCCTTGCCCTGCGCCTGAAAGTACTCGGCTATGGCCGTTGCGGTCTGAGCGCATTTTAAACGCATAAGAGCAGGCTGGTCACTTGTTGCCACCACAAGGACACTGCGCTTAATGCCCTCAGGGCCCAAATCCCGTTCGATAAACTCCACAACCTCGCGGCCACGCTCGCCAACAAGGGCGATTATGTTAATGTCTGCACGGACATTCCTTGCTATCATGCCCATGAGGGTGCTTTTTCCAACGCCGGAGCCTGCAAAGATGCCCATTCTCTGGCCCTTTCCGATGGTCATCAGACCATCTATAGCCTTTACGCCAAGTTCAATTACCTCACTTATTGGGGGACGGTCCATGGGGTTTTCGGGGTTGCCGTTTATTGATATCATCTCGCCCGGAGGTATCTCCCCGCCGCCATCAATTGGACGGCAAAGGGGGTCGACCGTGCGGCCGATGAGAGCATTGCTGACAGGGATCATCAGCTTGTTGGCCCTGCTGACTACAGGGCAGCCGTAGCCTATACCGTCAACCTCCTGGTAGGGCATGAGATAAACTTTGTTGTCGGCTATGCCCACCACTTCAGATATTATTTCGCTGTTATCTCTTTCGATATGTATCGTGCATATATCACCTATGCTGCATATAAGGCCTGTGGCCTCAACGGTCATACCAATAATTTTGCTGATTTTCCCCTCTCGGGTACGCAAATCGGAAAGCTGTATGACCCGGTAGTATTTTTCCATAGCCTGACGCAGAGAGAAATCCACTTGACACATCCTTTTTTACCGCAGTTCAGACTCTCTGAAGGCCTCCTTCAGGTTCTGTGCTTGAGTTTCAATGGAGCTGACTATTGTTCCGTCCTCTGTGGTAACTCTGCAAAGCCCGTCGGTCCCCGCAACGGGGAAAACCGTTGCCTTGCCGTTATACTCCGGCTTATCAAGCTCCTCCCGGATATAGTTTATAAGACCCACAAGCCGCTCGGAAACCTCAACATTCAACCACTCGGCGTTTTTGACGCTGTTTACACTCTGCATAACCAGTTGCCGCAAAGTTGCGTCATCCTCGTCTATCTTTTGAAGTATTATTTTTTCGGCAATGTCCACCGCCATATATTTTAATTCCTCAGAGTATTTGTGGAAATACTCCTGTTGAGTTTGGGCCATTTGGTCCATAAGATATTTTACACTGTCCACACACTGGCGAAGCTCCGCCTTTTTACGGTTCAGCCCATCGTAATAGGCCTGCTCGCCCGCTTCTTTGCAAAGCTGCTGAAGCTCCTTTTCGTATATGGCGCGAAGCTCCTCGCTGGTGGGATACACCGGAAGCGGTTCCGGTTCCGGTTCCGGTTCCGGTTCCGGCTCCGGCTCCGGCTCCGGCTCCGGCTCAGGTTCCGGTTCCGGTTCGGGTTCCGGTTCAGCTTGGCAGCTTTCGCCCTCAGAAGGCCCCTGTAATCGAAAATCCTCTCCCTCCGATGGCTCCAACTCCATTACTTCTTTCTGGAAGGCCTCCTCGTCGGGTAGTTCCTCTGTTTCGGCAACGTCCGGTATGAGAACAGGCTTTTCGTCAGGTTCAAGGGTGTGTCCCTTGTAGACACTCACTTTAGTCAACTAACGCGTCCTCCCCTCCACGGGATATGACAATCTCACCACTTTCCTCCAGAGCGCGGATCGTGTCGACTATCTTGGACTGGGCGCGTTCAACGTCCCTCATGCGGACATTGCGAAGGTATTCGATGTCGGAAAGAATGTTCTCTCTGGCTCTGGAGGAGATGTTGCTAAGCAGCAGCTCCTTGATTTCCTCGCTGGAACCCTTGATGGCAACTGCAAGATCCTGAGCGTCGATCTGGCGAAGGACAGCCTGGATAGTGCTGTCGTCCAGTTCGAGTATGTCCTCGAAAACAAACATAAGCTTGCGAATATCTTCCGAAAGGGAGGGATCGCTTTTGGAAAGCTCGTCGAAGATGTACTTCTCGGTGGTGCGGTCAATGTGGTTCATAATATCCGCAACAAATGGTACGCCGCCAATTTCGGTCATATCCACGGATATTACTGTTGAGAAGCGTCTTTCCAGTGTTGACTCAACGATGGAGACAATTTCAGGGGATACACTCTCAAGGGTTGCAATGCGGCGGATAACGTCCAACTGAAGCCTTTTCGGAAGCTCTGATATGATTTTCGAAGACTGGTCTGCAGTGGCATAAGATAACACAAAAGCTATAGTTTGTGGATGCTCGTTTTGCATCATCATCATAAGGTTTTTGTAGTTTGCCTTACGGACAAATTCGAAGGAGCGCGTTTGCATGGCCATGGATACACGCTCCATGTAGGAGGTTGCCAACTGTGATCCAAAGGCCTGCTCGAGGACATTCCTTGCATAAATTACGCCGCCCTCACTAATTATCTTTTGTGTGGTACATAGACCGTAGAAATCGTCAATGATTTCCTGCATCTCTTCGCTGGTCAGCCGGTTAAGTCTTGCGACTTCCAGAGTAAGGCGCTCTATTTCTTCCTCGGTAAGGTGCTTATATACCTCGGAGGCCTGCGCACTTCCCAGCGCAACCACAACTGCCGCTGCGCGGGTAACGGGCGACAGTGATTTTTTGGTTGTTGTTCTGGCCAATGCTTATTCCTCCTTCAACCATGTTCGGAGAAGATTTGCCGTAACCTGTGGGTTTGCCCTGGCGAAGCTCTTGACCTCTTCAATAATCGCTTCGTTTTTCGGGTCAAGGCTAGACTTAGCCATGTCCTCAAGGCTGCGTTTGTAGTCGTTAATCTCGGCCTGCTGGCGTTTCTCGGCCTCGGCCTTCTGTTGTTCATACTCCTCGGCTTGAAGGGCAAGCTTTGCCTTCTTACGCTTCTTCAAGGCAATAATCACCACGCAGATAATAATTAATATTACAAGCATCACAACGCCGGCGGCAATATACATCCATGTGGGCAGGTTTAGTAAGACACTATCGGGTAGGAAGTCGCCGCTTTTATCTTCCTCAATGGAAGCCTTGTTGATGGCGGAAACAAAGATTAACTCTGTGGGGATGTCCGTTGCTCCGGAAACAAGATTTGTGAGTTCTTCTTTGCGGTTGGGAGTAAGGGCATCCTCGTCTACCATGACTGAAACGGTGGCTCGGCTTAAAATGGCGTTACCCGATTCTATTTGGGTTTTTATGTAGCCGTAGTCGTAGTCGTCGTTCCAACTATAGTTGGTCATACCATTGTCATCGTTGGGGGCATTGTAGCCATACTCGGGAATGTCGGTGTTGTTTTCCTCACCCACTATTTCACCGGCTGGAACAGGGTCATTAATCGTGTATTCGCCGTCGGTGTGGCTAAGGAAGCCATCGCCCTCATCGTTTCTGGGCTGAAGCTCGTATTTCTCGGTCATCATTTTGTCGTAATCTATTGTGACCTTGGCAACCGCCACAACACCGTCCGAACCATAGCGGGGAGAAAGGAGGCGGACAACGTTTGCCTCAACCTGGTTTTGGACCATAAGCTCAAAAGCAAGATTTTGGCTCTCCTGTGTGGTATCTTCTGGCATGGTGGAATTGGATAAGTCGAGCATGGTGGTAGCATCTACTACCGTAACGTCGTCAGGTTGCATTTTCGGAACGCTGGCGGCAATGAGGTTTTTAATGGCCTCCACCTGCTGGGCGGAAATCTTAACCCCTTCATTTATGCTGAGAAGAACCCCCGCAGAGGCAGTTTCTTCGTTGGTGGCAGTTTCCCACACATAACCTCTGGACTCGGGGACGTTTATGGTAACAGTTGCACTTTCAACACCTTCCATGCGCTGGAGGGTGGCCTGAATTCTATCCTGAAGCTGGTAAATGAGCCACTGGGACTTTTCAGACTCGGTGCTGGTCATGCCGGCATGGTCTGTAAACAGGTCGTAGGGCAGTGATGTTTTGGGATAGCCCTTGGCCGCAAGTTGGAGCAGCCATATGTCGAATTCTTCCGCGGGAACGATTATGTTGCCGTCCCTGTTGATGTGCGCATCCGCCCCCATGGTTTTAAGTGCCTGAAAGACGCTGCCGGTTTCCGTGGCGCTCAGGTCGGAGTAAAGGACTGTGTAATTGTCGTTGCCGGAATTGAGCACCATGACGAGAATAACCGAAAGAAGAACCACGCCGCCAGCAATGGAGCCGGCAATGATTTTCATTCGCTTAGAAAGCTTAACAAGGTAATCCTTGATTTTTATTAAGTTTTCATGAACTCTATTCGTCGTAATATCCACTTAGACACTCTAACTCCCAGTCTATCGTCTATACTGCCTTTTGCTGCGCAGATCTTTAAACCTGCATCTGCATGATTTCCTTGTAGGCGCTGACTACTCGTGAGGTAAGCTGTACTGTTGTTGACAGAGCTGCGGAGGCCTTCATGGAATCAATCTGAAGCTGGGCAAGATTGTCAACATCGCCCAGAGCAAGAGCTTGGGTTCCTGCATTTGCCGTTTGATTAATATCTGCATAATTTGCCACGGCGTCCTTTAAGATATCCGCAAAAGGTATAGCGGAGCTGTCTGAGTCCCGATTTTCTACCGCCGGAGAGGCCTTGTCAAAGGGCAAAGGCTTCAATGCCCCTATTGACGAGGAAAAGCTCATAGGCTGTATAGGTTCTATGGATGTGAAAAATGATGACATTTCGTTACCTCAGATTTCGTTAAGTGTGGCTTACTATTATTATTTTAACTTTTTATATTGTATATGTTATCATTTTAGTCAAAGATTGTAAAGCAAATTTTTGGCGGAAACGCACTGATTTGAAAAGATTTTATCAAAATATGCGAAAATTCCCTTTTGTTGCACACAACATATAGTTTTTTTACTGGTATTAATTGCTGAACCAGCTTTATAGTTATAAATTGTATAGATAATTGGTTTAAATAACAGCTTTTTTAAGATAAATTTTTATGTTTTTTCTTATTTCCCACATGGCAATTAAGGTTATTAGGCTCCCTTGTGCAAGTATTTTTACGTAAAAAGTAGTTTATTTTTTATTAATTACTGAAATTTGCTTGTAAATATGATCATTCATGGAATAAATAAAATGCTATTACATCCCTTGTCTGTCACAACTTCAAATCGACGGTGCACAGCCGGTTTAAGGTTCGGAGACAAGATAGGGGGTCTTTCTTAATAGCAAAAATTATAGAATAAATTGAGTTATACTTTTTTATCTAATATAATGGCGCAATATACATATTAATAATGTATATTATACTTTATAGTTCTCTTACTAAGATTACTTTTTTTTAAATTCTCTTATTTAGACAGCCAATTTTGCGTAAAAATGCCCGCAACAGGGACTTATTCCATGCTTTTTTAGGAAACGCAAAGCCCACCACGCAGTTTTCACTGCGTGGTGGGCTTTGTCTTTTCAGTTATGCAAGGGCTTATTTAAGCTCCAAAGTTTTGTTTATCATGGCTTTGGTTACGGATAGCGCTGTAAGGTTTGCCTCATAGGCATTGTAGGCGGCCATAAGGTCAACCATTTCTTCGGTAGTGTCCACATTGGGATACATAACATAGCCCTCCTCATTTGCATGAGGGTGGCTGGGGTCATATACCGCAGCAAAGTCCCTGTCGCTCTCCACCACCTGTTTTAGCCGCACACCGCCCTTTGTAGCCACCTGAGAGGTTGAAGTTGCGCCAGAGCCGCCCTGGGCCTTTTCCAGCTCCTCTCCAAAGCTCATGGGTATTTCCTCAAAAATCACCTGCTGGCGAAGGTATGGCTCGCCTGAGGAGGTCTGCGTGGTTTTTGCGTTTGCAATGTTCTGAAGGATTATGTCAGTCCTAAAGCGCCCGGCCGTGAGGGCAGAGCCGGTAATATCCAGTGATGAACAAAATGACATGGCTGCCTCCCTTACATGTTGGCACCGAGAACGGTGTTGTATTTGTCGAACTCGCCCTTT
The DNA here is from genome assembly GCA_964576195.1 of uncultured Oscillospiraceae bacterium. Taxonomy (GTDB): domain Bacteria; phylum Bacillota; class Clostridia; order Oscillospirales; family Oscillospiraceae; genus UBA2658. The sequence continues at coordinate 8,292 of CAZNUD010000033.1, read as the reverse complement.
ACCTTATCCAGAAGCAGGCTATACTGGGCGTAGGCCTTATACAGAGCCAGATACTCGGCCTCGGCATCAACGTTGTTGCCGTCGGCTCTGGTTGAAACCTCGTCGCTGGTGGTAATTTGGGCATTTATTTGGCCAATATCCGGGTTTGCATTCTTTTCGCCGTTTTCGTATTCGCTAAGTACGGCGGCAAAGGATAGATCCTTTGACTTGTAGCCCGGCGTTTCTAGGTTGGCAAGGTTTTGGGTAGAGATTTGCTGCTGTAGCCACGAAAGCTGTATCCCACCTTCTAGTGCTTTGAATGAGCTGGAACTGTAGAACATAGGTTTCCCTCCCTTTTAGGACGGCTGCCGTTATTTAGAGGAGAGCTTGTCCGCCTCCGCAAACGTTTTTCTCAATTCTACCACCATAGAGAGCACATCGTCAAGCCCGTCGGTGTCCTTCTTCATATTGCTGTTTATTAGCACAAAGTTGAAGTAGTCGTAAAGGTCGTACAAATTGTTGGAAATGCTGTAATCGTAATTTAGCGTGCTTTGAAGCACGTGAATTATTTTTTGAGACTTCTGAAGGCTGCGATTTATAAGGTTTATATCGTTATCCTCAAATCCAAGCTTGGCAAAATTGATTTGCTTAATCAGCTCGTCATATACATATAGTAAAACTTGACCGGGGGTCATGGTAAGAACGGACTGCTGTTTATAGGTCTGATAAGGATTAGCGTTCATAGTTTTACCTCACATTACAAATTTCTGTTTGTCATGAGAACATATTTACGAGCATGGAGCTCTGGGTATTGAAACCTGACATTATGGTTTCCATTTGGGAAAACTGGTTCCAGTAACGCGTCTTTTGACTGTTGTATATATTATCGAGGTAGTCTAAGCGGTCCTTAATGCGCTCCAGATCAAAAAATATATCGTTGTTTTTCTCACCTGCTAACCAGTCTTTCGCACCAGACTTTGAAACCAATGAACCGGTATCGGAGAGACTGACTTTTGCAGCTTTGTCGCAGGCTGATGACAGGACTGTGGCAACGCCGCTTGTTTTATCCGTAAAGAGGTTGGTAACGCCCTCGGGGTTGTATTCAACCGCTCTGCGGAGCAAATCCTCATCAATTACCAGCTTACCCGCACCGTTCCAAGTTGTGGATTCTATTCCGATGCTGTAAAGGGCGAGACCTGAGCCCTGGGCACTGGTATAGACAGCTGAGCGCATAGCGTCGATGAAGGATGTAATGTCTGTATCCCTGCGCAGAAGGCCGGTTTGCGCCTTTTTCTCCCATAAATCTATTTGCTTATCTGTCATTTCGCCCTCTTGTTCACTGGTAAGCGGCTTATAGTTGCGGTAATCGGCATCCTGGGTTACCCGGCCGTAAAGGTCTTCAATGAGTGTGTTATAGTCGTTAACGAAGGACTTGATACCATCAATAATCTTTTCAGTGTCCCGGGTGGTGCCGATTGCGGTTTCGCCAATGTCGGTGGCGGTCATAGTAATACCATCGAAGGAGACGGTGTTGCTGCTGCGTGAGGTTGCAACACCGTCAATGGTAAGTTCGGCATCCAGGCCTGCCTTTACAGTTGCTGTCCCGAACAGGGCGCTAAGAGCGTTGCCTGAGGTGTCCGAAATGCTGATATCAAAGCCCTTTCCAGTAGATGTCTGCTCAATGACAAAGGAGTCTGTCATGCTAGAATAGGTCATTCTTACCCCGGCACCGCCGGAGTTTACCGTAGAGATCATTTTAGAGACAGAGGTTTCGGCAGCGTTAAACTCGAAATTATCACCGTTAATGGAAAACTTGACCATGCCGTCTTCATCGGCGCTCAAGCCAGGAAGACTGCTAAGTTTTGTTAAGCCGTTAACAAGTGTTGAAGATCCGGCCGATATGCCGATATATGAGGAGTCCGAGCCGGTGACGGTAAGCTCGTGACCGTTTTCCAGATTGCCGTCCTTGTCTGTAATACCAATGCCGAAGCTGATCTTATTATCAGAAACACCGAAGGTAATATAGCTTCCGAAGGCATTGGCAGTTTTTGCTCCCAATGCGTTTGCGATGTTTTCACTCGTAACGCTGTCACCGCTAAACTCACCATCCACCATAAAGTCCGAGGCGCTGAGGGTTATGTTTTTCTTAACGCCGTCAAGGGTAAGTTCAAGGCTTATGTCCTCACCGACTGCAAGTTTCGATTTTATGCCGTCCACATCAAGAGCTTCTCCGGTGATGGTTTGATTCCCGCTCAATTTGACATTGGACTGTAGACTTGCGGCCGTTGCCAACCGGCTCACATTGACAGTGTGACTGCCGGTTGCGGCGGAGGCAGCGGTGCTGACTACTTTAAGAGAGCTCCCGCTGGTTACGGAAGTTGTCATTGAAGAAAAGAAGTCAGAGTTGGCAAGGTTTGTTGACAAAGTAGAGCCGTATTTTGTGTCAAAATACTTGCTACTGAAGCCGTTGATAGAGGAGATAACTTCCCTATATTGCTCCTGCTTCCACTCAAGCTGCTGCTTTTCCTGTTTTTTTGCGTCTATTTTTGCCTGGGTGCCGCTGAGCATCTGCTTAACCATTTTATCGGTATCCATGCCTGAAATAAGGCCCGCTACGCCGTTATTACTGCTGGAACCGACACTGTAGTAGTTTGAATTGCTTATGGTTGAACTCATAGGAAACGCTCCTTTCTCGCCGCACACCTGCGGTGTGCCCCGTTTCGCTTGCTATATATTTAACGGCAAACGATGCTTACCGCATTAAGCTGTCATTATAAGGATTTGGACTTACTTCCAATGCTCTTGGGGGTAAGTCCGGTTTGTAAACTGCGTCGGTAGCTACCCGCTACGGCACCTCCGCTGCTGTTTAGCTCCTCAATTTTTTCCTTAAGCTTATTGCGCTCGTTCTTAACATGGTCAAGGATGACTTCATCCTCCCGGGATACTCGATTTGCCACGGCCTTTACGCCTAGCGAAGCTTTAAAAATTTCCTTTGCCTCTGCTGAAAGAGCGTTGGGCGAGGCTTTACAGCTTAAGGCAGCCTTGTATTCTTCATTCTCGTCTGCATAACGGGCTATTTCTGTTCCCAATGACTGTGCCAGCTCCAAAAGCTCTCCCCTTTCAGTAAAGAGATCCATAAGCTCCTCTGCGGGTGCATCCTTCATGATGTTGCTTAGTCTCTCAATTTTTAGGAGAAGCTCTTTTTTTTCCTTGAGCAGAGAGAAAATTCTGTCAGCACTCATTTTTCCGCCTTCTCTTGCCTTTTCGGCTCAAGCTTTGTGGCAAAAGCCTTAAGGTTAGTGGCCGGACCCGCACTTGCGGCGCTTCTGTTTGCTTCAACGGTTTTAAAAAGCTCCTTGCGCCAAATTTTGCAGCCCTTGGGAGCTTCAATTCCCACCTTCACCTGGTTGTCGATGGAAATGATTTTGACCTCTATGGGATCGCCGCCGTTTTCAGGCTCTATTATGATTGAGTCTTCTACCTTCCTCGACACTACCAGCATACTATTCCCTCGCTTTCATAACGGGATAGCGCACGGGGTAGTCGCTATCAAGCATTATTTGCGCCGCCTTATGGGTAACAGGATTAAGAAACACCGGGCTTTTAAGATTTACTGTGGAGTCCTCGATGTTTTCCGCTACCACTGTAATTACCCAGCAGAAACAGTCGCCCTCACCCAATAGCTTGTCGGAGCCCTCAGGAAGTACGGGCGCAAATTCCGCGATGGGGCTGGGGTCAAGAAGGATAAAGCATAGCTGAGGATTTTGAACAGACTGGAGCCAGATGATGTTTTCGCCAACCTCGTCATCTTGAAGGGCTACGTAATCGGTATAATCCTCAAAACCGAATATTGGCTGGGAAAAGTAATAAACCGTGGATTCGTCCACATCAACCTGTCCAAAATCTCTGGTTTTTATATTCATATCGCTCACCCATCCAATTTAATCATATTTTCAACCGCTTAATTCTCCGGCTCCACGTATTCGGGATCCGCGCTTGGGGGAACAAACATCGGGCCTCCAAGATACTCGATAATAACGTCGGCATATTCGAGTATTTTCAGACGGACGCTGCCGGGGACATAATTCATCGTGTTTTTGGTAATCTCCCAGTCAGTATCTACTTCACCGGGGTCATAGTTCATGCTTAGCTCTGCCGGCCTCCATGAGATGTCAGCCCCCGTGCTGGGGAGAAATACAGTGTACAAGGACGACTGCGTTTCGCTAAGCATCTTCTGTGTGTATACGCTGGAAATGGTCACGCCGTCCTTTGCGTTGCTCAATTCCTTGCCAATTTCTACGTACTCCCGGGTTTTCTGGTTAATGGAATCCTTTCCCATTTGTGCCCCGGTTCTAATAAAATCTCCAATGCGTTGCAGACCAAGGGATTTCCTTGCCTGATAGGTATCAATATGAACTTCTGCATTTTTGCTATGAACATGAAGTTTGGGCTTGGTAGTAGTTATTTCCGCACGAGGCTGAAAATCCTGATTATGCTCAAGCTTTGCATGCTCTACCTCAAGTTCATATTTCATTGGAGTAGTAGTAATGTGAAGTAATTGCACAGTGCTTCCTCCTTTTCCAAATAATATGGTAAGCGCCCGGTTTAGCGCAGATAATCCATAAGGGTGGCGGGAATTATGTTTGCTCCCATGGATAACACTGCTTTAAGCACATAGTCGTTCATGGTTTGTCTTGTTGCTTCCTCGGCATCGTCAATGCCCATGACGTTTTTGACTTGGTTTTGGTAACCGTCAATTTCGTCTTCGAGACGGGTTTGGATTGTAGTTAAAAAGTTCGTATTTGCACCGATATCAGTAAGGTTCGCGGTGAACTTTTGGGTTTGAGAAACGAGCCTTGTATCCAGTGTTTTAAGGGTTTCCATGTCACCGCTGCGTATAGCCCGCTCAATACCATCAATAATATTGTAGATGTTATTTGAAACTCCGTCCTTTTCCCCGAAAGAGAGAATTTCGAGTCCGGAGTAGGATACTCTAAAGGCAGTGTTGTCGATCATCTTATGCTCGTTCATTTTTATGCCAAGACCTATATCAACATATATATCCCCATCCATGGGAATAGCCGTTCTGACACTGGTGATTGTGCCTGTGTCCGGATCAACAACATCCTTCATATTGAAGTAGCCATCATCGTCTTTTTGTATAGAATCAACATCCACTTTGTTATACAGCAGCTTTCCTGTATCCGTGTCTACAGTGAAGGGTGCAGTGGATGCGTTGCTGCCGCCGAGAACGTAACGGTTGTAGTATTTGCTATTGGCAAATTGCAGAATCTCTTCCTTCATGGCCTTGACCTCGTTGGCAAGGGAATCTCTGCCGGTGTCCCCAGTGGGGTCGTTGAGAGCTTTAACAACCTTTTGGCTGTGAATCTTGCCTATTATTTCGCTTATAGAGGTCATGGCATTTTCAGTGCTGACAAGCTCCTCGTTAATAGCCTTTACGTTGTTGTAATGCTCCTCAGCCTTGGCCAGATCTCCTCTAATGCGCAAAGCCCGTGTACCGGCCGACACATCATCAGATATGCGAGTAAAGCGGTTTCCGCTGGCAACCCGTTCGTTAGTTTGGGCATAATTTGTTTTTGCGGTGTCAAGATATTTAAGAAAATTTCTTGATGTGGTTCTGTCAGCAACTCTCATATCATTGATCCCTTTCCCGCCGGATTGATAGTGCGGATATTATTTTAATGCTGAAAATTATCATAGGCCTACCCTGCCCATTCTGTTTATAATAATTTCCAGCAATTCGTCCATGGTAGTCATCACTCGGGAGGATGCGCTAAATGCCTTTTGAAATATCATAAGGTTTGTTGTTTCTTCATCCTGCTGGACACCGGCTACGGAATCGCGGCTTACAAGAAAGTCGTCTGCTACTTGGGCGGAAGCTTCGGAGCGGCCCTCGTTAAAGCCAACGTCCGTTCCTAGACGTCCAACCATTTCGACCATATATTCGTTGAAGGTGCCGCTGAAGCTCTCGCCGTAGGAGGCGAAGGTATAGTTCTCATTGCTAAGGCGGGCTGATAACTTTTGGGCATAGTCTTCAACGTTTTCGTCCCGGCTGAAAATAAAATAACCGGAGCCTGATTTGTTCCACATATCACTTATGGCGATGTTTTTGGCGGTGATGTTGGTCTTGCTGTCGGTAGTGCCGTCGCTTTTCATTGCTGCGATAAGGGTTTTGTAAACTTTTTCGCCATCGGCGTCAAGTAATGGCTTGCCGTCCTTTTCTTCGGGGATTGATGTATTTGCAACCTCCGCAAATGCGGCGGCAAAGGTGTTTATTCTGTCTCTGTAATAGGGCACGCCCTGGGTAGAAGTTTCATCGTTGTTGGAGGCGTTTGCACCGCGGCCGTTCAAAACGTTTATATAGGCCTTGATGGAGCCTGTTTCAAATCTTGCGGCTTCACCGCTGCTGAGCCATGTAACGGCTGTGCATCCGTTTTGCTTCTCAGTGTCGAGAAGGTGGTCGGTTTTAAACTTATCAAGCACAAGCTTGTCACCCATCTCAACACTTACGGTGCCATCGCTGCCGGGAATTACACTTATATCGCTATAGCTGGCAAGCTCATCTAGAAGAAGGTTTCGCTCGTCTGCAAGTTCGTTGGGAACAAAATAGCTGCTGTTGCCGTTGCTGTTAATGGTGGCGTCGCTGGCTATAACTTTGTTGATGTAGACCACACGGTCTAAAATCTCGTTGGTGCGGTCTATTGTGGTGCCCAGATCCTCCTTCTGGCGTTTGCTAACGGTGCTTAAGCGCTCGTCCGCCTGTTGGAGAACCTGTACCATGTTGGTAAAGGCAGATTTTACAAGGTTCGCCTCGCTGTCCAGAGTGGAAGACTGGATAAAAGTGTTTAGGTTTGTGTATACGTTTTCAAGGGCTCCCAGTATTCCGGAGGTGCTTGTTACATCCACCGCCTCTGGAAACACATTGAGGATGTCGTCAATCATGGACCTCGCCTGTCCGTAGTAGCTGGCTTGGGAGTATTCATCCCGGAAGCATTTATCCAGAAAGGCGTCCCTGGTTTGGGAAACGCCGATAGCCTCAACGCCCTGACCGGCAAGCCCCACGGTGCTGGAAGCGGTTCTGCTGGCGTAGTTGGTGGTATAAACAGAGACTCTTTCAACGCGCTGTTTGGTATACCCTGTCGTTTCGCTGTTGGCAATGTTGTTGCCAACTATGTCAATGGCCTTTTGATTTGCAAATATGGCTGACTTTGATGCCTCAAAGCCCATAAACGTTGCTCTTAACATGGTAACCTCCAATGCCCGTCGGGCTGCGTGTTATTTTTGCGCCACTCGGAAAAATCAGAATTTTAACTCCAGAGAGTGGCTCCCGCCCTCCGGTCGACGCTCCCCCTCGGGCCCGTAAACCGCCTTGCCCTGCTCAAAGCCTCCGTTAAATATCTTTTCCAAAAGCTTAAGATTGGTTTTTGCAATTTCAAGCGCAAGAGCGTTTTGCTTCTTGATGCTTTCGGCAAGCTGGGTCATTTCTATAATCAGCTCGGAAAAAGCGGCCTTGCTGCTCTCGTCGGTGATTTGCTTAACGAATTCCGAGGCGGTGGAAGCCTGACTTCCCAGCTCCGCCTGAAGCTGGACTCGCTTGCCTTCCATGGTGCGCAGCTTCATTGTTTCCGCCTGCTGGAGCTGGAGCACCGCTTCAAGTCTATCCATGTTGCTATCCAGCAGTGCCTGGCGCTTTTCACGCTCGTTTTCAAGAGCGTAGGCAAGCTCGTCCCGGTACCTTTTCATGTGGCCGTAATAGTCGGCATATTGAGAAAGCACTTGCTTTTCCATAATCAGTCCACACAAAGAGCCCCGCCAAGGGTGTATTTTAACACGGCAGAGGCAATGTCTGTTCCGGAAGCAGGGCAGGTATCGCCCTGATACTGCTGCTTAAGCTGGTTTATCCGCGCGGGGGAGGCAGGTTTAGATGCCTCTGCTGCGTATATTTTTGCATAGGCTCCCAACTGAGCCTTGAAGCTGGCCTGAGAGCTTAAGTCCACCTTATCGGCGCGAGTTTCCGCAGCGGCGGCGCTTGATGCCGCAGATTCTGCAACGGGGCGGGCAGCCCTACCCGTGCTAAGGGATGGCGAAACACTCATGTATCTTTGAATTTTGTTAATATCCATATTTCTACCTCCACTGTTTCCGGGCATACCCGGTGCGGATTTATTGATGGTTTCCAGAGGGCGGGCATAGTTCTCCCGCTTTTTTCTTCAACTTATTTATTCTATAGTATAAGAAAAACTAAAGGGCCTTGAAGAAAAAACTTATAAAATTTCTACTCTTTCCAAAATT
>CAZNUD010000032.1:0-19165 GCA_964576195.1 uncultured Oscillospiraceae bacterium | reverse complement strand
TTATTATGGCACTGTTTGGAAAGAAAAACAAAGAGGAAAAAACAACATCATGCTGCTGCGGCGGTAATTGCGATGCAGAAAGCATGGCAAAAGCTGAAAGCACAAAAACAGAGGGCGCAAGCGTAAAGGTTTTGGGCAGCGGCTGTGCCAAGTGTAATGCACTGGAAGCAGCAACAAAAGCGGCCTTGGAGCAGCTCGGGATGGACACAAGCATCGACCATGTAACCGACTTTTCTCAGATTGCAGCCTACGGCGTGATGACTACCCCTGCTCTTGTTATTGACGGGAAAGTAGTTTCCTATGGCAAGGCGCTCAAAACTGAGGAGGTTGTAAGGATCTTGCAAAAGGTCAGAGGCTGAATAACAACATGACGGCTTACATTGACAAATAAAAATGAGCTTCAGACAACTGTATATGCAAGCCTTTGAAGGAATGACCGACCGGTGCGATCACATGGATTGAAGACCATGAGGAAGCGTTGGGACCAAGAATGGAAGCTGATAGCGAGAGTCGTAACGGCTGCAAGATATGTATGGAACTATTTTGCGGTCATTGCATTGAGATGAAACAAGCATTATTTAATGGCTTGGGAGGTAATTTTGATGGAAGACAAGGAAGAACTCAGAGAGCAGATACGAGAGAACTATTCACAAGTTGCGCTGAAAGGTTCAGGCGGTTGCTGCTGCGGTCCGGGATGCTGCGGCAGCGATGTTACCTTTGATGTAAAGGTGGCTACAAAAAACTTAGGGTACTTGGAAGAGGATTTACAGAATATGCCTGACCGAGCGAATATGGGGTTAGGCTGCGGAAATCCGATAGCGATCGCATCACTTCAAGAAGGAGACACAGTTCTTGATTTAGGAAGCGGCGGAGGTTTTGACTGCTTTCTTGCGCGAAGGCAAGTAGGTGATTCAGGCCAAGTTATTGGCGTGGATATGACACCAGAAATGATTAAATTGGCCAGGAAAAATGCGGAGGAAAGCGGCTATGAAAATGTTGAGTTTCGCTTAGGTGAGATTGAACATTTGCCAGTGGCAAATGACACAGTTAATGTCATCATATCAAATTGTGTTATTAATTTGGCTTTAGAAAAGCAGCGGGTTTTTAATGAAGCTTATAGGGTACTCAAACCCGGTGGGCGAATTTCAATATCTGATGTAGTCGCTACAGCAGAAATACCAGAGTTTGTGAAAAATGACCTTACAAGCCTTGCCGGTTGTATTGCCGGAGCTGAATATGTGGATAACATCGAAAATATGCTCAAAAATTCTGGCTTTACAAATATCCGCATGGTTCCAAAGGATAACAGTAAAGATATCATTAAAAGTTGGGTGCCCGGAATTAACGCAGAGGAGTTTGTGGCATCCTATATAATTGAAGCGCATAAAAGCGAATCTAAGTAACAATTTTTAGAGAATGGGAATCATCCATGGATAAACAAAAAACAAAAGAAACCAAAGCTAAGGTGGCATTTATCTGTGTTCACAACTCATGCCGAAGCCAGATAGCCGAAGCACTTGGCAAGCATTTAGCTGAAGATGTGTATGAAAGTTATTCTGCGGGTACAGAGGCAAAAGATTGTATTAGCCCTGATGCGGTGCGGATTATGAAACAGCTTTACGGGATAGACATGGAAGAAACCCAGCGACCGAAGCTTTTAGAAGATATCCCGCCTGTGGAAATAGTCATTACAATGGGTTGTAATGTGGGATGTCCGTATCTTCCATGTAAGCACAGAGAGGATTGGGGCCTGGATGACCCTACGGGAAAAACAGACGAGGAATTTATTAAAGTAATCAAGGCGATTGAAACAAAAATTACCGCTTTGCGAGTAAAACTCGCAAGTGATATTATTGGCGATTAAACACTTAACAGTACGAACAAACCGTAATCTGCACAACAAACGGGGAGACGGCTCAGAAATGGGCCGTCTTTTTATCGTGTTTGCCAAGTCCCGTCCAGGTTTTGCTGTGCTATCACTATCAATTACTATTCTTACCGGGCAAAAGTCCGATTCCGACCATGAGCAAAATGGGAAAGATTATGGCAAAGGCGAGACCGGTTTTTAGGTTATCGTTAAAGGCGCCGGAAGCTATTCCCACCAGCGTTGGCCCTAAGCCGCAGCCCAGATCCCCGCCCAGGGCAAGCAGAGCAAAAAGTGCTGTGCCGCCTTTAGGACAGCGCCCGGCTGCAAGGGAAAAGGAGCCCGGCCACATAACTCCTACAGAAAAGCCGCAGGTACCGCAGCCTAAAAGACCTATTAGCGGCGATGATGATAAGGCTGAGGCAGCATAGCTTAAAATGCAGAGAAAGGCGCAGAAAACCATGTATTTTTCCAGGCTAAGTCTGGAGGCGAGCTTTGAATGGAGCACTCTTGCGATACCCATAGATACTGCGAAAAAGCAGGGACCTGCCAAATCGCCCATGGTCTTAGAAATGCCCAGCGCGCTTTCCGCAAAGGCGGATGCCCACTGGCTCATGGCAAGCTCTGAAGCGCCTGAGCATACCATCAGCAGCAGCAAAACCCAGAAAAGCCTGCTTTTTAGTAGCTCTCTCATGGTCATGCTATCGCCTTCGGGGTTGATTTCGGCTATAGGTACACGGGAGAAGTATACAGCGTTTGCCGCCGGTATTAAGGCCCAAAAGCAGGCAACATATTTCCAGTTTTCTATTCCTATTATAACAAATAAAAGCGTTGATATGGAAATAACTGCCACGCAGCCCCAGCAGAAAAAGGAATGCAGCAGACTCATGGCAGAGGACTTGTTTTTGCTGGGACAGGTCTCGACTATGGGGCTTACCAGCACCTCTATTATGCCGCCGCCAATAGCATAGGTAAACACTGCGGCAATAAGCCCGCTGTAGGGAGTGGGAAAAATATCGGGAAAGACGCCTAATCCCACAAGACCCAAGGCAGAAAAAATGTGGGCGGCTACAATAGCCTTGCGATAGCCGATTTTGTCAGCATATCTGGCGGCCAGCAGGTCAACGCAAAGCTGAACCGCAAAATTTACGGTTACTAGCAGGGTTATTTGCCGCAAATCAATAGCAAATTCTCTTTGAAAAGTAAGAAACAGTAGTGGGGCCAAATTGTTTACAATGGCCTGGGTTATATAGCCCATATAGCAGGCGTATATGGTGTGCTTATAGTTTTTGGCTTGCTTCATTGTTTAACCAACTTTTTAGATTATTGTGCATTTTAATAAAGGTTAACACAATATAACGGTGTTTTCAACACGGTAGAAAAAGGATTTTACTCCGAAAGTATTTTTATGGCACCAGACTGTTTTTTGTTGACGAATGTCTCATGGAAGTGTATAATAAAAATACCCCCATGGGGTATGATGATATATAAAGGGGTGTCTTATTATGAACAATGGGCCGGGATGCTGCCACAAGACCAAGGAGCGCTCCGAAAAAGAGTATAAAAGCCTTATTAACCGTCTAAGCCGCATTGAGGGGCAAATTCGTGGCATCAAAGGCATGGTTGAAAAAAATGCTTATTGCGCGGACATACTAATGCAGACCGCTGCCGTAAGCGCCGCAGTAAACGCCTTTAACAAGAAACTGCTTTCAAACCACATAAAAACATGCGTTGCCAACGATATTCGTCAGGGTAAGGATGAAACCATTGACGAGCTGGTGGCAATTATGCAAAAGCTTATGAAATAGCGGGGTTGAAAATATGGAACAGTACACAGTTACCGGCATGAGCTGTGCAGCCTGCAGCAGCAGGGTCGAAAAAGCGGTTTCAAAGCTTTCGGGGGTGGAGGCCTGCTCGGTAAACCTTCTTACAAACTCCATGGGGGTTGAGGGCAGCGCGAGAGAGCAGGAAATAATTGCTGCTGTTGAAGCGGCGGGCTACCACGCCTTAAAAAAAGGCACAGTCCCCAAAAATTCGGGATTGACGGATAAGGATATGCTGGCGGATAGAGAAACACCGAAGCTTAAAAGGAGGCTTGTGGCCTCCGTGGGCTTTTTAGCAGCGCTTATGTATGTGTCCATGGGGCATACCATGTGGGGCTGGCCGCTGCCCGCCGCTTTCCAGGAGAACCATGTGGCTGTGGCACTTACGCAGCTCTTACTATCAGCAATTGTAATGGTAATTAATCAGAAGTTTTTCATTAGCGGCTTTAAGGGACTAATAAACAAATCGCCTAATATGGACAGCCTTGTTGCGTTGGGGGCGGGGGCAGCCTTTGGGTATAGCTGCTACGCGCTTTTTGCCATGACCTTTGCCGGGGCCCAGGGAAACGGGGAGCTGGCCATGAGCTATATGCACGAGCTATATTTTGAGTCGGCGACAATGATACTGACACTTATTACTGTTGGAAAAATGCTTGAGGCCCGCTCCAAGGGTAAAACCACAAATGCACTGAAAAGTCTTATGAAACTTGCGCCCAAGACTGCGGTTGTATTGGCAGACGGGGCGGAGAAAGAGATCCCCATTGAAAAAGTAAAAAAAGGTGACATCTTCGTTGTGCGGCCCGGGGAGAGTATACCCGTTGATGGCACAGTGCTTGAGGGAGAGAGCGCCGTTAACGAATCAGCTTTAACCGGCGAGAGTATCCCGGTGGACAAGACACCCGGAGACCTTGTTTCTGCTGCCACGGTTAACCAGTCTGGATTTCTTCGCTGCGAGGCAACCAGAGTGGGGGAGGACACCACGCTTTCCCAAATCATCCAAATGGTCAGCGACGCTGCCGCAACCAAGGCACCGGTGGCAAAAATCGCCGACAAGGTGTCAGGGGTGTTTGTTCCGGCGGTTATAGCAGTTGCGGCGGTTACTATAGCAGTTTGGCTCATAGCAGGTGAGAGCCTGGGCTTTGCACTTGCCCGAGGCATATCGGTGCTGGTAATAAGCTGCCCATGTGCGCTGGGGCTTGCAACGCCTGTTGCAATTATGGTGGGAAGCGGCATGGGTGCCAAAAACGGTATACTCTTTAAAACCGCCACTTCTCTAGAGGAAACGGGAAAAGTACAAATTGTTGCCCTGGACAAAACCGGCACTATAACCGAGGGAGAGCCGAGAGTTACAGATATAATCCCGGCGGCCGGTGAGAGCGGAGAGGGCCTTTTGCATCTTGCACTATCTCTTGAGGCAAAAAGTGAGCACCCCCTTGCCAAGGCAATTTTAAATAGGGCCCGGGAGCAAGGGCTTGAAGCACAGCCTGTGAGTGACTTCAAAGTGCTGCCGGGGAACGGCCTTTCCGCCACCCTTGAGGGTGAGGAGCTTTTCGGCGGCAGTCTGGCCTATATGAGCGGAAGACTTGAAATACCCGAAGAAATCCGAAAAGCGTCTGAAAGTCTTGCATATGGGGGAAAAACACCTTTGTTTTTTGCTAAGAAAAAGCGCTTTCTGGGCATAATAGCCGTGGCAGACGCCATAAAAGAGGAAAGCCCAGGGGCTGTCCGGGAGCTTCAAAACATGGGCATACGCGTGGTGATGTTAACCGGCGATAATGAGTCAACGGCCAAGGCCATAGGAGCTCAGGCGGGAGTTAGCGAGGTCATTGCCGGGATCCTGCCGGAGGGCAAGGAAAGCGTTATCCGTGCACTTAAGCAAAAGGGCAAGGTTGCCATGGTCGGCGACGGCATAAACGATGCGCCGGCTCTTACCCGCGCAGATGTGGGCATTGCTATAGGAGCGGGCGCGGATGTGGCCATAGACGCAGCCGACGTGGTGCTGGTTAAAAGTAGACTTGACCATGTTCCGGGGGCAATCCGCTTAAGCCGTGCCACATTGCGAAATATCCATCAAAATCTGTTTTGGGCATTTTTTTACAACGTTATCGGCATTCCTTTAGCGGCGGGAGTCTGGATTTCCGCCTTTGGCTGGAAGCTCAGTCCCATGTTTGGGGCGGCTGCGATGAGTCTTTCCAGCTTTTGCGTAATATCTAATGCGTTGCGGCTAAATTTCTTTGACTTGCGTAAGGCGGCCGGGGATAAAAAAATAAAAAAACATAAGGAGGAAAAGGCGGTGGACAAGACAATAAAAATCGAGGGAATGATGTGCGGTCACTGTGAGGGCAGAGTAAAAGAGGCTCTGGAAAAGCTGCCTGAGGTACAGTCTGCACTTGTAAGCCATGAGAGCGGCACTGCTGTTATTACCATAAGGGGCGAAATTTCTGATGAAGAGCTTAAAAGCGCAGTGGAGGCACAAGGCTATAAGGTCATAGATTAAGATTTGTGCAAAGAGCAGTTTCCGAGCAAAAGCAATATGTTTTCAGGCTGTCAAGAAATCTCTTGACAGCCTGAAGTTGTTTTAGATATTTATAGCTGTTTCAAATGCCGTATGTATAGCTTCCGCAATTCGGCCGCTTTTAAGCGCGTCACCCACGGCGTAAATGGGAAATGTACTGCCCTTAAGTTTTTCCACAAGGTCGTTCACTGGGCGCACTCCGAGGGAAAGCACCACGTTATCAGCCGGATAGTTCTCCGCCTTTCCTGTTTTTACATCCTCCACAACAATGCTGTCGGTGGCTATGGATAAAAGACGCTTGCCGGTTTTAAACTCTACTTTGCCGCCAATACGGGACATTTCGTCGTCCACTATCTGAAAATACGCACCGGGGGCAAGCTGGTCCGCCATTTCAAAGACCGTTACGGAATTTCCGGCCAGAAGAAGGATCTCGCTGCACTCAAGGCCCGTTATGCCGGAGCCTATTACAGCAACACGGCTGTTTTTTAGCTTCTCCTTATCTTTGATTATCTCGGGGGCGGTGAATACCTGGGGCAGGTTGATGCCCTTGATGCTCTTAGGGCGAAGGGGTACGCCACCGGTAGCAAGAATAAGCGCCTGGGGCTCTAGAGCGGAAATAAGCTCCGCTGTTGCCTCGGTACCATACCTTATTTCAGCACCCAAAGCCCTTATGTTTGCTATCTGGTCGTCAATGCACCAGCGCAGCTTGTCACGAAGAATGCAGTCCGCGGCAATATTTATCTGGCCGCCGGGCCTATTCCCCTTTTCAAAAACAGTTACTTTAAACCCACGGTGCAGCAGCACCTCCGCCGCTTCAAGCCCCGCGCAGCCTGCGCCTACCACCACTGCCAGCTTTCCCTCGCCATCTTTAGGAAGCTGCTTATACTCTCGCTCTCTGCCGATTACGGGATTAAGAGCGCACTGGCCGTTTTTCCCGATAAAGGAGTTTACGTTTAGGGACTGCATGCAGTTGAGGCAGCCGATGCAGCGCTTGATTTCCGTCTGACGGCCCTGGGAAACTTTATTTACCCAGTTCGGGTCGCAGATGAAGCTTCTGGCGGTGCCAATTAGGTCCTGAATGCCTGCCTGAAGCTGCTCCTCTGCCTGCTCAGGTGAACGGATAAGGTTTGCTGCGATCACAGGGATAGACACAAGCTCCTTAATCTCCTTGGCAAGATAGCTGCGCCAGCCGGGTTCAAAGGTTGTTGGCTCCAGCCAGTAGTTGAAGGTGTCATAGTTTGCGCTGGTAACGTCGAGGGCGTCAATGCCGGCCTGCTCAAGGCGCTTTGCCATAAGCTTGCCCTCATCAAAGCCATAGCCCTTGCCGGGTTTGCCTATCCTGTCGTACATCTCGTCTACGCAAAGGCGAACAAGTATGGGATATTCTCCGCATTTTTCGCGTATTCCTGCAATTATCTCCAGCAGAAAGCGCATTCGGTTTTCTAAGCAACCGCCGTATTCATCGGTACGGTGGTTGGTATTGGGGGATAAAAACTGCTGGATAAGGTAGCCATGAGCGGCGTGAAGCTCCACAGCGTCTACCCCCGCCGTTTTACAGCGCTCGGCCGCATTAACAAAGTCGGCTATGAGCTTTCTTACCTCCCTGCGGCTCATGCCCCGGGTAAGGCCGTCAACGCTGTAGCTGGGCTCGCATTTCGACGGGGCGGCAACTCTTGGCATGATTGGCGCATTTTGCAGAGTTTTTACCATAGGAGCCATTTTGTATATGAGCTTTTCGCTGGAGGGGACCAGATTGACCATGGAGATAAGTAGCGGAAGATAACTAAGGGGATAGCCTTGACGACCGCCATGGTGTAACTGAACACATAGTTTTGCTCCGTTCTGGTGTATGCGCCCCGCGAATTCCCGCATGGGAGCTATGTGACTGTCCTTCGCCATGGAAAGCTGGTTCATGGTGGTAGCGGCATAGCCGTCGTTAACACGGGTGGTGCCGGTAATAATAAGCCCCGCGCCCCCCTTAGCGCGCTCGGTATAATAATCCATGAGCTTTTCGGTGGGTCTGCCGTTTATTTGACCGAGGCTCAGTTCCGCCGCGGTCATTACAATGCGGTTTTTTAATTTCATGTTTCCAATTTTATACGGTGAAAACAGCATTTCATATGTCATGGCAATAACCTCCTTTTTGCCACATTTAGTGCCAATTAGGTTACTTTATGATAAATTTTATATTAGCCTTGTTTTTTGAGGAAGTCAAGGGAAAGGAAAAGTGACGAAAAGCAAACGGGATTTTTGGATGGTAATAGGTGCTAATTTGGGGCATTATTGCTTGAAAGTGACATAAACTGGTGATATACTGCAAAGTGGGGAGTAAAACTCTCCACTTGCTATAACGTGTGTAACAATACAAGTGTATGAGGAATGTATGAATGATATGAAAACAGAGGGCCTGCTGAAGATCAGTGAGGTTGCAAGGCTTGCAGACATAAGTGTAAGCACAGTTAAATATTACGTTAAAGAGGGTCTTGTGGATATAGCCTGTAAAACGGGCAGAAACATGGCCTACTACAAGCCGGATAGCGTTGAGCGGGTGAAGCTTATAAAAACCCTGCAAAACGAAAAGTATTATCCCCTCTCCGTGATTAAGCGCATAATCAGCTCCGGAGGCGTGGACAGAAGCGAGGACGAGTTGCTTTACACCATCAGCAAGGTGGATGAGGCGGACTATTACGAGCTAATGCCTCTTTCCGAAGCGGCCAAGGAGGCGGGACTAAAGCCCGGCCAGGTTGAAAAGATTGTTAAGGCGGGAGTAATTAATCCCACGGGCAGCGGAAGGGCAAGACAGTGTACCCACGGTGAGCTTCGCGTTATGAAGCTTATTAAAAGGCGCTTGGACGCGAAGATCCCTCTGGAGCAGACTCTTAAGACTTTTTTGATGTTCGAGAGCCGCTTAACCGAGAGTGCCAGAATGGACATTGAAAGCCTTATGTCTCAGGGGATGCTCTGCAAAAAACTTTCAACCCGGGATATTGTCAACATTATCAACGTGTCAGACGAAACTTTAGACAGCTATATTTCCATGAAACGCTATGCCATTAATGCGACATTGGGTGCGGAGTATATTGCAAAAGCCGAAATAATGCTTCTTTCCCTGCGCCTTTTTGGTCAGCGGCTTGCTGTTTTGCTTCAAGGGCAGGGGCGGATGGAGGAAAGCAGCAGGGTTATTGCGGCAATAAGAGGGGAGAAAACCGGCAGTGAGATATTAAAATACTTTGGAGCTGTGCTTGCACTCTCTGGTAAGGGCATCGCAAAAACGCTGGGGGTGCTTTATTCTGCCAACGAGCAATTTAAACAGCCCAAAAGCGAGCTTGATTGTGCTGAATGGGCTGTTTGTGTGGCTTGGCGGGCTCTCATACCGCCCCAGTTCGGCTTTGACGGGGCAGGGCTTTCTCAGCCCACTGGTGAAGAAGAAATATGCGCGAAGGTCTTGCGGATGTTAAATGAGCTGCAAGACGAAATATAAATAACTTTTTTAAGGGAGGGAGACCATTGAAAGACCAAAAGACATTGAGCTACATCAATATGTTTGCTGTGCTCAAGGACTTGGAGCAGCTTTGTCTTCTGGACGAGGAGGCAAAGGCTCTTGCCACACCGAAATCGCCGGTATCTATAGGTTTCAACGTGGGTGGAGGTGGTCCCAAAGCAAGCTTTACCTTCGACGGGGGCAAATGTAGTGTTGCAGAGGGGATGGGAGGACAAATCAAGCTTCGGCTTGGAAGCCCCGATGCGCTAAACCAGATGGTAGAGGGAACTAAAACTCCGCTGCCCTACGGAGGCTTTTTTAAGCTGTCATTCCTGCTTAAAAATTTTTCCCAGCTAACGGAGATCATGACCAAGTATCTTAAGGCCAGCGACGAGGATCTAAAGGACAGAGCTTTCTTTGAAAAATCCACTAGCATGATGTTCCATCTGGTGACAAACGCTCTTTCCGTAATCGGCAATTACGACGAGATAGGAAAAATCTCCGCAGCAAAAATTCCCGACGGCTCTATTGCAATGGAAATAGCCGGCGGCCCCTGTGCGGAGATTGTGGTCAAGGACGGGCATATGCAAACCTTTGCCCGCAAGGCCCAGAAGCCCCGCTCTTACATGATTTTTGACAGCTACGACATCGCCCGGGGCCTTTTTGACGGCACGGAGGAATCCATGAGTGCACTGGCGGCGGGTAAGATCATCATGAAGGGTTATATCCCCATGATCGACAACCTCAATAAAATACTCTCCCGCGTTGCGGTCTATCTTGCATAGGAGGGGAAAAGATGACTACATACACCTACCCGAAAAACGATGAATTGCTGCAAAAGGCGGCAAAGATAATCCCCGCCGGCATTTACGGCCATCAGGGTCCTGCCGAGGGCTGCTATATTCCCATTTCCGCATATCCTAAGTTTTCCCAGAGGGCCAAGGGCAGTTACTTCTGGGATATGGACGGCAACAAATTTATTGACTACATGTGCGCTTATGGCCCAAGCATTCTCGGCTACTGCGACGAGGACGTTAACGACGCGGCCAAGGCTCAGATGGACATTGAGGACTGCGTGACTGCGCCTTCTTACAAAATGTACGAGTTTGCGGAGCTGATTACCGACACCGTTGACATGGCAGACTGGGCCTTCTTCGCCAAAAACGGCGGAGATGTTACCACCCTTGCAATGTTGACAGCCCGCGCCGCCACCAGCAAGAAGAAGATAATCTTCGTTGAAAACTACTACCATGGCGTTCATCAGTGGACCCAGAACAAGACAGCCCCCTGGGTTTTGGCCGGTGAGGTGGAGCACAACCTGATGGTCAAGTTTAACGACATAGAGGGACTGAAAAAAGTAATTGAGGAGAACAAAGACGATATAGCCTGCTTTATCTCCACTCCATATATGCATGGAAACTTTATTGACAATGTCCTACCAGAACCTGGATACTGGCAGGCGGTGCGTAAGCTTTGCACCGACAACGGCATTGTGCTCATTATTGATGATGTGCGCTGTGGCTTCCGGCTTGACATTGCCGGCAGTGACAAGTATTACGGCTTTGAGGCAGACCTTCTGTGCCTATGCAAGGGAATAGCAAATGGGTTTAACGTTTCCTGTCTCTGCGGCAAAGACTTTCTGCGCGGTGCGGTGTCCTCCATTACCTTCACAGGCAGTTATTGGATGAGCGCTGTACCCTTCGCCGCCGGCATAGCCTGCATAGAGAAGATGAAGCGTCTCGGTGGAGGAGCTAAACACCTTGAGCTTGGTCGGAAGATAACCGACGGGATAAGCAAGGCGGCCAAAGAAAACGGCGTTAACATTTCCATCTCAGGTGAGCCCTGCCTTTTCTACATGATAATCAAGGATGACGATAGCCTGCTGCTTCATCAGGAGTGGATAGCAGAAATGGTCAAGCGCGGCATCTTTTTAACTAACCACCACAATCATTTCACCAACCTGTCCCTGACCGACGAGGACATAAACCATACCGCAGAGGTGGCGGACGAGGCCTTCAAGATTTTGGTGGCAAACCACCCGGAGGTCTATAAGAAATAGCCATACGCCCCTGTTGCCGTACAGCGACAGGGGAGGGGCCGTTATGTATAATGTACTTATTGCCGAGCAATGAAAAAATAGGAGGAGAAACCATATGGCACTGACAAAAGCGGAGTGGATAGGCCTTGAAAACAAGGCCGCTGAAATCCGTCAGCTTACTCTGGACATCTGCAATTGGGCGGGTAGCGCCCACATGGGTGGAAGCCTTTCCTCAACAGACTTTCTGACAATCCTTTATTACAAGTATCTTAACTTTGACCCCAAGGATTATAATAACCCCGATCGGGATCGATGCATTGTTTCTAAAGGTCACATCGGTGTATGCCTTGCCGCTCTGTTTTCAGTTCTGGGGCTTATTCCCAGGGAGGAGCTTAAGACCTTCAACCTTACCGGGAGCAAGCTGGGCATCCACCTTGACTATCATAAGGTCAAGGGCCTGGAGTGCTCAACCGGCTCTTTGGGTCACGGCAGCGCGCTGGCCCTGGGGCATGTGCTTGCGGCCCGTGTTATGGGCAAGAGCTACAAGACATGGGTGCTTCTGGGTGACGGTGAATGCGACGAGGGCAGCGTTTGGGAGGCAGCCATGGCAACATCAAACTTTAATGCCACAAACCTAATTACCGTTGTTGACCGCAATCACTGTATGATTGACGGCAATACCGAGGAAGTTATGAAGCTGGAGCCTTTTGCAGACAAATGGCGCGCTTTCGGCTTCGAGGTTATTGAGGCCAACGGCCATAACATGAATGAAATGTCCGAGGCTATGGAAAAAGCAATGGCAGTTACGGAAAAGCCTGCCTGCATCATTCTCGACACCGTTAAGGGCGAGGGTATCAGCTTCATGGCGGGTGACTATAAATGGCATTACGGGGCTATGGACGACGAAAAGTACGAGATTGCCACAAACGACCTAAAGGCATACGCTGCAAAGAGAATTGAGAGAGCACAGAAGGAGGGGGAATAAGCATGGGCGGAATGAACTACACCGCTGTTGACAGCGCAAAACTGGCAACAGCCGAGATATTCGGAAAAACGCTGGCTGAGCTGGCTGAGAAGGATAAGCGCATCGTGGCACTTACTGCTGACCTTGCCAAGTCCACTAAAATCGGCGACTTTAACACAAGATTTCCGGAGCGCTTCTTTAACGTTGGTATTGCCGAGCAGAACCTGCTGGGCGTAGCTGCCGGCATGGCAAGAGCGGGACTTATTCCCTTTTGCAGCACTTTCTCTGTTTTTGCCTCCATGCGTGCAACGGATCAGCTTCATACCGATATCTGCTACCAAAACCTGAACGTTAAAATCATTGGTACTCACAGTGGAACATCCTTCGGTCAGGCGGGCAGCACCCACCACGCCATAGAGGATATTGCCATGGTTCGCTCCCTTGCAAACCTGAAAGTCATCGTTCCCGCTGACGGCTTAGAAACCGCAAACGCTGTTCGAGCCGCGGCGGAAATTGAAGGCCCGGTATACATCCGCATTAACCGCGGTTTTGACATGAACGTCTATAAGGACGAAAACTATGGTTTCGAGTTTGGCAAGGGCATTTTGATGAACGACGGTGACGATATAAGCATTATAGCCAACGGCTCATGCGTTTTTCAGGCAATTCAGGCTGCCCGTATCCTAGAGAGCGATTATAGGATCCAAGCCCGCGTTATAAATCTTCACACAATTAAGCCCATAGACAAGGACATAATTCTTAAGGCGGCCGCTGAGACCCGCCGCATAATTACCGTTGAGGACCACACCGTTATTGGTGGCCTCGGCACCGCTGTCGGCGAGGTGATTTTGGAAAGCGGCAAGGCCTGTGCCTTTAAAAAGCTGGGTATTCCCGACTGCTTCAGCGAGCTAGGCTTCCACGAGGACATTATGGTAATTAACGGCATTGATACCGGCGGTATCGTGAAGGCTGCTACCGACATGATGAAGCGGGCAAAGGTTGTGGAGATCACCGCCGATGGAAAAACCACCAAGGCTCTGAAGTTCGACGACCGTGACTTTGAGGCGGAAATCGACTGGACTGACGAGGTGTGACATGAAAAAACCCGTCACAATTACTCAAGATGACCTTTACGCAGCACGAATATTCTTTAACTCCGTTCTGCCCCTTATAAAAGTCGTCATACAAAGTAGGCCAAAGTTTAAAAAGAGCTTTGCGAACAAAAGCCTTGTGTTTCAGGTTTCCGCCCTATATGACGGAGCCGAGGGTGGAAAGATGGGAACCCACCTGATCTTTGACAAGGGTAATATTACCTGCAAGGTCAGCGAGCTGCACCCGAAACCGGACATAGATCTTGAATTTTCCGACCTAAAGAAGTTTATCACCTTCTTCACCGGACGGGGCATGCCACTGCCCAAGCTAAAGGGTGTCTTTAGCCATTTGGGCGGCTTCATTGGCGTTTTGAAGGCCCTGCTGGATATGGCAAACCTGCTCGGTCTTGAGGATGCCCCCGAAAAGGCAGATGACAGGGAGCTTTTGGTTAAGCTCTACTTCTATCTGCTGCCCAACGGTATAAGTCAGCTTAATAAGGCCGGACATCAGAAGGTTCACGAATGGGTGCTTGGCTCAACGGACAGGGCCTATGCCTTTGCAGTGAGGGGCTATCCCAAGCTTCAAAGCTACATCCGCATAAAGGAGGGCAACAGCAAGGCGGGGCGGGGCGAGTATCCCCGATGCAAACCCTTCGTTACGCTGCTATTTGACTCTGTTGAGCATACCTTGGATGTTCTTATGGGTAAGGCAGACATGGTTGATTGCATTGCCTCTGGCGCTCTCACTGTTGAGGGTGCGCCGGAATTTGCCGGCATTGTTGGCGAATTTCTTTTCATTGTTGGCGATTACGCCAAGGGTACGTATATGGATACCCAGTAAAAGCAACGAAAAAGTGGATCCACCAACTGGCGGATCCACTTTTTCGTTTTGCTTATTGTATTTGGGGTGTTTCTTCCTGCTTTTTAAACAGGCGCAGACCAAGCTCTGCAATCATGCCGGCAGCGGCTGTTACAGCGCCTATAACTAATACCCTCCCGTACTTTCGCTGCCCATGGCAAAGCTGAATACAATTGGGCGGTCATCTCAAGGAGCTTCTTAATTAGGCTCAAAGCGGACAGGAATTTGCTTTTACCCAAACGCCGCGCCAGGAGCATATTGAGAAAAAAGTTGTTTTGAGCAACGAAACCGAAGCTGTCTGAAAAACCCAGAATAAGCACTGCCGCAAAGGCTGCGATCAGCCCGCCTACCAGACCGAACAGAATAAAGGCGGAGACTATAAGCAGAATGTATACGAGATTCCATAAGCCCGGATGCCGGGAGGCTGCAAACTTTCGGGAAAGCATAGGGCCGACATAGATTATAAGAATGCCGTAAAGTAGTTTCGCACGGCCCACGTCCGCCACAGAGCGCCCAATATCTGTGAAATAAAGGGGCAGATAGTAGCTTAAATAGGATCCGAAAATACAGGCGGGCGCGATCATTAAAACAAGAAACAGAAGCACAGGAAGCCATAGGCGAAAAATGCCGGAGCTCGTTTCACCCGCAGTGGACTTTTCCTGAATGGGAAAGCTCGGTTGCCTGATAACCGAGCCGCTCTAGGGCTTGGGTAATATAACCGGCATTTAAAACTAAAACAGCGGCCTTAGTAGTAGCCACCGGAAAGGGTTGCAATTTTTAACACAAATGCACACCTCAAAGCTGAAAATATGATTTTTTTGGAAAGAATACTTAAAGAAATAAGTACCGGAAGCTGCCGGCAGCAAGAGGTTAAAAAGGTAATTTCTTGTCATATGCAGATTTTTTTATATACTAACGCGATTTTAAGAAACTACAAGATTCTAGACAAATAATATCGTAGCCTATTAACAATCGAAACTATGGGGAGGGGGCGAAATAATGCGGCAAAGCGACGGCGCTGCATTTGTTTCTTGCGTTGCCTGCTATTAATTCTGTTAAATCCGTTGATAGGCGTGGCCGAACACTAAAAGAGCGTGATAAGGTCACGGAAGTAAGTTTAGTCGGTATATATAATACAGACAGAAGGTAAGAAGAAGTTTTCAGCCGCATGAAGTGCATGGACTTTTGTCCAATGAAAGCGCTCACGCAGGAATAAAAAAGAAAAAATTTGGAGGTATGAAAATGTCAGTAATTACAGTAACAAAAGAGAACTTTCAGAAAGAAATCATGGAAAGCGAACGTCCGGTACTCTTAGACTTTTGGGCAAGTTGGTGCGGCCCCTGCCGTATGGTTTCGCCTATAATTGACGAAATTGCCGAGGAAAGCACAGACATCAAGGTTGGCAAGATAAATGTAGACGAGCAGCCGGAGCTGGCAGCACAGTTCGGCGTCATGAGCATACCCACCCTTATAGTGATGAAGGACGGAAAAATAGTTGATAAGGCCGTAGGTGCAAAACCAAAGGCGCAGATACTGGCAATGCTGTAAGCTATGCATTACATTTTAGTATTTCTTGAAGGCATCATAACCTTTGTTTCTCCCTGCCTGCTGCCCATGTTTCCCATATATGTAGGGTATTTCATGGGCGCAGGTGACGGGGAAGGTTCCAGGCGCGCCGGGGCGCTAAGGGCCTTGGGGTTTGTTTTAGGCTTTACTATACTATTTGTATTAATGGGGGCCTTTGCCGGAACCATAGGAAGTTTTTTTGTAAACTATTCTACTGCCGTAAATTTAGTCGGCGGCGCTGTTATAAGTATGCTGGGTCTTGTCTATCTGGGCGTACTCAACATTCCGCTATTTAAGGGGGTAAACGGTGGTTGGCGCGGAGGGGACTTTTGGACTTCTCTGCTCATGGGCATGGTGTTCTCGGTGGGCTGGACACCCTGCGTGGGAGCCTTTCTTGGCAGCGCACTGGTGTTCGCCTCACAGACAGGCAGCGTTTTGCAGGGCTCTGTTATGCTGCTGCTCTACTCCATGGGGCTTGGAATACCCTTTATTCTCGGTGCGGTGCTAATCGAGAGACTGAAAAATGTATTTGATTGGCTTAAAAAGCACAGCGAGATTGTCTCACGTGTATCCGGCGCCCTGCTTATTGTACTTGGCATACTGATGATGACGGGTCTGCTTGGAAGACTGCTGGGCCTTATGGCGTAAAGGAGGCGAAGATATTGACAAATAAAAAAACCATTGTCGCTTTGGTGTTGTCTTTTGCTGTGCTGCTGCTGGGAGCGGCAGCGCTCTACCGGTATCTTTCGCAAGAGAAATCCAGCCTTCCTCCGGACGACCAAAGCGGGACCCAGCAAGAGGAAGAAAGCACCAAGGCTCCGGACTTTACAATGCTTGACTGGGAAGGAAACAGCGCTGCGCTTTCCGACTTTGCCGGAAAGCCCGTGGTGCTGAACTTCTGGGCAAGTTGGTGCGGACCATGTAAAAGTGAAATGCCGGTGTTTGATTTAGTTGCGGCGGAATTCGGGGACAGGCTTAACTTTATGATGGTCAACCTTACCGACGGAGGTCGGGAAACAGAGGAGGGAGCAAGGGGATTTATTGAAGGTGCGGGCTATAGCTTTCCCGTTTTCTTTGACACTCTTTTAGAAGGCGCGTCGGCCTATTCCGTTCGCTCGATTCCCGTGACGTATTTTATAGATGCCGAAGGTAATGTGCTGGCCTACTCTGCCGGGATTATGGACGAGGAGTCCCTTCGTAGTGGCATTGATATGATTATTGATAAATAGAAGGAAAGCGCCGCCCGGTTAAGCCACCCTCCCATAGGGAAACATTTGAAATGTGGCTAATGGCGGGCATCTATCGGCAGACAGTGACTTTCGCTGTCTGCCGATTGCCTTTTCATGCGACTTCTTTTGGTGCTGCTTCATGCTCTGCCTCGGTTTCTACCGCTACAAAGTTGTCCAGCAGACCGATGTCACGGTAGTAGATATCAATGGACTGCGGTGCTGTACGGGAGTAGCGTTCTTCACGCTCTCCCACTTCCACACGCGCAATAAACAGATTGAGAATCTCTGCAGTCAGGGTATCCAGCTTGGTGTACTGTCTGGCCTTTTCTAAAAACCCACCCACATTTGCAACGGAATCCTTGAGCTTTTCCAGTCGTTCTTCCTTTTTGGGGATGGAGGACTGGATTTCTTTTTGCTCTAAGAGGTAGTCATCACTGAGCTTGCGAAACACCTCATTTGGGATTTTGCCGAGGACGTTATCTTCATACAGCCGCTTGAATAAGGCGGTCAGTTCGGTGTCCCTGCGCTTTAGCCCCTCCAGCTCTCGCTCCGTCTGAGTGATCTCTCTGCGGATTTCCGCACTGTTCTTTTGGGTGATGTGCTGGGCGAATGCGGCTTCATTTTGCCGTGCAAAGTGGGTCACCCTGCGTAAATCATCCAGTAGGATTTCGGCAAGCTGGCGTTCCCTGATGTAGTGGGCAGTGCAGTGTTCCTTGCCCCTTTTCTTGTAAGTAGAGCACATAAAGTTGTTTTTCACCGCATCCATGGTATGGGCTCGGTGCAGCACCATGGTACCGCCGCAGTCCTTGCAGTAGATTAATCCAGAGAAGATATTCTGCTCCGCCATGTTGGCTCTGCGCCGCTTGCGGCCGCGAATGTCCTGCACCACCTCCCAAGTAGCTTTGTCTATAATCGCTTCATGGGTGTTTTCAAACCGCAGCTGTTCCGATTCGGGGCGGGTGACTTTCTTCTTGTTCTTGTAGGACAGTGTAGTGGATTTCAGGCTGATGGTATGCCCGATGTAAACCTCATCCTCAAGGATTTTCCCGATATGCCTCTGTGCCCATTCATACTTCTTCTCCGGAGAATAGTTGGTCAATGCAACTCCGTATTTCAGGAAATAGAAGTGTGACGGCGTGGGAATCTGCTCCTGCTTCAGTTGCCTGGCAATCTGGCTGGGGCCTTTTCCGTTCATACACAGAGAGAAAATATATTTGACAATCGGTGCGGTTTCTTCATCGGGGATGATTTTACGCTTGGAATCATCGGGGTCTTTCTGGTACCCGAAGGGTGCCTTTGTCCCAACCCTTGCCCCGGTTTCCGCCTTGGCACGAGCCGATGCCCGAATCTTTTTGCTGCAATCTTTGGCATAGAGCTCGTTAAACCAGTTCCGCATGGGTGTGAAATCATTGCTGCTCTCGTAGAGGCTGTCCACACCGTCATTAATGGCTATAAAGCGAATGCCGCAGCTGGGAAATACAATTTCAGTCAGCCTGCCCACCTCTAAATATTCTCGCCCCAATCTACTCATATCCTTGACGATGAGGGTTGCAACCTCTCCGTTTTCCATAAGCGCCATGAGCTCTGTCCATGCAGGTCGTTGAAAATTGGTGCCTGAAAAGCCATCATCATAGAGAAATTTTAGATTTTCAAACCCGTTGTCTTTTGCGTATTTTTCAAGGATTAACCTCTGGTTCTGGATGCTGTTGGAGTCGCCCTGACTGCCGTCCTCCTG
>CAZNUD010000031.1:0-19710 GCA_964576195.1 uncultured Oscillospiraceae bacterium | reverse complement strand
TTCTTCAACAACTATCGTCCCCAGTTCTATTTCCGTACCACTGACGTAACTGGCGTTATCACCCTTCCTGATGGCGTTGAAATGTGCATGCCTGGCGACAACATCGACATGAAGGTTGAGCTGATTGCACCCATCGCAATAGAAAAGGGACTTCGCTTTGCTATTCGTGAAGGCGGCCGTACCGTTGGTTCCGGCGTTGTTATCGAAGTAGATCAGAAGTAATTTTGCCTAATGCCCTCTTAGAAAGAGCTTTGCAAACTAAAGCTCCTATCCTGCGGGCAAAAGTTTCTTTCATAACATGGCCCGCTTCGCCGGGTTCACGTTTGTGACTGGAGAATAAATGAAAAAAGAAGCCTTGCATATGCAAGGCTTCTTTTTATTTGTTCAGTCACCCTTGCCTTTGTATTTTTGGCAAGTAGAGAAAATAAAAGCGTTTAGTGCTTTTCCAATCCGTGCATAAAACCGTCTAAAGCAAGGGAATGTACGTCTCCGCCTATTACCACACCCTTACAGATGTAAAGGTCGGCAACCACATTTCCCACATATCCCTCGTAATTATGTATGGTGTAAGTATAAACCGTGGCTTCCATGCCGCAATACTCGGATAGATCAAAGCCCTGAGCAATCTGGAGGCGGTTATACTCCTCATACACAGCGGAAAATTCCCTGGGAATAATAATGCGTTTTTCCTCCACAGGCTCCCCGGCCACCCGCCAGCCCAGACTTTCCAAAAATCCTACCCGGGCTTCGTTGGTATCAAGCCTTTGCTGTGCACCGTTGCCGGTATTGTCGCTGCTGCTTAAAAGTATTAATCCGCATAGCAAAATCGCAACAAGTATAACAACGAGAGCGGCAGTTTTTTTATTCCATTTAAAAGTTACAACAAACATAGTACACCCCCTTGCCAAAAGGCTATTCAGCTTTCCTGCGGTTTATGATAAAATGCTTACAGCTAAATCTAGGAGGCTCACATGGCGGAAATAAGACTGGACAAAATTATCAGTGAGAGCGGTATTGCCTCCCGCAGGGGGGCCAATGGGCTTATTAAGGCCGGCGCTGTTATCGTGGACGGAAAGCCCTTAAAAGACGGTAGTGTTAAACTTGACCCGGACAAACATGTGATAGTTTGCGGTGGCCAGCGGCTTAAACCTGCCCGTTTTAGATATATAATGCTCAACAAGCCCCAAGGCGTGCTCTCTGCCACCGAGGATAGAGAGCAGAAGACAGTGATAGATCTGTTGCCTGAGGAGCTGCGCCGCCTTGGGCTTTTCCCCGTGGGCAGATTGGATAAGGACACCACCGGGCTTCTGCTGCTAACAAACGACGGAGGGCTTGCCCATAAGGTTACTTCCCCCCGACATGAAGTAAAAAAGCTATACGAGCTGCACACCGAAGTCTCTATGGAAGAGGGGGACGAACTGACCATTGCCGCCGGAATTGAGCTTCGCAACGGAACAAAATGCCGGCCGGCTGCGCTTAAAATTGACCCGGACAACAGCTCCCATGCATTTATAGAAATAACCGAAGGCAAATACCATCAGGTTAAGAGAATGCTAGCAGCGCTTGGAAAGCCTGTTGTAAAACTAAAGCGCTGCCGTGTAGGGGCGCTGCCTCTGGACGAGTCCCTGCAACCGGGGGAAAACAGAGAACTTAAGGCAGAAGAAGTGGCCCTGCTGTTCACAAAATAGTTACAATTTAGAAACAAATATTATAACAATTTACAAACTAACGGGCTGACCTTTGTCAATTAAGAGAATATACAGAAACTATATGTTGTGGTATTATGTTTTGACAGGTAAAAGCTTATCTAGCTGCTGTGAAAAACCACAGTATAACCATATGACGATTGTTGGTTTTCAACATGTTCAAATTGCCGATATGAACATGTAAAAAGGCTTGCCATTTTAACAGCAAATGTGAAAATAAACAATGAGTTAACGTCAAAATTTACGAGCAAACCAGAGTAAAATGGACAAAAAGTAGAATAGCGCGTCAAAACATAAAAAAAATTTACAAAAAATCCACTAAAATCTATTGAAAAAAACAACAAAATAGGATACTATGTCAATTGTAAGTTTTTATTGCTTTTTTGGGAGGAGCAAAGATGTCTAGTAGGATTTTTCAAAGCGTTATTCTTCAAATGAAAGAGGCAACGGACAGATGTCTTGGTGTCATCGACTCCGAGGGCTTTGTTGTAGCCTGCAGCGAGCTTTCCCTTATTGGTACAAAGCTGGAAAACCTTCAAACCCTCACAGGTGATTTGACGGACCAATTTATTATTTCAGCTTCGAGGACCTATAAAATATTGGGGAGCCCTAACTCTCGCTTTGATTATGCAGTGTTTGTTGATGGAAGAGATGCAACATCAAGGAGTATCTGCATAATGGCGGCTGTTGCCTTTAACGAGGCAAAAACAAATTACGACGAAAAGCATAACAAAGTCACTTTTGTCAAGAATATTATTTCTGACAATATTCTTCCGGGGGATGTTTACGTCCGCGCCAAGGAGCTGAATTTTGTTACAGACGTGCCCCGCGCCGTTGTGCTTATCCGTCAGCAGGACAAGTCCGACATTACGGTTCTTGAGCTGGTTCAGGGTCTATTCCCCGACAAGCAGAAGGACTTCGTATTGAGCATGAGCGAAACGGACATTGTGGTTATTAAGGAGCTGGAGCCCGGAGTGGATGCCAAGGAGATTTGCCAGCTCGCGGAAAAAATCAGCGAAACCATAAGCTCGGATGTAATGGTAAAAACTGTTGTTGGCATTGGCACCATTGCCAAGCACTTGCGGGAGCTGGCCGACCGCTACAAGGAGGCTCAGGTCGCCATTGAAGTGGGCAAGGTCTTCGAAACCGAAAAGAGTGTTATTCATTACGAAAATCTGGGTATCGGACGCATAATCTATCAGTTGCCCACTACCCTTTGCGAGATGTTCCTCAGCGAAGTTTTTAAGAAGAACCCCATAGAGTCTCTCGATCAGGAAACTCTTTACACCATCAACAAGTTCTTCGAAAACAACCTTAATGTCTCCGAAACATCCCGCAAGCTTTTTGTGCACCGCAACACTTTGGTATACCGTCTTGAGAAGATTAAGAAGCTTACAGGTCTTGACCTGAGGGAGTTTGACCACGCCATCGTTTTCAAGGTGGCTCTAATGGTCAAAAAATATCTTAATTCACAAAACGCAAAGGCGTAACGCCAAAAAAGACGCTTATAAAGCAAAACATTTGCGTCTTTCCAATCACGGAGGGAATTAAAGAATGGTACAAATGGACAAGGTATCAATGGTCTATGAAAACAGCGGCACCGTTGCCGCTAATTGCATAGACCTTGTAATTGAGGACGGTGAATTCGCCTTTCTTGTAGGCCCGTCGGGTTCCGGTAAAACAACAATCATTAAGATGCTCACCGGCGAGGTCAAGGCTACTGACGGCGAGATTTTTGTAAACGACTTCAATCTGCGCACAATAAAGCCCAGGCACTTGCCTCAGCTTCGCCGAACCTTGGGAGTCATCTTTCAGGATTTCCGCCTAATAGACGACAAGAGCGTATATGAAAACGTTGCTTTCGCCATGCGCGTGGTGGGAGCAAGCAAAAGGGAAATTGACAGCAGAGTGCCATACGTACTTGAGCTTGTTGGACTTGAGGGCAGAGAAAAGCGCCTGCCCCAGGAGCTTTCAGGCGGCGAGCAGCAGCGTGTGGCAGTTGCCCGCGCTCTGGTGAACAGTCCTAGCCTTATTATAGCTGATGAGCCAACAGGTAACCTTGATCCTGTAAAGAGTCTCGAGCTGATGCTTCTGCTCGAAAAAATTAATGAGTTGGGAACAACCGTGCTTGTGGTTACTCACGAGAAGGAGCTGGTGAACTCTTTCTCTAAGCGCGTGGTAGCGATAGACCAAGGCACAGTAGTTAACGACGGAATGGGTGGGTATTACAGCTATGGGATTCATGAATAAATTAGGCTATCTTATAGGCGAGGGTTTCAGAAGCGTTTTCACCCATGGCTTCATGTCCTTCGCATCGGTCACCATAATTATTGCCTGCCTCACAATTATGGGCAGTTTTTCCCTCCTGGCTGTTAACATTGATGCGCTTATTAGGGACTTGGAGCAGGACAACGAAATGCTTGCCTTTATCGATGAAACCGTCCCGGATGATCGGGCAAGAGCTATTGAGCCTCAGCTAACGGCTATAGGCAACGTTTCCTCAGTTAAATTCGTCTCCCGTGAGGAGGCAATGGAAAGCTTCAAGGACGAAATGGACAACAGCTCCCTTTTTGACGAAATTGACGCAACAACTTTCCGGCACAGATACGTTATATACCTTGACGACATCTCCAAAATGGCGGAAACCAAGGTGCAGCTTGGGGAGGTTGAGGGTATAGCGGATGTCAGCGCTCAGCTTGAAATTGCAAAGGGTTTTGTCACTGTTCGCAACATTGTCAGCGCTGTTTCCCTCATTCTTATTGTAATCCTGGGCGTCGTGTCGGTGTTTATTATGTCGAACACCATCAAGCTTACAACCTTTGGGCGCAGGGAGGAAATTGCGATTATGAAAATGGTGGGCGCCACCAACAGTTTCATCCGAACACCCTTTATCATTGAAGGTCTGGTTCTGGGAGTCCTCGGTTCCGCTGTAGCCTTTGCTCTCCAGTGGGGCATCTACTCCTTTGTGGGCAATAAGGTAATGGCCAGCATATCCAACATCTATGTCAATGTAATTCCCTTTAGTCTCCTTATGGGGCCGGTTGCGCTGGTGTTTCTTGGGGTGGGCATTGCAGTGGGTTTGTTCGGCGGCAGCATTGCCATCCGTAACTATCTGAAGGTTTAGGAGGTAATGGCGAGCATGAAGCAAAAGAAATTCGTATCCGTTGTATGTATAGTTTTGGTGCTCATACTTATTTGCTCCCTGGTTTTTTCAGTAGTCGGCAGCGCCTACGCGGTTTCTAAGTCGGAAATAAATGCTCTTAAAACCCAGCAGGCAGCAATAAACCAACAGAAGGAAAACCTTAAAACCCAGATAAGCAGCCTTCAGGATGAAAAAACCTCGGCCATAGAAAAAAAGGCAGCCCTGGACCAGCAAAACGAGCTTGCCCGTCAGGAGATCGAGCTAATTAACGAGCAAATCGACCTTTACGACAAGCTCATTGAACGCAAGGCCCAGGAACTTCAGGAAGCAATTAAGACCGAAGAGGAGCACAAAGCCGCCCTTCGGGTGCGCATGAGGGCCATGGAGGAAAGCGGAGACGTAAGCTATTATGCCATCCTCTTTAGAGCCACCGATTTTTCCGATCTTCTCTCAAGGCTTGATTTCATTTCCGGAATTATGAAGCACGACAAAGCACTTGAGGAATCCTACATAGCTTCAAGAGAAAACGTTGAAAAGGTCAAGGCCGAATATGAGGCGACCCAAGAGGAGCAGAAGGAAACCCGCGTTGAACTGGAAGCTAAGAAACTTGAGCTTGAAGCACAAATTAAGGCAGCCGAAGAGATTATTGCCGGACTTGAGGCAGACATAGCCGAGCTTGAAAAGGAATATACTAATAACGCAGCGCAGGAGGCGGCTATCCGCAGCCAACTGGACGAAAAGATTGCACAGTTTGAAAGAGAGCAGGAAGCTCTCCGTCAGCAGCAACTGCAGCAATCAGGGAAGACAACAGTAGCATCCGGTTCGGGAACATTCTCATGGCCAACTCCCGGCTACACAACTATATCTTCCGCTTTCGGCTACAGAATCCACCCCATTTTTGGCGACACGCGCTATCACTCCGGCATTGACATTGGAGTGCCTTCCGGCGCCACAATAGTGGCCGCAGACTCCGGCGCTGTTGTTACTGCCACCTATAGCTCTTCATATGGCAACTACGTTGTAATAAGCCACGGAAACGGAAACTCTACCCTTTATGCTCATATGAGTTCCATGGCAGTTAGCTCGGGCGCAAGCGTCACCAAGGGCCAAACCATAGGCTACGTTGGCTCAACCGGCTGGTCTACCGGCGCCCATTGTCACTTTGAAATTAAAATTGCCGGCAGCCTGGTTGACCCCGCCAGCTACTTTTAAAACCTAACTGACGAGCTTGATTTGCCGGGCAGTCCTAAGGGACTGCCCGGCAAATCTAAGTTATTCGGGAATACTAATTCCCCGAATATATTATGTCAATTTTAAAGCTCCGGAAAGCGGAGGTATTGGAGGATCTATGAAAAAGAGATTCAGCGTGGGTGCTATGGCGACTATGTGGTTTTTCGGTTTTGCAGTTGCGCTGCTATGCTGCACCTTGCTGTTTGCGCAGAAATACGGCGGGCCTAAGGCCTTCCCTTATGTAACAAAATTTGCCACCATTTATCAAGCCCTTAACGAGCGTTACGTAGGAGATCTTGATATGGAGGAGGCCTGCGACTATGCCTACTATGCAATGGTTGCCGCAACAGGGGATCGCTACAGCCGCTATATGACCGCAGAGGAATACGAGGAGTACAGACTCTTTCAGCAAAACAGCTACAAGGGCATAGGCGTTACGGTTCAGAACAGTCCTGATAATAACAGCTACCCTCTTGTTGCCGCCCTAGTGGAGGACTCTCCCGCCCAGCAGGCCGGGGTGAGGATCGGAGACTTCATGGCTTCCATTGATGGCAGCAGTCTTAAGGGCATGACAGCCGCCGATATAAAAAAGCTAATCGAGGAGCGCAGGGACACGGAATTTGAGTTGACGGTTTTGAGGAGCGGAGCGGAGCAGACCCTCAAAATTTCTGTGGGCACCGTTGAGTCAAACCCAGTGGAATATGAAATGCTTGAAAATAAAATTGGATATATCCGAATAAAGAATTTTGAGCAGCGCGCCGGCGCGGGAATAGTCAGTGCTGCGGATGCTTTGGCAGCGCAGGGTGCGCAGGGCCTTGTTCTTGATGTGAGATATAACCCCGGTGGACAGCTTGCGGAGCTTATTATAGCTCTTGACCACCTGCTTCCTGAGGGGGACATATTCATCTCCGCTAACGAGGACGGTGAGCAGACGGTTACAACATCAGATAAGGATTTTGTTGACCTGCCCCTTGCAGTGCTTATTGATGAAAACAGCTACAGCGCAGCGGAGTTTTTTGCAGCCGCCCTTAAGGAATACCAAAGGGCGCTTTTGGTGGGACAGCACACAACGGGAAAGTCCCGTTCACAAATTAACATCCTCCTTAGTGACGGCAGTTGTCTGCACCTTTCGGTAAACCGCTATCTTACGCCAAACAGAGTTGACCTTACGGAGGTGGGCGGACTTGTGCCGGATGTGGAAAGCACTATTTCCGAGGGGCTTCTTCCCTACCTTTGGGCAGGAGAGCTTGACTACAGCGAGGACGAACCTCTAAAGGCCGCAGTTGATTATCTTGTAGGAGAATAAAGAGAGGAATTTAAGTTCATTTTTCGTAAACGACAAATGATTACTGTTTATTGTCCTTGACATGAGTGAAATTTCTAACTATAATATGCAACAATGATGTTAAATACATTTATAATGTATATACGCAATAAAGAACGAAGGGACGAGGACTATGTCTAACGAAGCAAAATATAAAATGAGCGCCAAGCGCCTCGATGAAATCCGCGAGGAGCTCTTCTACCTAGAAACCGTCCGTGAAAAAGAAGTATCCGAGCTTATTAAGGAAGCTCGCTCATTCGGCGACCTGTCTGAGAACAGTGAATATGACGAGGCAAAAACTGAGCAAGGAAAGCTATACTCTAAAATTGCCGAGCTTAAAAAGATCCTCGAAAATGCCGAAATCATAGAAGCTGCAGAGAACGGAAATAGTGTTTCTCTCGGCAGTAAGGTAGTTGTTGAATGTCTTGAGACCAACGAAAAAGAGGAATACTCCATCGTAGGCTCTCAGGAGGCAAATCCAATGGAGGGCCGTATCTCTGACGATTCTCCCATTGGCCGCGGCCTATTGGGGCACAGCGCCGGCGATACGGTCACAATTGAGGCTCCCGACGGAGAAATTGAATACAAAATAATTAGCATAGAGAACAAGGGAGCATAGTAAATGAGCATAGAAAACTCCAATGAGGCCCCGGTACAGGAGCAAGATATTTCTGAAATCCGCCAAATTCGCCGTGATAAGCTTTTTAAGCTTCAGAAGGAGGGGCGCGATCCCTTCACAGAAACCAAGTATGTCCGCAGCGCCTTCAGTGCCGAGATCAAGGATAGTTTTGAAACCTTTGATGAAAAGGATGTTTCCGTCTGTGGCAGGTTAATGTCCAAGCGCGACATGGGCAAGGCCTTTTTTGCCGACCTTATGGACGACAAGGGCAGAATTCAGATTTATGTCCGCGTAAACGAACTTGGGGAGGAGACCTTTTCCGAGTTTAAAAAGTGGGATATTGGAGACATTGTAGGTGTGGAGGGCTTTGTTTTCCGCACTCGCAAGGGCGAAATCTCTGTCCACGCCAAGACAGTCAAGCTTCTCTCCAAGTCCCTTCATCCCCTACCGGAGAAGTTTCATGGACTAACCGACACCGAGACTCGCTTCCGTCAGCGCTATGTTGACCTTATCGTAAACCCGGAGGTACGCAAGAACTTTGAAATAAGAAGCAAGTTCATCCGCCATGTCCGCAGCTTCCTTGATAACAGGGGCTACATGGAAGTGGAAACCCCTGTTTTAAACACCATTTCCGGCGGCGCCTCCGCAAGGCCATTCACAACCCATCATAACGCCCTTAATATTGATATGTATATGCGTATTGCCACCGAGCTGCACCTTAAGCGCCTTATCGTTGGCGGCATTGAGCGGGTCTATGAAATAGGTCGCATCTTTCGCAATGAGGGCATGGACACAAAGCACAACCCCGAATTTACAACAGTTGAGCTTTACGAGTCCTATGCCGACTTTAACGATATGATGGACCTGTTTGAGGATCTGCTTTCCAGCGCCGCAAACGACATTCTCGACACCTACGACATTACGTGGCAGGGCGAGAATATATCCCTTGCCCCCGGCTGGGAACGAATACCCATGCATGAGGCGGTGAAGAAACATCTGGGTGTGGACTTCATCAGCGTTGAGAGCGACGAGGATGCGGTGGCTCTGGCAAAGTCTGTCGGTGTGGAAATTCCCAAGGAAAAAGAAAAGACCTGGGGCAACGCTCTTTATGAGTGCTTTGACCAGAAGGTGGAGGAAAAGCTTATCCAGCCCACCTTCATCACCATGCACCCTGTTGACGTGTCTCCCCTTGCAAAACGCTCTCCCGCCAACCCCCGTCTTACCGAGCGCTTTGAGCTGTTCATCTGCCATAGCGAGATGGGCAATGCCTTCTCCGAGCTAAACGACCCCATTGACCAGAAGCAGCGTTTCCAAAAGCAGGTTGAGCTTCGCGCAAAGGGTGACGATGAGGCAGGAATGATGGACGAAGACTTCGTCAATGCTCTGGAATATGGCATGCCTCCAACGGGCGGTTTGGGCATCGGAATTGACCGCTGCGTCATGCTCCTTTGTGGAGTGGACTCCATCAGAGAGGTCATTCTATTCCCCACAATGAAGCCCCTGGATGCTTAAGTAATTACGGCTGTGGCGGAGCGCGTTTGCCCCGTCACAGCTTTGTTGCGCTAAGGAGAAAAAATGGAGCACATAAGCTCAAGAAAAAATAGTGTAATATGCCATATAAAAAAACTCTCAAAAGATGGAGACTACCGGAGGGAGTGCGGAGAATACGTCCTTGACGGCGAGAAGCTTCTAAGGGAAGCGATTAGCTGGGGAGCGGAACTTATCTGTGTTCTCTGGGGTGGAGAGAAAAAGCTTGAGCTTCCTGAGGGAACGGCGGAATACTCCTGTCCGGCGGACATTATGCAGTCTGTTTCACCACTAAAAAACTCAAAAGGTCCGGTGTTTACTATGCGAGTCCCCAGGGAGGAGGCCGGAAAAGCCCCCGTTTCCTCTGCTATAGTCCTTGAGAACCTTCAAGACCCCGGCAATGTGGGAACAGTAATCCGCACCGCCAACGCCATGGGCATTGATGCGGTTGTGTTAGTGGGCGACTGCGCTAGTCTCCATAGTCCTAAAACAGCCCGTGCAACTATGGGTGCAATCTTCCGCCAGCGTTTTATAGAAACCGACCTTGACGGTCTAAAATCCTTCTTAGCGCAGCACCGCCTGTTTTTGTACGGCGCTGCTTTGACAGATGCGGCCTCTGACATTAGGGATGTCGACCTTAAAGGCTCTGCCGTTGCCATTGGCAGCGAGGGAAAGGGACTTTCGAAAGAGCTTTTGTCCCTTTGCAACGGTCAAATTATCATTCCAATGTGCTCCGGAAGTGAGTCGCTAAATGCAGCAGCGGCCGCCGCCATAGTAATGTGGGAGATATTCCGCGGGAAGGAGCTGTAAGCAATGTCAACTTTAAAATATTGGGTTTGGCTCTCATGTTTAACGGATCTATCCCCAAAAAACCGATGGGAACTGCTGGAGCTTTTCGGAGACCCGGAGCTGATTTACCACGCTGACGAAAAGCAATTACTTGAGCGTTGCCACCTTTCGGAGCGCGATCGTCAACTGGTGCTAAGCAAAAGTCTCAATAGGGCAAACGAGGTTTTGGAGCGTTGCCGGGAGGAGAGAATAAACATTCTAACCCTCCGTGACGCTGCCTACCCCAAGCGCCTTAAAAACATTTTCGCCCCGCCTGCGGTGCTATATGTGAAGGGTCGCCTTCCCGCCATGGATGAGGAGGCAGCCATTGCAATTGTCGGCACCCGCAGGGCAACGCCATACGGAATAAAAATGGCCAAGGGCATGGCCGCTGAGATAACTGCCGGTGGCGGCATGGTAGTCACCGGTCTTGCCCAGGGGGTGGACAGCGCCGCTGCTCAAGGTGCTCTTTACGCTGGCGGAGCCTGCGTGGGCGTTTTGGGCTGTTCTATAAGTGAGGTTTACCCCGCTTGGAACACCGCATTGTACAGCGACGTAGCCGCAGCAGGAGCGCTGGTAAGTGAATACCCCCAGGGTACCCCCATAGCGCCCCATCGTTTTCCCGAACGAAACCGCATTATGAGTGGACTTTCCGTGGGCACTGTAATAATTGAAGCACCTGCCCGCAGTGGTGCGTTAATAACTGCAAACCTTGCTCTTGAGCAGGGCAGGGAGGTATTTGCCCTTCCGGGCAATGCCGATGCGCCCAACTCCTTTGGCAGCAATAAGCTAATTCGCGAAGGCGCAGGCCTCATCACCTGTGGTTGGGATGTACTGGAGGAATTTCAGCGACATTTTCCCGAAAAGCTCAAAAAGCCCGAGAAGGAAGTACTAAGTGATATGCGCCTTCGGGAGGAAAGGGCTCCTAAGATACAAGCTGCAAGCACCGGCAGAAAGTCCGCAGCTTACTCAGCGGAAACCGGCCAAGGCTTTGCAAAGCTTCGTGTTTCCACGGGCAGAAAAAGGATTGACAAGCAAAACCCGCGGGAATATAGTGATTTGCGAGAACAAATGAAGGCCCTGACCGAGAATCAACTAAAAATTATCTCAGTTATGGATAAGCCCTCTATGCACGTGGACGATATCATTGATGCAGCAGCTCTCTCCGCCTCCGCCGTGCTCTCTGAGCTTACGATTTTGCAGATTAAGGGCTTTGTCACAGGGGAGTCCGGAAAGCGCTTTACCCTTAACATAACGAAATAGGATACGAAATGAATTTATAGAAGTGAGGAAAAATATGGCTAAATCAAAATTGGATCTGGTCATTGTAGAATCGGCCGCTAAGGCGAGAACCATTGAAAAGTATTTGGGACCCAATTACCAAGTGGTAGCCTCCATGGGCCATCTGCGTGATCTGCCTAAAAGCACCCTAGGTGTTGATATAGAAAAGGATTTTGAGCCGGACTATCAGCCCGTCAAGGGCCGTGAGGACGTTATTGACGACCTGCGCAAGAAAGCCAAAAATGCAGGCACTGTCTATCTGGCAACCGACCCGGACCGGGAAGGGGAAGCGATTTCATGGCATCTTAAAGAAATGCTCCAACTGACTGATGACAAAACCAAGCGTGTAACCTTCAACGAAATAACTAAAAGGGTGGTTAACGATGGCATTGCTGCCCCCAGAAGCATAGATATGGACCTGGTCGACGCCCAGCAGGCACGACGTATTTTGGACCGCATTGTGGGCTATAAGCTCAGCCCCCTGCTTTGGCGCAAGGTTCGACGGGGCCTTTCCGCCGGTCGTGTGCAATCCGTTGCCACGCGCATGGTGGTGGAGCGCGAGAACGAAATCAAGGCCTTCACCCCCGTGGAATACTGGACTTTAGACGCAAGCCTTGACCGTGTGGTCAAGAAGGGGAGTTTTGTGGCCCGCTTCTACGGCACCGAGGAAAAAAAACTTGAGCTTCACAGCGGGGAAGAAGTGGAAAAGGTCGTTAAGGCCGTTTCAGGGGATGAGTTTTATATTAAATCCGTTAAGCGCGGTGAAAAGCAGCGCTCTCCCGCCCCACCTTTTATAACCTCTACTCTCCAACAGGAGGCATCTCGCCGTCTTGGCATGACTCCCCGCCGCACTATGTCCGTTGCCCAGCAGCTTTATGAGGGAATCGACATTTCCGGCGAGGGCACCGTGGGCCTTATTACCTACATGAGAACCGACTCTTTGCGCCTGTCTGACGATGCAACAAGCGCCGCAAAGGATTTTATCGTTGGCCGCTACGGAAAGGATTACCACTCCGGCAAACCCAGGGTCTTTAAAACCAAGGCAAGTGCACAGGATGCCCATGAGGCCATTCGGCCCAGCAACGTATTTCTCACTCCGGAAGCAATAAAAAAGGATTTAAGCCCTGACCAGTATAGGCTTTACCGACTTATATGGGGCCGCTTTACAGCCAGCCAGATGTCAAACGCTGTTTACGACAGCGTTACCATAGATGCTGTATCCGCAGGCTATATGTTCCGCGCAAACCACTCTGAGATTAAATTTGCCGGATACACCGCTGTATATGAGGAGAGCAAGGACGAGGAGACCGCCGAGCACCAGAAGCCCCTGCCCGACCTTACCGAGGGTGAAAAGGTCAGTCTTCAAAAGTTTGACAAGGAGCAACTGTTTACCCAGCCCCCCTCCCGCTACACCGAGGCCACCCTTATCCGCGCCATGGAGGAAAAGGGCATAGGCAGACCTTCTACCTACGCACCTACAATAAGCACCATCATCGCCAGGGAATATGTGGTTAAGGAAGGCAAGTATCTCAAGCCCACAGTATTAGGCGATGTTGTTACGGTAGAATTTATGTTAAAATTCTTCCCCGACATAGTGGACATGAAATTTACCGCCTCTATGGAAAGCTCTCTGGACAGCGTTGAGGAGGGCAAGCGCCCATGGAAGGAAGTGCTCAAGGAATTCTATGGTGATTTTGATGCGAAGCTCCAGGCGGCGGAAACAGCCCTTGAGGGCCAGCATGTTAAAATTCCCTTGGAGTATTCCGATGAATACTGCGACAAATGCGGCAAGCAGATGGTCATAAAATCCGGCCGCTTCGGGCGCTTTCTTGCCTGTCCCGGTTACCCCGAGTGCAGCTTCACCAAGCCCATTGTGATTGAAATGCCCGGAAAATGCCCCAAATGCGGCAGCCGCATGCTTAAGCGCACCTCCAAAAAAGGCTACACCTACTACGCCTGCGAGCGGTTAGCCGAATGTGGCTTCATGACATGGGATGTTCCCGTTAAGGATTTATGCCCTCAATGCGGCAAAACCATGTTTAAGCTTTCCGGAAGAGGGAGAAAGACCCCCTTCTGTGAAAATGAAAAATGTTCTGCTTTTCTTCCCGAGGACAAGCGGGGTTACCGCAAAAAAACCGCAACCGAAGGCGAAAACCCCAATGCCGAGGATAAGCCCGTAGAACCCAAGACCGAAAAGAAGCCTGTCGCCAAGAAAGCCGGCGAAAAAACGGCTTCCAAGAAGTCCGAAGAAAAAGTTGCCTCAAAAAAATCTTCCGGCAAGGCAGCTGAAACAAAACCGGCAGCAAAAAAAACCACCGCCGCAAAGACCAAGTCCCCAAAGGAGCAATAAATATTGGAAAAAGTAACGGTAATCGGCGCGGGACTTGCCGGCAGCGAGGCGGCATGGCAGTTGTCCAAGAGGGACATTCCTGTTCGCCTAGTAGAAATGAAGCCTGCAAAAATGCCCCCTGCCCATCACGCGAGTACCTTCGCTGAGCTGGTTTGCTCCAACTCTTTTAGAAGCGACGAGCTTACAAACGCTGTGGGCCTTTTAAAGCAGGAGCTTAGAGTTTTAGGCTCTTTTATAATGGACTGTGCTGATGCCACACGGGTGGCCGCCGGCGGAGCTCTTGCAGTTGATAGAGAGGGCTTTTCAAAGATGGTCACGGAAAAGCTTCTGGAAAGACCAAATGTGGAAATAGTCTCTGAGGAAGCAAGCGAGATTCCCGAGGGTAATGTAATAGTGGCCTCCGGCCCTCTTACAAGCGATGCCCTTGCCTTAGCCATAGCAAAAAAATGCGGCGAGGCCGAAAGTTTGAGCTTTTACGATGCCGTTGCCCCAATAGTGACTCTTGAGAGCATAGATATGGAAAAGGCCTTCTTCGCCTCCCGTTACGACAAGGGAACAGCAGATTATATTAACTGCCCCATGACGCGGGAGGAATACCAGGATTTTTGGAAAGAACTGTGCTCCGCCAAGGAGGCCTCCGTCCACGGCTTTGAAGACGGCGAAGTTTTTGAAGGCTGCATGCCCGTTGAGGTCATGGCCCGTCGTGGAGAGGACACCCTTCGTTTCGGCCCGCTTAAGCCCGTTGGCCTTGTCGACCCCAGAAACGGCAAGGAAAACTACGCCGTAGTTCAGTTGCGCCGGGACAACTCCGTTGGTACCATCTACAACATGGTGGGCTTTCAGACCCACCTGACCTTCGGCGAGCAGAAGCGGGTATTCTCAATGATACCGGCCCTGAAGAATGCGGAATTTATGCGTTACGGAGTTATGCACCGCAACACCTATCTAAATTCCCCCATGCTTTTGGATAGATATTACCGTCTGCGTCAAGACCCGCGCATCGTCTTCGCCGGGCAGATTACCGGCGTTGAGGGCTATGTGGAATCCTGTGCCTCAGGTATGCTTGCGGCCCTTGAAACTGCCGCGAGGCTTCAAGGTGAAGAACCGCTTAACTTCCCGCGAACAACAGCCATAGGCGCTCTGGCGCTGTATGTGTCCGAATGCACTGTTAGGCATTTCCAGCCTATGAACGTGAACTTCGGAATAATGGATCCTCTTGACAAGAGAATAAAAGGAAAAAGAAATAAAAAAGCTGAAATTTCAGCTAGAGCTCTTGACGTTATAGAAAACTATGTCAGGGAGGAAAGCAAATGAGAATTATCGTTGACGCTATGGGGGGGGACAATGCCCCGGCCGAAATAGTTAAAGGAGCGGTTGAGGCGGCGAAGGAATATGGCGTGAATGTTACGCTGGTAGGACGTGAAAATGAAGTGGGAGCCTGCCTGAAGGAGCTGGGGGCAGAGGAACTGGGCAGCAAAATAATTGTGGTAAACGCTACCGAGGTCGTTGAGATGGATGACGATCCGGCAACCATTCTGCGGATAAAAAAGGACTCCTCTATGTCTGTTGCCCTTAACATGCTTAAAAACGGCGAGGGCGACGCCTGCATTTCTGCCGGCAGCACAGGAGCTCTGCTCGCGGGAGCCACGCTAATAGTTAAGCGCGTGCGCGGCGTCCGCCGGGCAGCACTGGCCCCTGTTATACCGAACGGCAACAAGGGCGCAATGCTTATTGACTGTGGCGCAAATGTGGAATGTACCCCCGAATATCTCCTTCAGTTTGCCTATATGGGCAGCTTTTACGCCAAGACTGTCATGGGTTTTCCCAAGCCTAGAGTGGGCCTTTTAAACGTCGGGGCGGAGGATACCAAGGGCGGAGACCTGCAAAAGGAGACCTTTGCCCTGCTAAAAAAGGCCGGAGAGGATGGCAGCATTAATTTCATAGGGAATGTTGAAGCTAGCGAGGTGTTTTTCGACACTGTGGACGTTGTGGTAACTGACGGATTTTCAGGCAACATAATGCTCAAAACCATTGAGGGCACAGCGAAATTCATTTCCGGAAACCTTAAAGCCCTGCTAATGTCGGGGCTTAAGTCTAAAATGGGCGCAGT
The DNA here is from genome assembly GCA_964576195.1 of uncultured Oscillospiraceae bacterium. Taxonomy (GTDB): domain Bacteria; phylum Bacillota; class Clostridia; order Oscillospirales; family Oscillospiraceae; genus UBA2658. Next base: position 3,593 of record CAZNUD010000031.1, on the reverse strand, counting down.
GCTTGTTAAGGATAAGTTGGGGGATTTAAAAAAGCTAATTGATCCCTCCGGGGTGGGCGGCACAGCTATGCTGGGCATCACCAAACCCGTTATAAAGGCCCACGGTTCTTCAGATGCAAGAGCAATTAAAAACGCTGTCCATCAGGCGGGGAAATTTATAGAGTCCGGTATAACCGAAGAAATTATGAAAAATATTGACCTTATGACTATTCCTAAGGAAGAATAGTCTTGACAAGTTTGACGAATATTACTATTATCAATTCAGCGAGGCCGATGAACAAATGCCGCCGTTGCTTCGGCACGTGGCATAAGCACTGTCCTGTGCATAGAACGGCTTACTCACTCCTTTCACGGAGAATAATAAAGACTTTTTGCGTCCTATGGCGCACTGGAGGCATTTTCATGATTTTCGAGAAAATTCAGCAGCTGATTTGCGAGCAGTTCGTTATTGAGCCGGAGGTGGTTACCCCTGAAACCTCCTTTGTGGATGATTTGGGGGCAGACTCTCTTGATGTGGTGGAGCTAACCATGGCAATCGAGGAAGAATTTTCCCTTTCTGAGGTTTCCGATGACGAGCTGAAAAAAATCGTCACCGTTGGTGATTTGGTCGAATACGTCAGCCGCTTTGTTCAGGACTGAGTTCGAGCAGGCAGTTAAAAGGAGCCGAAGCCTATAGTGCCGGCTCCTTTGCGCATTAAGAAGAAGGGGGAGAAGAGACCAAATGCATGGACTTGAAATTAAGCTTGAATATAGCTTTAAAAACCCAAGGCTCCTGCTAACTGCTCTTACCCACAGCTCCTACGCCAACGAGAATCGTAGCGAGGGCATCGAGAGTAACGAACGATTGGAATTTTTGGGCGACAGTGTTTTGGGCCAGGTGGTTGCCGCGCATTTGTATTTAACCTGCCCAAAGATGCCGGAGGGGCAGATGACAAGACTTCGGGCAGAGCTGGTATGTGAGCATAGCCTTTTTAAGGTTGCGAAGGAACTGGAACTGGGCAGCTATATCCGCTTAGGCAGAGGCGAGGAGCACACCGGCGGCAGAAGCCGAGAGTCGATTTTAGCAGATGCTGTTGAGGCCGTCATTGCCGCCATGTATCTCGATGGCGGAATGGAAGGGGCCAAAGCCTTTATACACAAACATATGCTCGACGGTGTGGAGCTTGGACATTTTCCCTCTAATAGCGACTGCAAGACCACACTGCAGGAGCTAATTCAGCGAAAGCCCAACCAAAGCATAAGCTACGAGACTGTGGCAGAGCGCGGCCCGGATCACAACAAAACCTTCACCGTGGCCGTCCGATTAAACGGACAGGAAATCGGCAAGGGCGTTGGCAGAACTAAGAAAGAGGCGGAGCAGGCCGCGGCAAGGTCTGCCCTTGATGGTTTTTTAGAATGAACCCGAAGCGCTGTATAATTCCCGTTTTTGTGCCCCATTTGGGCTGTCCTAACAACTGCGTTTTCTGCAACCAGCGGAGTATCTCCGGTCAAACAGAGCCGGCTACGGAAAAGACAGTTGTAGAGGCTATAAGTCAAGGCTTGGAGAGACTTTCAGCCCCCGGCCAGGTTCAGCTTGCCTTCTATGGGGGCAGCTTTACGGCTATACCAATAGCCATTCAAAATGAGCTTTTAAGCGCCGTTTTGCCCTTTTTTTCATCTGCCTTTTCTAAACCAAGGCTGCAATCTATCCGCATTTCCACTCGCCCCGATGCTATGAACCGGGAAACCCTCGCCAGACTAAAGACCTACCATGTAAGTACCATAGAGTTGGGAACTCAGTCTATGTGTAACGACGTTCTGCAGGCCTCCGGCAGGGGGCACACAGCAGAGGACACCGAGAATGCGGCGGAGCTTGTAAAAAAGCATGGCTTTGAGCTAATCATGCAAATGATGACCGGTCTTCCGGGAGACAGTTGGGAAAAGACCCTTGAAACCGCAAAAAGAATTATTGCGCTAAAACCCGACGGGGTACGCATATACCCCACGGTTATCGTTGAAAACACGCCGCTTTGTAATATGTGGCAGGCGGGTATGTATGCCGAGCATACAGTAGAGCAGGCGGTGGACTGGTGCGCAAAGCTTGTGCCTCTTTTTGAAAAGGCGGGTATTCCCATAATCCGTCTTGGACTTAATCCCACAGAGGAGCTGTCCGGCGGCGGAGCCCTTGCAGGCGCCTACCACCCGGCGTTCGGCGAGCTTGTATATTCGAGGGTATTACTTGAAAGGGCCCGGGAACTGCTTCGGGGGAAAAACCTAACAGATAGTGTAATACTTGGCGTAAATAAATCCCGCATTTCCATAATGGCAGGTCAGCACCGTCAAAACACTGAAAAACTGAAGGCCGAATTCGGAATAAAAGATCTCAAGATCCGACCTGCGGACATCCCAAAGGACAGCGTAATATTGCTATGCTAATAAACGGAGACAGGGTAGACACTGTTTCCGTTTTCCTTTATAATTGTGAGTTACTCTTACTCTTGAATTGTTAATGATTTTCGGGTATAATGTAGCGATACGGTGTTTATATAAATAATTCGCCGGAGCTTCGGTGGAGGAAACTTTTTTGAGGGAATAGGCAATGCGGGATAGTATCATAATCAAAGGTGCAAGAGAAAACAACCTTAAAAATATAGATCTTGAAATACCCAGAAACAAACTTATAGTGTTTACAGGTGTTTCCGGCAGTGGGAAGACCTCCCTTGCCTTTGACACGATTTATGCAGAGGGGCAGCGCAGGTATGTGGAGTCCCTGTCCTCCTACGCAAGAATGTTCTTGGGACAAATGGAAAAGCCTGATGTGGACTACATCGGCGGTCTTTCTCCGGCCATTTCCATAGACCAAAAAACCACATCCAGAAACCCACGCTCCACTGTGGGCACAGTTACGGAAATCTACGACTATCTGCGTCTGCTTTGGGCACGGATCGGTGTGCCCCACTGCCCAAAATGTGGCAAGGAGATAAAACAGCAGACAATTGACCAGATAATAGACCAGATAATAACACTTCCTGAGGGTACCAGAATTCAGATTTTGGCTCCGGTGGTTCGCGCCCGCAAGGGTGAATATAACAAGGTTTTTGAGGACGCAAGAAAAAGCGGCTATGTCCGCGTTCGGGCCGATGGAAGTATATACGATTTAAGCGAAGAAATAGTGCTGGATAAAAATAAAAAGCACAACATCGAGATTATTGTTGACAGACTTGTCGTTAAGCCAGATGCTATCCGAAGGCTTACGGATTCCGCGGAAACTGCCGCAGCCCTTTCGGGTGGTATTGTCATCGTTGACATCCCCGATGAGAATCGGGAGCTTAGCTTTTCTCAAAACTATGCCTGCGAGGACTGCGGTATCTCCATTGAGGAGCTTAGCCCCCGTATGTTTTCCTTTAACAACCCCTCCGGCGCCTGCGAGAGTTGCGGGGGTCTGGGCGTTCAGATGAGGATTATACCGGAAATGGTTCTGCCCAACCCAGAGCTGTCTATTATGGACGGCGGGATTTCCGCCAGCGGCTGGGGCAATATTCGCAGCGATGGCATTTCTAGAATGTATTTTGAAGCCCTGTCAAAAAAATATAAGTTTTCACTGACAGAGCCAA
>CAZNUD010000030.1:0-21039 GCA_964576195.1 uncultured Oscillospiraceae bacterium | reverse complement strand
ACCGACTCATTATACACCTTCACGGCACTGCTTTCCAGACATGGAAGTCCTAAAAAGCAAAAAAGCTTTTCTTCATAATTTATCCAAATTCTTGACCTTGAGAAGCATTTAGAATATACTATTTGTGTGAATTAATTAATAAACAGACGCACCTTCTTGATATTGCCTCCAAAAGGTGCCGCAGATAAAAATAAATTTATAGGGAGAATAGTATGAATATGAAAAAAAGAGCCATATCAGCCCTACTTGTCGTAATTATGATAATGTCTGTCAGCGTTCCCGCCCTTGCCACGGGCTTTACAGACCTCAAGGGTCACTGGTCGGAAAAATGTATGACCGACCTTGTGGGAAAGGGCCTTTTAACCGGATATTCCGACGGCACCATGAGGCCCGACAGCGGCATAAGCAATGTGGAAGCCCTTACGGTCCTTTCCAGACTGTATTACCTTACGGACTCTGAAAAGGAATATATCGCTGAGGACTATGATGCAACAGTTAAGAACATAGTATCCTCCGATTACAGTTGGGCCTACGATAGTCTGGAGATATGCCTTGCCGCAGGCATCGTTACCAAGGATGAGCTAAAGTCTCTAAGCCTTTCGGACAAGATTGTTAAGGAGCGGCTTGCTGTTTACTTGGTTCGTGCTTTGAAGCTCACCGGCGAGGCCGACGCGCTTTCATCGGTTGAACTGCCCTTTAAGGACTCGGAAAGCGTTTCCTCCGCCTGTCACGGCTTTGTTGCAGTGCTCGTTTCTCTTAAAATAATCAGCGGTGACGACCAGAACAACTTTGCCCCCAAGTCCGGCGTCACCCGCGCGGTTGTTGCAACAATGGTCTCTCGCTCCCTGGACCATCTTGACTCCAAGAGCCTCACCCTTACTTTGGATAACTACAGCGGCGTAACAAGGCTGGAGGGCATCTTAAGCTCTGTAAGCGGCAGTACGGTCAACGTCTGCGGCTATGACGGGCTTGTTCGCGAATACACCCTTACATCATCCGCCAAGACCAGGGTTAATGGCGATTTAAAGACCATATCTTCCGACTACCTGGCCTACCCCATAACTCTTTCTATAAAAAACAAAGCAGTTATTGCCGCAAATATTGAATACAACTCCTCAATCAAGTATGTTCAGGGTCCTCTAAACATTCTGTCTTCCGGCTACATATATGTTGGCGACTCATCAATCAGCAGCGCCCTTTCCTCCAGCGTTCCAAGTTCTGCCCTTATTACCAGAAATGGCAGCAAGGTTTCCTCTGTTTCGGCCCTTTATGCAGGACTGGATTTTCTCACCATAAAGCTGAAAAACAATGTGATTACAGAGATTTACGCCAAGCCCGGCTGCCTAAACCTGGTCGGCATAGTGGACGAGCTTAGTTACGGCCCAACCAATACCCTCAAGATAATTGACAGCGACGGTGTCAATTATTATTTCAAGTTCGATATAGACTCTCTGCCCACCATTACCCGCGCCGGTAAAACCATAACTATTGACCGCGTTAAGAAGGGCAGCAGTGTTACCATAGACCTTGAAAGAAGCGCAATAAAAACCATCAAAATTGAGGGTAGCGAAGCCACCGTCACCGGCCGCCTTAATTCCTACACCGCCTCTGCCGACGGTGTAAACTGGGTGATCACGGTTAATAACGAGAAGCGCTCCTACTCCGTTGATGATAATGTTAGCGTTTATTATGGCAAGACCCAGATTTCCCTTTCCGACGTGAAGATTGACGACCAGGTGTCAGTTTTGGTGTATGATGATGAAATCACCGAGATAACCTTACTCACCTCCGAATCTTCGCCCACCAAGGCCACCGGTACTGTGCTTAAAATTGACACCAAGGCAAAGCGAATAACTATCCTCAACTCCTCAGATAAGCTTGAATATATAGACATTACAAACCTTGTTTCCGTTGTTGACTCCAGCACCGGCAGAACCTCCACCGGCACCGGTTACATAAACGTCAACTCAAGAATAATCGCCTACGGCTCGTATACTGGCGCAACCACCTTTGCTGCAAAGTCGATTATTATCGAATAGAAACCCAGCAAGTTGCAAAAAACAAGGCAAAATCGAAAAATCGTCCCATTTTTGGGCCGCAAAGTTTTTTGCGGCCCTTGCTGTTTAGCGGGACCAGAGGCACCGCCAGAGGCGCCCCTGGCCGCTAAGCCTTGAAAAAAGGGGAGAAAACAAAACCCTATATATTTCTTCTGGTCCAACCAAAACCAGATTGTTCTTTTAAAAGGAGTTTTATTTACCTCTTGACACACAAAGCTATGTAAATTATGTGAATTATTAGACATTGAATATTTTTTCACAATATGATATGCTTTAAAAAACCGAGCTTGGCTCGGTCAAATTTTGTTGCATTATTTTTAACAGCAAAAATAAAATATAAGCACATGACAAACCTGCAGCCAGAGAAAGAATACGAAAAAGAAGGGAAAAGATACTATGAGTGACAACTTAAAGAACACCGGCGAAGTTCGCGAGGTAGTACTTAAACTTGCAAACATGCTTACAAACCGCTTGTTTTACAAGGTTAAGCCAGAGGATCCCGAATATTGGGGTCTTGCCGCGATTATGACTGACGAAGAGGCGGAGGTCGCTCTCAAAATGAAGCGCCGCGTCCCCCGCACTCTTGAAGACATGCTCAAGCTTACCGGCAAAACCGAAGCTGAGCTTCTGCCCATGCTTGACCACATGAGTGAAACAGGCGTTATAGAATACAACTGGGAGAACGACAAGCATGAAAAGCAGTGGGTTCTTCCTATGTTCGTTCCCGGCAGCGCTGAGTTCACCAATATGAACGTCGAGCTTCTGGAAAAGCACCCCGAAATGGGTCAGTTTTTCGAGCGCAACTCTTTTCTCCCTTTGGCGGGGATCACCCAGTTTGTACCCCCAGGAGGTGCCGGCATAGGCATGCACGTAATCCCTGTTGAAAAGGCTATTGAGCATGAAAATCAGTCTTTGGGTATCGAGCACATTTCCCACTGGCTGAACAAGTACGAGGGCAAGTATGCAGCCTCTCCCTGTTCCTGCCGTCTAAGCCGCAGAACCTTCGATGAAGGTTGCGGCGACGACCCCATGGATTGGTGTATCGCCGTTGGGGACATGGCCGATTATGTTGTTGAAACCAAAAAGGGTGGTCGCTACATAAACAAGGAAGAGGCTCTAAAGATTTTCCAGATGGCCGAGGATAGAGGCTACGTCCACCAAATTACAAACATTGACGGCGAGAACAAAATTTTTGCCATCTGTAACTGCAACATTAACGTCTGCTACGGCCTGCGCACATCGCTGTTGTTTAACACACCCAACCTTTCCCGCAGCGCCTACGTTGCAAAGGTTGAAACTGAAAACTGCGTTGCATGTGGCCGCTGCGTTGAGTATTGCCCGGCCGGCGCCGTTAAGCTCGGTCAGAAGCTCTGCACCAGTTCCGGCCCCATCAAGTATCCCAAGCATCCCCTGCCTGACACCAACAAGTGGGGCGAAGACAGATGGGACTACTACTACCGTGACACCAACCGCGTAAACTGCTATGACACCGGCACGGCCCCCTGCAAAACAGCCTGCCCGGCTCACATTGCCGTTCAGGGCTACCTTAAGAAGGCGGCTCAGGGTAAATACACCGAGGCTCTTGCCCTTATTAAGCGCGAGAACCCCTTCCCGGCAGTATGCGGCGATATCTGCAACCGTCTTTGCGAAGATGCCTGCACAAGAGGAAGCATCGACAAGGCTGTTGCCATCGACGAGGTTAAGAAATTCATTGCTGCACAGGACCTGAAGGCTGAGACCCGCTACGTTCCTGCTATTTTAAAGCCCTCTGTTAACCCCGCTCCATGGCCTCAGAAGATAGCCATCATCGGCAGCGGTCCCGCTGGAATGACCTGCGCATTCTTCCTTGCGGAAAACGGCTACAAGCCCACGATTTTCGAAAAAGAGAGCCGCCCCGGCGGTATGCTGAACAACGGCATCCCCTCCTTCCGTCTTGAAAAGGACGTTATTGACGCTGAAATAGATATTATCCGCCAGATGGGTGTTGAGTTTAAGTGCGGCGTTGAGGTGGGTAAGGACATCACAATTGATCAGCTTCGTGCTGAGGGTTATAAGGCGTTTTACATTGCTGTCGGCTGCCAGGGCGGACGCAAGCTGGGAGTGCCCGGTGAGGACGCAGAAGGCGTTCAGACAGGCATTGACTTCCTGCGCAATGTTAACATCAGCCCCGAAAACACCAAGCTCTCCGGTGATGTTGTAGTCATCGGCGGCGGCAACGTGGCTGTTGACGTAGCCCGCTCCGCTGAACGCTGTGGCGATGGGAAGGTCTCCATGTTCAGTCTTGAGAGCCGAGACATTATGCCCGCCACCAAGGAAGAGGTTGAGGAAGCCGAGCGCGAAAATATTTCCGTCAACTGCGGTTGGGGTCCCAAGGAGATTCTCACCGAAAACGGCAAGGTCAAAGGTGTGGTTTTCAAAAAGTGCACTTCCGTCTGTGACGAAAACAAAAGCTTCTGCCCCAAGTACGATGAAAACGAAACCAAGACCGTCTACTGCGATAATGTTCTCCTCTCCGTCGGCCAGAGCATCCTTTGGGGCGATCTCCTAAAGGGAAGCAAGGTTGAGTTGGGACACGGCGATACCGTTGTTGCCGATTCCGTTACCTACCAGACCGCCGAGCCCGACATCTTCGTTGGCGGCGATGTTTATACAGGTCCCAAGTTTGCCATCGACGCTATTGCAGCCGGCAAGGAAGGAGCCTATTCCATCCACCGCTTCGTTCAGCCCCACAGCACACTTACCATCGGCCGCAACCTGCGCAAGTATGTTGAGCTGGATAAAGACAACATAAAGGTGGAAAGCTATGATAATGCATCTCGTCAGGTTCCGGGCATGGAGGCTGCCGATAACCCGGTCAAGTCCTTCCGTGACCTGCGCAAGCCCTTCACAGAGGAGCAGGTAAAGGCTGAGACTGCCCGCTGCCTTGGCTGCGGTGCATCTATAGTAGACCCCAACAAGTGTATCGGCTGCGGAGTCTGCACCACCAAGTGCGCCTTCGATGCAATTAATCTTCACCGTGAACTTCCCCAGTGCAGCACGATGGTGGTTTCTGAGGATAAGGTCAAGACTCTTCTGCCCTACATGATGAAGCGCGGGATCAAAATCCTTTTCAGTAAGAAGGAAAATTAAAATATGCATGAGTTAGGCATAGTCTATAACATCATTAAAACAGTGGAGGAACTAGGTGAGGAAAACTCGCTTACAAAAGTCTCCACCGTAACCCTTGAGATAGGCGAAGTCTCCGGCGTAGTCCCCCAGTTTCTCACTGAATGCTGGGGATGGGCTGTAAAAAAGTCTCCGCTGCTTGAGAATTCTGAGCTTCTCGTTGAAAAAATCGAAGCCGTAACCATTTGTGATGATTGCGGAAAAACTTATTCCACTATGGAATACGCAAAAATTTGCCCCCATTGTAAAAGCGAAAAAACCTATCTGGTTACCGGCAACGAGATTAACATCAAAGAGGTCGTTGCCTGCTAGCACCAAACAAAAATCCCTCCGGTCATCCGGAGGGATTTTTCTATGTTCTTTTTATAAGCCAGCCCATACTGCAAGCCTCGGCCGTATTTAATTGGTTTCATTTATTTTCCGCTGCTGCCCAGCTTTCCGTCAGAGCGGTTGGACTTCATTTCACATAGCTGCTCAAAAGAAAGCTCGAAAACCTCCGTTTTCGGCACAGGTAATACCAGCACCTGACAAATGGCCTTATTGCTGGGGTAGATAATGGCGCTATCTTCAAGGCTGTCCCTTAATTCTTCGATCTTCTCCGGCTTTACAAAATAGAGAGGCACGGTATTATGGTTTGTGATAGGGATGAACCACTCCCCCCTGTAGCCACTGTCTATAACGCCGCAGCGCTGGCCTATGCCCTTGGTGCCTGTGGAGCCGCGCTCTGCTATCTGAAAGTAGTATTCCGACGGACAGGCAGAAGCAAGCCCTGTTGAGAGCATAACTGTCTGGTGAGGATCTACCTTAATAAAATCCTCCTCAAGGCAGGCATAAATGTCATAGCCAGCATCCTCGGCACGCTTGAGGGGAATACGTGCCTGGGTCTTTATTTTAGAAAAATAGATATTAACCTTATCCATTTATGTCCTCCAGAAATCAAAGCTCGTCATATAATAGCATACAGCAAGGTAAATTGACAAGTACCCGACCGGACTAGTCTTTGATTTTTGCACAGTCCTGCGGCTTTCCTCCCAGCATTTGAAGACCGTGGTCTATGGCCGGAAGCACCGCTTCAAGGTTTTCCCTTGCAGCCTTTGGGGAGCCGGGAAGGTTTATTATCAGTGAGCTTTTGCGAATGCCGGCCTCGGCGCGGGAAAGCATGCCCCGGGGGGTTATCTTCATGGATGCTGCCCTCATCGCCTCGGGAATGCCGGGGGTCAGCTTTTCGCAAACAGTCTTTGTGGCTTCGGGTGTCATATCTCCCGGGGCAAAGCCCGTGCCGCCAGTGGTAACGATAAGGTCGGCGGCGTAAGCGTCGGCAAGTGAGCATAGAACTTCTTGGATTTTATCCAGTTGATCGGGGACAATTTTGGTGTGAGTAATCTCATAGCCAAAGTCCTTCAAAATGGTTACCACCAGGGGCCCGCCCTCATCAGGGCGCTCACCCCGTGAGCACCGGTCACTAACGGTTATCACTGCTGCCTTATACATTGAATGTCCTCCTTATTTCTGTTCTGAGGGCAGAACCAGCAAAGTGTCGCCCACGCTTATTCTCCCGCCGCGGAGAACTTTGGTGAATACGCCCTCCCGGGGCATAATGCAATCACCCATCTTTTTAAATATCTCGCAGCCCGAGTGGCATTCCTTGCCTATCTGTGTAAGTTCCAGCAAAACCTCGTTGCAGGATAGGCGGGTGCCAATAGGAAGGGCGCGAAAGTCGATGCCCGCCACCAGCAGGTTTTCCCCGAAGGCTCCGGCGCAAACCTCTGCCCCCATAGCACGAAAAGTTTCCACCTTGTCGTGGCTTAAAATAGACACTTGACGATGCCATTTTCCCGCGTGAGCGTCATTTTCTATGCCCCAGTTTTCAATAAAAAGGGCACTGCCCATGTCTTTCTTCTGGGTTCCCTTTTCGGGGCTTACACAAACAGCGATAACGTTTCCCATTATTTCATCCTCCGATTTGAGACATAGTGTGCGTTTCACAGCAACGCACCTGTGACTGGGAAAAGGCGTGGCGCTGGGGCTTTTTGCTTATGGTCTCATTTATTATTTCAAGAATTTTCTCGTCGCCGCTATCCAGATAAGGCTTAAGCTCTGCCCCCTTTTCGTATTGAAGGCAGGTTTTCAGAAAGCCCGTGGAGGTTAGCCGCACTCTGTTGCAGGAAGCGCAAAAACAGTCAGAAATAGCGCATATTAGACCAAGTCTCCCCGGCAGACCCGGAACACTGTAATACTTGCATGGACCGTCCATGGGCGTATGTTCCAAGGGGGATAGCACCCCGAACCGCTCCTCAAGCATTGAGCGAAGCTGTGCTCCGGAAATTCCCTGCACGTCCTTTCCCAAACCAATAGGCATCAGCTCAATAAAGCGCAGATCCAAGCGGGGGTCAGATAAAAACCTCTCGCACATGGGAATGATCTGGCTCTCATTAAGCGTCATTGGCACGCAGTTGAGCTTTACCTTAAGCCAATTATAGGAAAGGGCATCCTCAATAGAAGCAAAGACTTTGTCCACGCCCTCCCGACGGGCAATGGCTTTAAAGACCTTCCCATCCAGCGCGTCCAGGCTTATATTCACGCCGTCCAGTCCCGCTGAAACAAGTTCCGGCAACTGCTCAGATAGAAGCATCCCGTTGGTGGTCAGAACCACCTTTTCTATTCCCGGAATATCCTTAATTCCCGCCACCAGTGAGGCCAGGTTTTTCCTTACCAGTGGCTCCCCTCCGGTGAGCCGGACTTTTTTTATGCCCAATTCCGCCAGCAGCCGCACCAGCCGCAGGATTTCCTCGTAACTGAGGATCTCATCCCGGGCAAGGGGTGCAACTCCCTGGGCGGGCATGCAGTAGGTGCAGCGCAGATCGCACCTGTCTGTCACAGACAGGCGCAGATAATCTATTTTTCTTCCAAAGCCGTCTTTCATGGCTTGCACCTCTTAATATTTAAAATCGCCCGATTTACCGCCCTGCTTTTCCACAAGGTGTATTTCTCCGATGCACATGCACTTGTCGATGGCCTTGCACATATCGTAAACCGTCAGCAGCGCGACGGTAGCGCCTGTAAGCGCCTCCATTTCTACACCGGTTTTCCCCTGGGTGCGCACGGTGCAAAGGGCTGTAACGGTGTTCGGCTCATCTGTAATAAAGTCAATGGCGCATTTATTCAGCGGCAGGGGGTGGCACATGGGAATAAGCTCACAAGTGCGTTTGGCGGCCATTATCCCCGCCACTCTTGCAACGCCCAAAACATCGCCCTTCATTGTAGTGCCGCCCTTAATTGCGCTCATTATCTCGTCGCTAACCTTAATGCTCCCTGTGGCAATGGCCGTCCGTAAAGTGTTCTCCTTTTCGCTAACGTCCACCATCACGGCGTTTCCCGACTGGTCAAAGTGGTTAAATTTCATATCAATCAGCCCTTCCTAAAGGTAAAGGGGATAGAGGCAAACTTTACAAATCCCGGCCCATCCCTTATCACCCGGTTTAGTTATATGGTCACGGCTTTTTACACATATGCAACTATAACAAAAAAGCCCTAGTAGTTTTCCCTAAGTACCAGCTCTGTGACGCCCTCGCCCTTTTTCTCCAGCCTGAGCACTTTTGGATGCTTTGAATATTCCTCAAAAATCATATCTCTTAGTGCCGTGCCGCTGTTATGCCCGTGAATTAGGCGCAGCCGGTAAACCCCTGAGCTGCGCCTCAGCGCTGCTTCAACAGTAAGCCTAGCCTGATACTGATTTTTTCCATGAAGATCAAGTTCGACAATACCTGGCTTCATAAAGGCCCTCCCCTAAATACCGCTGGCCTGATAAAGCTTATAGTATTCTCCCTTTTGCGCTATAAGCTCTTCGTGGCTGCCCTCTTCTGCAATGCCGCTGGCTGTCAGCACCAGTATGCGCTTGGCGCTGCGTATGGTGGAAAGCCTGTGGGCGATGACAAAGGTTGTGCGTCCTTGGGCAAGCTTTTCCAAGGATTCTTTTACCACGCGCTCGCTCTTGTTGTCCAATGCGCTGGTGGCCTCATCAAAAATCAGTACGGGAGGGTTTTTAAGAAACACTCTTGCAATGGAAAGCCGCTGCTTTTGGCCGCCTGAAAGCTTCGCCCCCCGCTGACCTATCTCAGTCTCGTAAGCCTCCGGCAGCGACATAATGAATTCGTGGGCATTGGCAAGCTTTGCCGCTGCAACTACATCTCGGTCCGTTGCCCCGGGCCTGCCATAACGTATGTTCTCCATAATGTTGTCAGCAAATAGGTATACCTCTTGCTGCACCACGCCTATGTTTCTTCGCAGGCTTTCGGTTTTTATTGTACGCACATCATGCCCGTCAAGGGTGATCTTCCCCTCAAACACGTCATAAAAGCGAGGGATAAGGCCGCAAAGGGTAGTTTTTCCCACACCGGATGAGCCAACGAGGGCAACATATTCCCCCGCCGGAACGTGAAGGTTCAGCCCCTCAAAAATTGCCTCGCCTCCATCGTAACGGAAGGACACATTCTCAAACTTTATCTCCCCCCGAACCTCTCCCAGCTCCCGGGCTTCAGGTGCGTCGGTAATGTCCGGGTGAATGTCCATCATCTCCTGATAGCGCTCAAAGCCCGAAAACCCGTTTTGTAGCTGTTCTGTAAGCAGAACAAGCCGCCGTATAGGCTCTGTAAAATTGCCGATATAAAGGAGAAACACCAAAAGGTCGTTTAATTTCACAAAACCCTTTATCATCAGCGCTGCACCCCCGCCGGTAACGGCAATGGTGATGATGGTGGTAAGCGCACCCAGCACCGTGTTGTAGGTGGCCATGTAGCGATAGCTTTTTTTCTTGCTGGAAACAAAGTCCCTGTTTCTCTCCCGGAATTTCTTTATTTCAATATTCTCGTTGGCAAAGGACTTTATAACACGTATGCCTGAAAGGCTGTCTTCCATGGTGGAGTTTATCTCTGCAATGTTGGCGCGGTTTTGCACAAAGACACTTTTCATCTTTTTGTTATAAACAATTGCGTACCACAGCATAAATGGCACTGTTGCGAAGGCAACAAGTGCCAGCTGCCAGTTTATAAACAGCAGCACTCCAAAGGTACCCAAGAGTTTTATTAAGGAAATAGCAAGCTCCTCAGGTACGTGGTGCAGCATTTCGCTTATTTCAAAAAGGTCGTTTGTAACCCGTGACATAAGCTGCCCGACCCGCTGCTCATCATAGAAGGCGAAGGAAAGCTTTTGGTAGTGGTTAAAAAGCCGGTTTCGCATGGTATATTCAATTTTCGCCCCCATCATGTGGCCGTAAAAGGCGATGAAATAATTGCAGTACATCTCTACCAGCAGCATAACCAGCATAGCCACAACAACTATTCCCACAGTGCGCAGGGCGGAGCCGGTCTCAAGGTAAACAACGTGGTTTGTAATATAGCGCACCAAAAGAGGAATAAGAACAGCCAGAGCTGCACCGATAATGGCGAAAAACATATCGGCAATAAATAGCTTGCTATGTGGTTTGTAATAGGGAAAAAGAATTTTCAGCTTGCTGTCTTTCATTTCGCTCCTCCATAATTGTAAACAAGTTTCTACTATATTGTATTACATTTGCAAACTTTTGCAAGCGGGGGAAGGGGAGCTTCCGAACAAAAAACAATTATTTATTTGAAGCCGTTGACAAACACATATGAACGTGCTAACATATGAATAGATATTAATTTGAATGGGGGTTCATATGTTGGAAAAGCATAACCACGACCACGCCCTAAAGGAAATGCGACAGCGCAGCCCGGCTGACCAGCAAATTTTTCAGTTGGCGGGTTTGTTCAAGCTTTTTGGTGATACAACCCGCATGAAAATTCTTTATGCCTTGTCCGGTGGGGAACTGTGCGTTTTCGAAATAGCCGAGCTTGTTTGCATGACCCAGTCGGCCACTTCCCACCAGCTTAAGGTACTGAAGGACGCTAATCTTATCGACAGCCGCCGAGAGGGCAAAACAATAATATATTTTTTGACCGATGACCACGTAAGAAAAATAATTGACTGCGGATATGAGCACATAATGGAGGAAAAATAAAATGAAAAAATCCTATAAGCTACGTAACCTTGACTGCGCTAATTGCGCCGCCAAAATGGAGGCGGGTATAAAGAAAATTGAAGGTGTAGAAAACGCCGCCGTGAACTTCCTTCTGCAAAAAATTACCATTGAAGCCCCTCAGGAGCGCATTGACGAAATTATGCAAAAAGCTGCGAAGCTATGCAGAAGAATAGAACCGGACTGCAAAATAGTCCTATAAGAAGGAAACTATATGAATAAGAAACAGAAGTTTCAGGTGGCAAGGGTTGGCTTGGCACTGCTTATACTTATAACTGTATACGTCATTAATCTCACTGACTTAAAGCTTGCCCTTTGCGCCGCTGCTTACCTTATCGTGGGTTATGACGTTTTATGGTCAGCGGTCAGAAATATTCTGCGTGGTCAGGTTTTTGACGAGAATTTTCTCATGGGGATTGCCTCAATGGGGGCCTTTTTAATTGGTGAGTACCCCGAGGCTGTGGCCGTAGTGATGTTCTACCAGGTGGGAGACATTTTCGAGCAAATTGCCGTTGGTAAAAGCCGCCGTTCTATTGCCGCGCTTATGGATATACGTCCCGACTACGCTGTTGTGCTAAGTGATGGCAATGAGTACAGGCTTTCTCCCGAGGAGGTGGCTGTCGGTGAAACGATAATTATCCGCCCGGGCGACAGAATACCCCTTGACGGCGTGATTTTAGATGGAACCACTTCGGTAAACACATCCTCTATCACCGGCGAGTCTCTCCCCGCTGATAAGACACCTGGGGACGAGGTAATAAGCGGCTGCGTTAACCTCACTGGCGTTATAACCGTTAAAGTTAAAAGTGAGTACGGTGAAAGCACTGTTTATAAAATCCTTGAGCTGGTGGAAAACTCTGCTGAGAACAAGGCGAAATCCGAGAGCTTTATTACTCGTTTCGCACGCTATTACACCCCCTGTGTGGCTGCAGCCGCTTTTCTGCTAGCGGTCATTGCACCCCTGTTTTTCGGTCAAAGCTGGAGCGAGTGGATAAACAGAGCGCTTATTTTTCTTGTCGTATCCTGCCCTTGCGCCCTGGTCATTTCTGTGCCTTTGTCCTTTTTCGGCGGCATAGGCGGCGCTTCTAAGCAGGGTATTCTGATTAAAGGTTCCAACTACCTTGAAACCCTTGCCAAGGTAGACACTGTGGTTTTCGATAAAACCGGAACCCTTACCAAAGGCAACTTTGCGGTAACGGCGGTGCAACCGGTGAGCGTTTCAAGGCAGGAGCTTTTATCCATAGCTGCCTTGGCGGAAAGCTATTCCAACCACCCCATAGCTGAATCCATAGTAGCCGCCCACGGCGATGAAATAGATAAAAGCCGCATCGGTCAAGTAACAGAGTATGCCGGTAAAGGGGTTAAAGCCCTAATAGACGGCAAACCTGTCTATGTGGGAAACGGTCAGCTTATGGACAGCGTTAACGCCAATTGGCAACAATGCAATAAGCTGGGTTCTGTTGTGCATGTGGCAATGGGCAGCGAGTACATGGGCCACATCGTTATCTCTGATCAAGTAAAGCCGGACGCAAAGAAGGCAATTTCCGCTTTGAAAGCCCTTGGAGTTAAAAAAACCGTTATGCTTACAGGCGACAACAAAACTGTGGGAGAAAGCGTGGCCTCAGACCTCGGCATTGATGAGGTCTATGCCGAGCTTCTTCCTGGCAACAAGGTTAAAGCGGTGGAGCGCATATTAAGCAAAAAGCGTCGTAAGGGCAGGCTTGCTTTTGTGGGCGACGGCATAAACGATGCCCCTGTACTTACCCGTGCGGATATTGGCATAGCTATGGGAGCTGTTGGTAGCGATGCCGCCATAGAGGCCGCCGACGTGGTGCTTATGGATGACAAACCCTCAAAGGTGGCCGATGCCATAAGTCGTGCCCGCTTCACCATGAGAATTGTCTGGGAGAACATTATTTTCTCTCTGGGTGTTAAGGCCGCCGTGCTGGTGCTTGGGGCTATTGGCCTTGCGGGTATGTGGCTGGCAGTTTTCGCCGATGTGGGTGTTTTGATTATCGCCATCATGAACACTATGAGGACCCTAAAAAAATAAACCAAATAATAGAAAACTTATACCTGTCGGGAGCACTAGCTCCTGATAGGCCCTTTTTGCGCATTGGGAAGGAAAAGAAAAAATGCGGAAAAAAGGAGTTCACCCCTTGGGCGTCGTATAAGATACTATAGGCTATTATATAAATTCCCGGGGGAGGTGGCAATTATGTCGTGCCCCAGCCAGTTGCATCAGCAACAGGAAAAAATTTTCATCTGCGACCGAGGTGTCCGAGCTGAGGACTCCCGCGGTCGCCTTATAAACGAGGAAGAGGACCGGCTTCGCACCTGCTTTCAGCGGGATGTGGACAGGATTATCCATTCCAAGTCCTTCCGACGCCTTAAGCACAAGACCCAGGTTTTTCTCCAGCCCGAGGGTGACCATTACCGTACCCGCCTTACTCATACCCTTGAAGTTACGCGTATCGCCCGCACCGTCTCCCGGGCGCTTCTGTTAAATGAGGACCTGACAGAAGCCATGGGCCTTGGCCACGACCTTGGCCACACTCCCTTCGGTCATGCCGGTGAGAGGGCGCTTAACGAGATTTACTCACAGGGCTTTCGCCACTATGAGCAGAGCCACCGAGTGGTGGATCGCTTGGAAAAATCCGGCCGGGGCCTGAACTTGTGCTATGAAACACGCATGGGCATTCTCCGCCACACTATAGGAACGACGGATGACACAAACGAGGCCAAGGTGGTACGCATTTCTGACCGCATTGCCTACATAAACCACGACACCGACGATGCCATCCGGGCAGGACTTCTCTCTGAAAAAGATCTGCCGGATAAGATCAAAGAGCGCATAGGCTTGAGCTATTCCGAGCGTATTAACAATATCATCATGGATCTTGTTGAAACCAGTCAAAAGGGCGAGCTTGGCTTTTCCCCCGAAATGGCTGAGGCGGTGGACTGCTTTCATAGCTTCATGTTCGAGGCGGTTTACCACAACCCCATCGCCAAGGGAGAGGAGTCAAAGGTTCAGAACATTCTCCAGTGTATCTGGGAATACTACGTCAAAAACCCCGAAAAGCTCCCTGAGGACTTTCGCCACATAGCTGACAATGAGGGCGTCGAGCGCGCGGTCTGTGATTACGTTTCCGGCATGACCGACGATTACGCTATGTACCAGTTTAGCAAGCTCTACATTCCCGCAGCGTGGCAAGTCAGATGACCTTGTTTTAAAAGGCCCTCCCTTTCTAAACGGGGATGAGGCGCTTTGCGCTGTGCCATCCGCAGATTTTGGGGGAGAGTATTTTCTTAGTACGTGTCAATTAAAAAGAGATTTTATTATTTTTGCCGGGTTAAGGGGAGACAATAACAGGTTGAGGAGGTGCGCCATGTCTTTTCCGGAGAACTTTTTGCAGGAGCTAACCGACCGCAACGAAATAAGCGAGGTTGTTTCGGGCTATGTGCGCCTTAACAAAAAAAGCGGCGCCAACCTTTTCGGCCTCTGCCCCTTCCATAGCGAGAAAACCCCGTCCTTTTCTGTAGCTATTGATAAGCAGATATATCACTGTTTCGGCTGCGGCAAGGGTGGGGGAGTCATAAACTTCATTATGGAGGCGGAAAATCTAAGCTACCCAGATGCGGTGCGCTTTCTGGCCAGGCGTGTGGGTCTTGCCGTTCCGGAGGATGAGCACGACGAAAATTACTCAAAGCGTGAGCGCATACTAAGTCTAAACCGAGACGCTGCTAGGTTTTTCTACGAGCAGCTTAAACCTCCCGAGGGCGAAATTGCCCGGGATTATATGGAGAAGCGCAAGATTTCTCCCTCTATAGCGAAAATCTTCGGTCTGGGTTTTGCCCCCAATAGCTGGGACAGCCTTGTGGATGCCATGCAAAAAAAGGGCTATACAAAGCCGGAGCTTTTATCAGCCGGTCTTGCCCGCGCCTCCAAAAACGGCAGCGGAGGGGTTTACGATACCTTTCGAAATCGCCTAATGTTTCCTGTTATTGACGTTCGCGGCAGTGTCATCGGATTTTCAGGCAGAATTCTTGATGACGGAGAACCGAAGTACATGAACAGCCCTGAAACCATGGTATTTAACAAAAGTCGCAATCTTTTTGCGTTAAATATGGCTAAAAAGTCAAAAAAAGGTTATATAATTCTCTCAGAAGGTAATATAGACGTGCTTGCGCTCCATCAGGCGGGTTTTGACTGCGCCGTGGCCTCCTTGGGAACAAGCCTCACCCCTGAACAGGCCAGACTTATTTCCCGTTACACTGGCGAGGTGGTCATTGCCTACGACGGAGATGTAGCTGGGCAGAAGGCCTCCCAGCGCGCCATCGAGATCTTAGAAAAGCTTGACTTAAAGGTTCGTGTACTGCGCCTTACGGGGGCTAAGGATCCCGACGAATACATCAAAAAATTTGGTGCGCCTGCCTTTGAAAATGTTATTTCCGGAAGTGAAAACCATGTTGAATATAGGCTTACGGAGATTTCCCAAAAATACGATTTATCCCTGGCGGAGGATAGGGTGGATTTTTTAAAGGAAGCCACCGCCGTAATAGCAAGACTTCCAGGCCCTGTGGAGCGTGAGGTATATGCCCACAAAGTGGGAGATATGGCCAAAGTCTCTGTTGAGGCGGTTCTCGCAGAGATCACGCGAATGCGAAAGCTCCTTGTGGGAAAAGCTAAAAAACAGCGGGAGAGGGAAATTCAAAGTCCCATCAGGTCCCAACAGCCTAAGGAAAAATCGCTCCGCTTTGAAAATGTTCGCAGCGCCTCAGCGGAAAAGGGTGTAATAAGTCTCCTCTACTATGAGCCGGCCTTGTTTAAAGATACTGAGCTTCTGCAGGAGGACTTTTCCTCACCGGTTTTAGGCCGCTTTTATCAGGACTTGTTGCTTCGCACAGAAAACGGTGCCCAGCCGTCCTTAGCTACCTTAGGCGGACACTTTTCAAACGACGAAATTTCCCTTCTAACAGAACTTGTTAGTAAACCTATAGAACTATCAAGCGCCAAAAAAGCGCTTAGCGACTACATATATATAATAAAAACCGAGAAGCTTGTCAGAGAGAAAGGCGAGGCGGGGCAAATAGACCTTCGCAGCTTCGCCGCAGAAAAGCTCAAGCAAAGCAAAGGGTATGGAGGATAAATTAATGGCAGGAAAAGCAAAGGCAGAAAAGATAAATCAAAAGCCCGAGGATATCCTTGATGACATGCTAGATAGCGTGGCGGTCAAAGAAAAGGGGTCTAAGCCCTCCGACGAGGAACAGGAAAAATACAACGGCGATAAGCTCAAGGAGCTTTTAGAAAAAGGCAAAAAGAACGGTAAGCTCACAAGTAAGGAGCTTATGGATGTTCTTGAAACCATGAATCTTGACGCCGAACAGATTGACAAGTTCTACGACCAGCTTGAAAACCTTGGCATAGACACTACCGGCGAGGACTATTTGCGTCCCATTGATGAGGAATCCCTTCCGGAACTTGAGAAGCTTGAGGAGATCGAAGAGGTCACCGAGGACGAGCTAGCTAAAGCCGAATCCATTGCGGATAGCTTTTCCACCGACGACCCGGTTCGAATGTACCTGAAGGAAATAGGCAAGATCTCTCTGCTCTCCGCCGAGGAGGAAGTTGAGCTTGCCATAAAAATGGCTGGGGGCGACGAGAATGCCAAACAGCGCATGGCGGAAGCAAACCTCCGCCTCGTTGTCAGCATAGCCAAGCGTTATGTGGGCCGCGGAATGCAGTTTCTCGACCTAATCCAGGAGGGAAATCTGGGTCTTATTAAGGCTGTTGAAAAGTTTGATTATACCAAGGGCTATAAGTTTTCCACCTATGCAACCTGGTGGATACGTCAGGCCATAACCAGAGCCATTGCCGATCAGGCCCGCACCATCCGCATACCCGTGCACATGGTGGAAACCATCAACAAGGTCATTCGGGTCTCCCGCCAGCTCCTTCAGGAATTGGGCCATGACCCCACTCCCGAGGAGATCGCCGAGGAAATGGGCATGCCTGTTGAAAAGGTTCGCGACATCCTTAAAATCGCCCAGGAGCCCGTATCACTTGAAACCCCCATCGGCGAGGAGGAGGACAGCCACCTTGGCGACTTTATCCCCGACGAGGATGCCTCTGAGCCAAGCGAGGCCGCGTCCTTTACGCTGCTTAAGGAGCAGCTTACCAGTGTCCTTTCTACGCTTACCCCCAGAGAGGAAAAGGTTCTGCGCCTGCGCTTTGGCGTTGAGGACGGGCGCACACGCACTCTTGAGGAAGTGGGCAAGGAATTTAATGTTACCCGCGAGAGGATCCGCCAAATCGAGGCTAAGGCCCTTAGAAAGCTAAGGCATCCCAGTCGCAGTAAAAAACTTCGTGATTTTCTAAATTAAATTTCATAAGGTCGTCCGGCGGGGCAAAACAAAAGGAGGAGCACTTTCGTGCCCCTCCTTATTATTATTTAAATCAGTTATTCTCGCTGTTTTCGGCAATCTCATTTGCATCAATTGCCTCAGGCTGCTTTTTCAAAGCCCTAATACGCTCATAGCATACCAGGATAATAAAGCCCAGTGTATAGATAATGCTCAGGAAAAGCAACAGTCCTCCTAAATAGGGGATGGCTCTGAGCAGCGTAAGGATTGCTACGCCTGTAACAGAGGCCAGAACCTTGTTCATCTTTGGGAAGACAAGTCTTCCTGCGGAAGCCCCGGCAAAGGCAGTTGCGAAAAAGCATATAGCCGCTATAAGCAGTCCCAAAAGCCCTGCTGCGGGAAGGCCGATAAACGTAACGCAAAGAAGAATGAGTACCACCGGCAATGCACACAGCGTAACAAAGCCTGTAAGGGGCAATGCAACAGGGCGCGCCAGCAGCATAGCGCCGGATTTATCCAGCTCATTGGAGGAAACCAAGCACAGCAGCAGCGCAACAATTGCCATAGCGGCTATCATGTAAAGCCTGCCCAGTAGTATATTCTTTGCAATCTCACCGGTGGTCTTCTTGGTGAGCGGGTCCTTCTGATCATTGCTTAATGCCTTAAAGGTGTGGTTTTTAATGCCCTCAGGATAAGAGGGTTCCTCGACGGAGGAAATCTTTAAATCACCTGTAATAACGGCGCCGTCACTAAAGATGACCTTGCTGGCCGCAATTTCAGCATCACCTTTAACGGTGCCGCTAAGGGTAACGACAGAGCCGCTTGCGATCAGTCCGGAGCACTCACCGCTAAAGGAAACGCTGTTTCCCGCCATATATACGCCGCGAGCGTTGCCATCAAAGGACAGGTTGTATCCTGCGACAGTTATATTGTTACTTACACTTACTTCGCTAATGGAAATATCATAGCCTGCTGCGCGGATACTTCCGCCAACAGTACCGTTACTGATCTTCATGCTGCGCCCGGCAATAATTATGTCGTCCTGCGTGTCGCAGCCGTTAATGTTTAGGTCGCCACCAGCCCAATAGAAATCCCCGTCGTATGAAGCATCGGAAATGACTTTTGCGCTCGAAAAAGTGTTCCAAGCGGTGTCGGTGTAAGTTTCGGATTCATTATCCGGACTGGTTGCCGCCATTGCCGTACCCGACATAAGGGCAAAAAGCAAAATTAACATGGGGATTAGCATAAGTTTACTGTTTCTCATCAATTCTCCTCCTAAAATCAAAAGCCTCTCAAATGTTACAAATGTACGAACGTGTTGTGTCAATCAGATAATACATCAACGAAATACAAAAAGCAATATAAGATTTCTTTTTTGTAAGATTTCTTAAGTTTTTCTTGGTTTTTTCTTAAAAAACAAATAATTATTGTAATTTAAGTAAATGGGTCATAACAGAAGTATCATATCCTTTTATGTTTTGCATATGCACCCGTACTGTGGTAAAATTAGTGTATTACACGTCAAGGAGACGAATATATGAAATATTACGGCTCGGTATACCGCCCCCCCAGCGAGGCAAACAGCCTAATAATACAAGTGACTCTCGGCTGCACCCATAATTCCTGCACCTTCTGCCCTATGTATTCAGATAAGCGCTTTCGCATGGTTCCCTTTGATGAGGTCCTCGCGTGCCTTAAGGAGGCACGCTGTGAATTTCCCTATGTAAGGCGTGTTTTCTTTGCCGACGGCAATTCCTTGTGCCTTACAAACGAGAAGCTTCTCCCGCTTATGGAGGCTACCAAAGCTATTTTTCCGGAGTGTGAGCGCATCAGCGTCTACGCCAGGGCGGAAAATGTCCTTCGCAAAACCGACCAGGAGCTGCTTGCTCTTAAGGCCGCCGGACTTGGTATAGTCTACATAGGCGCTGAATCCGGCTCCGACCAGGTGTTGCTCAGGGTTAATAAGGGTGAAACTGCCACTCAGATGATAGAAGCCGTCCAAAGGGCCGAAGCTTTGGGCATAAAAACCTCCGTAACCTTTATTTCAGGACTTGGGGGTAAGGAGCTTATGGAAGAGCACGCCATAAAAACCGGTGAAATGATAACCCAAATGGGCGCTTCCTATGTGGGACTTTTAACCCTCATGACCGCCCCCGGCACCCCCCTTTTTAATGATCTGACGTCCGGCCGCTTCGAGCTGCTTTCCCAACGGGAGATAGTTAGGGAGCTGGAGCTAATTTTAACCCATTCCCACTGTGAAAAGCCCTCTGTCATCCGTTCAAACCACGCCTCTAACCGTCTGGTCCTTGCAGGCACTCTTCCTAATGACAAGGAGCGCCTTTTGGCTCAGGTGCGCGCTGCGCAAACCAGCGAAGAGGGCCTTCGCGCCAAGGGATTTCGCGGCTTTTAAAAACTCTTTTCATTTTTCTGGTTTATGATATAATTAGTATAATTATATAGAAAGGGGGAAGACCATGAATACAGGAATAATCTGCCCCATCTGCGGCAAATACGAATTTGAGGATTTCAGTGATTTTGATGCCTGCTCCGTATGTGGTTGGAAAATCAACATTGTCCAGTATGACGACCCGGATTTTTCAAACGGCGTTAACCCTTTGAGCGTAAACGAATACAAACTAGAATACGACCTTTTGAATAAACCCTCCACCGCCGAGACCGTCAAAGCTCTACGGGAGGAATTTAATGAGAATTTTCGTGCTGTAAGACGGATATTCCGAGAGGGCGGCAGAACCAGGACCGGCATCACCTGTCAGGAATCCAGAGATAAGGAAATTGCTGTCAGAGAACAGTATGTCCAAAAGCTCCGAAACCTATAATAAAACGAATAAGGCCAGCGCAGCGTACCCGTAAAGGCGTAGCCGCTGCGCTTTTTTATCTCCGCATACTCTTTAAAACCATAGCATGTTATAAAGAAAGTAAAAGGAAACTCTTTTTAGGGAAAAAGGCAAAAAACTGATATTTCTTAAATAAAGTCCTTGTAATCTAAGCACAATATTGGTATAATACCAAGGCATCACGCACGGGGGTGTATCCTTCCCTATGTGCCGCTTGGGGCAGAAGCCTTTAAAGCGTTGGGAATTTAGTGCAGTTACCCCCGGAGGAAAAACAAATTATTTAGGAGGCACAAACATGTCAATAGTATCAATGAAACAGCTTTTGGAGGCCGGCGTACATTTCGGTCACCAGACAAGAAGATGGAACCCCAAGATGGCCGAGTACATCTACATGGAGCGCAACGGCATCTACATCATCGACCTGCAGAAGACCGTGAAGAAGCTGGAGGAGGCTTACAACTTTGTTCGTGAGCTTTCCACCAATGGCGGCAACATTCTGTTTGTTGGTACCAAGAAGCAGGCTGGCGATTCCATCAAGGAAGAG
>CAZNUD010000029.1:0-21987 GCA_964576195.1 uncultured Oscillospiraceae bacterium | reverse complement strand
AAAATATCTGAGTAATTAGTGATTGATTCACAAACTCTATGGGGTTTTACCTAAGGAGAATAAGGCATGGAAAAATATCTGGAGGCAGGTAGAATCATCAATACCCACGGTATTCACGGTGAGGTGAAAATTGAGGTCTGGGCGGACAGCCCTGAGTTTCTACGCAAATTTAAGGTTTTATATATTGACGAAAAGCCCTTCAAGGTTTCAGAATGCAGGCCCCACAAAGGCTTCCTTATAGTGAAGTTTGAGGGCGTTGACGACGTTAACACCGCCATGGTGCTTAAGAATAAAAGCGTATTTTTTGACCGATCTGATGCAAAGCTTTCCAAAGGCAACTTTTTCCTCGGAGATATTATCGGGGCAAAGGTGCTGGACGAGAGCGGCGCAGAGCTTGGAGTGCTGGAGGACACTTTGGTAATGCCCACAAACAATATTTACGTTGTAAAAGGCCGGAGGGAAATACTCATACCGGCCGTGCCGGAATTTATTATAAAAACCGATGTCAAGGGCGGCACTATTACTGTACGCCTTATCGACGGAATGTAAGAGGGGCATGGATCGCTTATACATCCTTTAAAACCGAAGCCCTTTTAAATGACTTAGGTTTTTCTTTAGACGGTGTAATAGATTTCTCAGAAACCTAAGAAAACGGAGATTAATATGGACGAAGCTGAAAAAAACCCAAAGGTGCCCTTAATGCGCGTTGACATCATGTCACTTTTTCCCGACACCATGCGAAATGTGCTGGGAGAGAGCATATTGGGAAGGGCGGCAGCTAAGGGTATAATTGAGATCAACTGCATTCAGATCCGCGACTTCACTGAGAATAAGCAAGGTCAGGTGGATGACTATACCTACGGCGGAGGCTGGGGCTGCGTTATGATGGCACAGCCACTGAAAAGCTGTCTGGACTTTGTGCTGGAATGTGCAGGTAAGCGCAAGACCCGGGTCATATATTTATCCCCACAGGGGCTAAAGTTTGACCAGGCCAAGGCTCGCCAGTTAAAAGAGGACTATGACCATCTGGTGCTGGTATGCGGACACTATGAGGGCATCGACGAACGTTTAATCGAAGCCTGTGTAGACGAAGAAATTTCTGTGGGAGACTTTGTGCTAACCGGCGGCGAGATCCCCGCTATGGCGGTTTGCGACTGTGTTTGCCGCATGATTCCGGGAGTGCTTTCCGATGAGGAGTGTTTCACCGGAGAAAGTCACTGGGATGGCCTGCTGGAATATCCCCAATACACTCGTCCGGAAATCTGGGAGGGGCGGCAGGTGCCGGAAATTCTCCGCAGCGGACACCATGCGAACATTGCAAAATGGCGGCGAAAGCAATCCATCATCCGCACCATGCAGCGCCGTCCGGATATGTACGAAAAGCTGACCTTTACCGAAAAGGGAGATAAAAAACTCCTTGCAGAAATAGAAAAGGATCTTTCCCGGCAGGAGGAATAGCAATGATCATAGGATTTGACAAGGGTTCTACAACGACGAAGATAGTCGGCTTAAAGGGGGAGAAGGTTCTCTTCACCTGGAGCTATATGGACAGCGGAATGAGTGCTAAAGAGCTGCTTTTTAAGGCGCTTTCCGAAAAAGGCCTGGACGTGTCTGATGCTGAAAAAATAGCCGTTACCGGGGTTGGAGCAGAAAAATGTGACTTTGGCCCTTTGCATGATAGAATAACAATCATACCTGAAATTGAGGCCACCGGCGAGGGCGGCACATCTCTCTCCGGACTTGGGGATGCTGTTGTTGTCAGCATCGGCACAGGTACGTCACTTGCTTTTGCCCGGGACGGGAAATACATCCATATCGGCGGCTCTGGTGTTGGCAGCGGGACACTTATGGGAATAGCGAAGTACATGTTTGAAGACTGTATCCTTGAGGAGCTTTTTAGTCTTTCCGAAAAGGGCAACAGGTTAAACGTGGACTTGACTATAGCAGATCTCTTTTCCGGAACGGACACTCTGCCACCGGATTTGACAGCCTCAAACCTTGCCAAGGCCGGGGATCAGGCCACGGAGTCTGACTGGGCGCAGGCGATGATAAACATGGTATTGGAGGTCGCTGGTTCTCACGCGGCTCTTGCCTGCGGGGGCTACGGCACAAAAAACGTTGTAATAACGGGGGGTATTTCCGTAACACCTATTGCAAAACGGGTTTATGACGGATTTACCAGGCTTTACGGTCTAAACTATGTCATTCCGCCCTATTCCGACTGCGCAACGGCAATCGGGGCTGCAAGGAGAGTGCGATAAAATGGATTTTAGACTGGCAAGGCCGGAGGATATGTCAGCAATAATGAAAATAGTGGTCGAGGCTCAAAAGTTCCTAAGGGACAATGGAGTTGACCAATGGGTAAACGGCTACCCCAATGAGCGGGACTTTCTTCCTGATATAGAAAAAAAGGCCTGCTATGTTGCTGTTGAGGGGGAAAAAGTAGTCGGTATGGCAACCCTGCTTTTCCAGCCGGAGAAGGAATATCCCAATATTCGGGAGGGACAGTGGCTTACGGCTGACAATGCCTTTTACGGCGTTATCCACCGCTCGGCGGTAAGCTCCGAATTTCGGGGGAAAGGCGTGTTTAAGCGCCTAATGAGTTTTTTTGAGGACCTTGCCAGAGAACGGGGAGCTGTAAGCCTTCGGATGGACACTCACCGGGATAACGCTGTTATGCGGTCGGCTCTGTTAAAGCTGGACTATACATACTGCGGACGGGTGGAGATAGTTTATAAGCCCGGCTACAGCGCCATGTGGGTTGCATATGAAAAAGTGCTGTGATTGGAGAGCCAATGGAGCTTTGTGATATTAATCAAATTAAGGCGTTGCTAGACCGCCATGGTTTCCGCTTTTCTAAATCCATGGGGCAGAATTTTCTTGTAGCTCCATGGGTACCGGAGAGGATAGTTCAAATGTCAGGCGTTGATGAGCGCACAGGTGTTTTGGAGATAGGCCCCGGCATAGGCTGCCTTACGGCGGAGCTTTCGAAAACCGCCGGCAAGGTGGTGGCTATGGAGCTGGACAAGGCTCTGCGCCCTGTGCTGGCGGAAAGCTTGGGTGGTCAGGAAAATGTGGAGATAATCTTTAGTGATATTTTGAAAATCGACCTGCCTGCCTTTGTTAAGGAGCATTTTTCGGATCTGCGCCCAGTAGTGTGCGCAAATCTGCCCTACAACATCACAAGCCAGCTTATTGGGGCCTTAGTTGTGGCGGATTGTTTTGATAGCATTACTGTTATGATACAGCGTGAGGCGGCTTCCCGCATTTGTGCCGAGGCCGGAAATGCAGACTACAGCGTACTTACGGTTTTTGTAAACTGGTACACAGAGGCGGAGATTCTTTTTGACGTTCCCCGGAACTGCTTTATACCCCAACCCAAGGTGGTCTCAAGCGTAATCAAGCTCAGCCGCCGCCAAAGTCCTCCTGCGGAGGTTTGCGATGTTGGACTTTTTTTCCGAGTTGTAAAAGCTGCCTTCGGGCAGCGGCGCAAAACTATAAGCAACGCCCTTTCCGCCAGTTTTACTGAGCTGACAAAGGAGCAGATTTCGGGTGTAATCAAAGGCTGCGGTTTAGAACGCGTTCGTGGGGAGACCCTGGATATTCACGGATTTGCTAAGGTAACCAACGCCCTTAATGCGGCCTTGATCAAATAAGCGCATACTTAGTTACACCTATTGTATGGGTGTAACTTTAATGCTATAATTAGAAAAAGTTTCCGAAAGGATGTGCGTTTTATGGAAGCCAAATGCAGACTGGTTGTTAAAGTAGGCACCTCCACCCTTACCCATAAGGGAGGCAAGCTTAATCTGCGCAGCTTTGATGCCCTTGCCCGGGTACTTTCGGATATACATAACGCCGGATGCGAGGTCATCCTTGTTTCCTCCGGGGCCATCGCAGTTGGCGCAGGCAAGCTTTTAATGGACGAACGTCCTAAGGAGCTTAGCCTCAAGCAGGCCGCCGCCGCCGTGGGTCAGTGCGAGCTTATGCACCTTTACGATAAGTTTTTTGGGGAGTATGGCAAGATCGTTGCCCAGATACTGCTTACGGGCGACGATGTGCAGCGGCTGGAAATAAAGGGGAACCTGGTTAACACCTTTGAGTCTTTGCTGAACATGGGGATAATTCCCGTGGTCAACGAAAATGACTCCGTTTCCAGCGCCGAAATCGAAAGCCACAGCGGTGAGCACAAGGTTTTCGGCGATAACGACACCCTCTCTGCCGTTGTCGCGGTGCTTACGGGCGCAGACAAGCTGGTGCTGCTTTCCGATATTGACGGACTTTACGATGCAAACCCTGCAGAAAACCCAGGTGCGCGCCTTATCCGGGAGGTACGATTAATTGATGATGAGATCCGGTCTCTGGCCGGCGGTGCAGGAAGCAGCAGAGGCACCGGTGGAATGATAACAAAGCTGCAGGCGGCAGAGTTAGCGACCGTAAACGGTATTGACATGATAATTGCCAGCGGAGCAAGACCGGAGCTTCTTTACGATATTATTGAGGGGAAGCCCACCGGGACCTTGTTTACCGGAAGGAGAAGCAAATGACAGAGCTTGAAAAAATGGGCGCGGCCGCAAAGCAGGCAGAATGTGTTTTGTCTATTGCGGGAACCCGGGTGAAAAACGATGCACTAAAAGCCATTGGCGATGGGCTGATCAATAACAAAGAGCGCATATTAAAGGCCAATGCCGAAGACATGAAAAGCGCTGAGAAAACCGGCCTTAAAGAGTCCTTTATGGACAGACTACTGCTAACAAGCGAGCGCATTGATGCTATGGCCAAGGGTGTTTTTGAAGTTATGGCTCTGCCCGACCCCATAGGCGAAATGATATCCATGACAGACCGACCAAATGGCCTAAGCATCGGCAAAAAACGCGTGCCAATGGGCGTGGTGGGTATTATTTTTGAGGCACGGCCCAACGTTACCGTGGACGCTGCGGCTTTGTGCATCAAGTCCGGCAATTCCTGCATTTTGAGAGGTGGAAAGGAAGCCATCTGCTCAAATTTGGCTTTGGCGGATATTATGCGGGAAGCTCTAAAGACCGCGGGGCTTCCGGAAAACTGTGTCTGTCTTGTGCGAGATACCTCAAGGGAAAGCGCAAACGAGCTTATGGCTCTGCGGGCTTATCTTGATGTGCTAATACCCCGGGGCGGGGCGGGGCTTATAAACTCCGTGGTTGAAAACGCAAAAGTGCCTGTAATCGAAACCGGTAAGGGCAACTGTCACGTTTATGTGGATGCGGACGCTGATTTAAATATGGCGGCGAATATTGTGGAAAACGCCAAGTGCTCCCGCCCCTCGGTGTGCAATGCCGTGGAGACCCTGCTAGTGCATGAGGCGGTGGCGGGGGAGCTTTTGCCAATGCTGCTGCCCAGGTTTAAAAAATACAATGTGGAGCTTCGCTGCGATAAGGAAGCTTTGAAAATTTTCGGAAGCGAGGCATTCCCCGCAACGGAGCAGGATTGGGAAACGGAATATGACGACACAATCCTAGCTGTTAAAATCGTTCCCGATATGGATGCCGCTATGGAGCACATATCTCGCTATGGCACGGGCCACAGCGAGGCTATCGTTACCAAAGACTATGAGAGAGCACGGCGCTTTTTAAACGAGGTGGACGCGGCAGCAGTGTATGTAAATGCCAGCACCCGCTTTACAGACGGCGGAGAATTCGGGCTGGGCGCTGAGATTGGCATCTCCACTCAGAAGATCCACGCCAGAGGCCCCATGGGTCTGCGGGAAATGACCAGCAGCAAATATATTATTTACGGCAACGGACAAATAAGATAAAAAATTCCCAAACCCCCGGAAAGGCAAGAGCATTTCCGGGGGTTTTTTCCCTATAAACTGACAAGCTGTTTGACAAAGTGAAGTTGTTAGTTTATAATATGAGATATGCCATAAAACGCGGGTAACTGGTAGGTGAACTGAAAAATGAAGGATACTACACAAAAAAATGCTCCGGCGCAATACAGAGAAATTGCCGCCGACATTGCAAGAAGGGTAGTTACCGGCGAGTTTACTGTGGGAGACAAGCTTTACGGCCGCTCACTGATGTCCTCGGAATACAGTGTGTCGCCGGAAACCATACGCCGTGCCTTCCGACTTCTTGAGGATATGAAGGTGTTGGAGGTAAGACCCCAAAGCGGCGCAAGAATATTATCTGTGGACAGTGCAAGGCATTATCTTGAAGGAAGTGATGAAGCTCAGAAGGGCAGCAGCCTGAGAGCAAGGCTTTTGGAGCTTCTTCAGGAGCAGGACCAGCTTTCCCAGGAGATTAGACAGGTGGCAGGCGCAATAGTGAAAAGGGAGGAAACCTTTTTTGCCGCCAAGGAGCAGGACTACGGCTTGGGCGAGGTAAAGATAAGCGAGGGCTCGTGGGTTATCGGAAAGAGCATCGGCACTCTGGCCTTTTGGCAAGCCACCCGAGCAACAATAATTGCAATACGAAGGGGTCGCAATCTGATTGTATCACCTGGCCCCTTTGCAGAACTGTTTAAAAATGACTGCATAGTTTATGTAGCCAAGGAAGCTGACTTTGACTGGGTGTCGGAGTTTATAAACGACGAGAGAAACAAGGATGGAAAGGAGAGGCTAACGGAATGATAAAATTTGAAAATGTTTCAAAGTTTTACGGAAAGCGCCAGATTATAAACAACTTAAGCTTTGAGATACCTCACGGACAGTTTGCCGTGTTTATTGGTCCCAGCGGATGCGGCAAAACTACTACTTTAAAAATGATCAACCGGCTTATTGAGCAGGACGGGGGAAAGATATATGTTGACGGTGCCGACATCGAAGCGGCGGACAGGGTTAAGCTGCGCCGTGGAATCGGCTATGTTATTCAGCAGATAGGACTGTTTCCTAACATGACGGTGGCTGAAAACATTTGTGTCGTGCCAAAGCTCCTAAAATACGACAAGGAGCGTTGCGACAAAATAGTCCACGAAATGCTGGAGATGGTGGATATGCCTTATGAGGAATATGCCCATAAATACCCCGGTGAAATGTCTGGAGGACAGCAGCAGAGAATTGGCGTTCTTCGTGCTTTGGCTGCTTCGCCACCCATCGTTCTCATGGACGAGCCCTTCGGCGCTCTTGACCCCATGACCCGAGAGACCCTACAAGACGAGATTAAAAAGCTCCAAAAGAAACTTGGTAAGACCATAGTGTTCGTTACCCATGACATGGGCGAGGCGCTTAAGCTGGCAGATACGATCGTATTCATGGAAAAGGGCAAAATTACACAAATGGCCCCTCCCGAGGAGATGCTGGAAAACCCCGCAAACGACTTGGTGCGCAGCTTTCTTGGAAAGCACATTCCTTCTGCATCGGGGGAGCAGACCTCCATACGTGTGGAGGACTTTATGAAAACCAATGTTATCACAGTTGACAAAAACCGCGGACTTCGCGAATGCACCGAACGCATGGCGCGCACCGGTGTGGATACCCTCATAGTGGTGGGCGACAATGATGAATATTTAGGAACGGTTTCCATACGAGACATACGTTTAAAGGGCAAGGGCGAAAAAACCATTGAACCACTCATTACAGATAAGGCGCAAACCGCAAGTCGGGACGGCGATGCAAGAGAGTGCTTTGATTACCTTATAAATTCCTATGACAACTATGTTGTTGTGCTTAATGAAAATGGCAGCGTGGCGGGGATTGTAACCAAAAACAGCATGGCTAAGGCCCTCTCAGATACTCTGTGGGGTGACGTCAATGAGTAGATTCTTCGAGCTCTACGGCGACATGTTGGTGAAATCAATAATAATACATCTGGAATATGTGCTTGTAGCGGTGGCAGTGGGCTTTATTGTTGGTCTGGTGCTGGGAGTTTTGCTTTCACGAATACCTAAGTTTTCCAGCCTTATTATGGGTCTGATCTCTCTTTTGCAGACCGTTCCCGGCATTGTCTTCATCGGGGTGTTGTTCATTTATGTGGGAATGAAGCCCATATCGGTAATAACAGCTCTGTCCGTTTATGCTATGTTTCCTGTGCTTAAAAACACATACACCGGCATATTGAGTGTGGACAAGGGCTATGTAGAAGCGGCTCGTGGCTGTGGCATGTCCGTGATGCAGATCATGCTGAAAGTACAGTTACCTTTGGCCATTCCCCATATTATAGCGGGACTTAGACTGGCTAGTATTTACACCGTAAGCTGGGCTGTGCTTGCCGCAATGATAGGGCAGGGCGGTCTTGGTGACTTTATATATCAGGGCGTAGATTCCAATAACAACGTACTGATAATAGGTGGTGCCATCCCTGCGGCAATTATTGCTATCAGTCTTGGCGCATTCATTGATGCTTTGCAAAGGCGTGTATCCCCTGGCAGATTAGAGGGGGGTGAAAAGGTGTGAGCACAACAGTGATTTGGGAGCATATTTTAATCGTGCTCTGTTCAGTTGCCATGGCTATAATAGTTGGTATTCCGCTGGGAATATGCTGCTATCTATGCCCTAAGACAAAGCGGGCGATTATGTGGATAGTGGACGTTTTGCAGACTATTCCCGCCCTTGCTCTGCTGGGCATAATCATGGTAATCTTCGGCGCGGGTAAGCAGACAGTTATTATAGGCGTTGGGCTATATTCCCTGCTTCCGATTGTAAGCAACACCTGCCTGGGTCTTGAGCAAGTCGCACCGGGCGTTAAGGAGGCCGCCAAAGGCATGGGCATGAGCCACACCTATAGGCTGCTTCATGTGGAGTTTCCCCTGTCCCTGCCCACCATCTTCACAGGCATTCGCATTGCGTCGGTCAATGCTGTCGGAAGTGCGGTTTTCGCTGCCTTTGTGGGTGGCGGTGGACTGGGAACGCTTATTAATAGCGCCATACGGGTGCGAAACATGGGCCTGCTTATGAAGGGTACTGTTACGCTGATGATAATTGCAACCGCACTGGAGCTTGGCATGAGCGCATTGGAAAAGCAGCTTGCCGTGAAAAACGGGGTAAGAGGAAGTAAGAATACACAGACAAACGAAAGGAAGGTAACATAATGAAGGTAAAAAGGATTTCGGCGTTTCTCATGTGCGTTGTAATGATACTGGCGCTTTGCGCCTGCGGAGGTGGAAAAACAGAAAACACTCTGCAAATGTATGACGGCACCTATTCGGAGGAACAGCTTGTCACCTATATGGTAAAGCTTCTTGTTGAGGAGCACACAGATGTTAAGGTAAACGTTAAAGACCAGATGGCAGCAGTTAACGCTTTTAAAGAAATGACTTCTGCGAACCCCAGTGCAGACATTTTAAACTGCTATGACGGTACGCTTTTGACCACATTCCTCTATCTTGACCCCACGGATGTTCCCGAGGGACAGAGCCTTTATGATTACTCCAATGAGATAGCCATGGAGCGTCACGGTGTTCGCATGCTTGGAAAACTCGGCACTGACAACACCTACGCCATCGCCGTGCCGGAAGCCATAGCTGAGGAGTATAACCTTAAAACCATATCCGACCTTATCCCCGTGGCTGGGGAGCTGGTTTTCGGTGCGGAGCACGGCTTCTTCACTCAGGAGGGCAGCATGAAGTTCGGACCGTTTACGGAGTTTTACGGGCTTAGCTTTAAAGATAGCAAGTCCGTTGACATAGGTCTTAAGTATATAGGAGCTGAAAACGGAAGCTTTGATGTAACAGAAGTTTATGCAACCGACGGACTTAACAGAAAGGCAAATCTGTTTATTCTGGAGGATGACAAGGAATTCTTCCCCGAATACAACGGAGCCGTTCTTGTGCGTGACGAGATCTTTGAAACCTACAAGGAAATTGCTCCCAATCTGGAGGAGGTCATTGATATGCTGTCCGGCAAATTTACGAACGACAGCATGACAGACCTTACCTACGCAGTGGATGTGGAGGGCCGGGCCGTTAAGGATGTGGCCAGGGAATTTCTTGTAAGCCAAGGTCTAATCGCAGCATAAAATATAAACAGGGGCGGGAAAGAATTTCCCGCCCCTGTTTATATTTATTGGGTTAAAAGGCAAAAGTAAATTAAAATCAAAAATAGGGCGGCTCTTGCGTTTTTACATTTTATGGACTATTATTATACGCAAGTGCCATTCTTCCGGAGCTTAAATAGTGCATTGAAAACAGCGCATATTTTGATGTTATCGCCAATGGCGTGTCGTTCTACGGCGAAAAGCTCAGGGGGAGCTTACGAAGGCGGACGAGTGGGTCGCAGTAATAGACTACAAGGAAATAAAAACTTATAGGTTAAGATGAGATCAATTAAAGGAGAAAAGCATGAAAATATCAGTAATCGGCAGCGGCGGATGGGGCACAGCCCTTGCGCTACTCCTTCTGGAAAACGGGAACGATGTAACCCTCTGGTCATTCTTCGAGAAAGAAACCGAGGAAATGACCCAAACAGGGGAAAACCGTTATTTAAAAGGTGTATCCCTGCCAAAAGCTATTAAGCTCACATCTGATATTAACTGCGTTCGCGGCTGCGATATGGTGGTTCTGGCAACGCCATCCTTTGCCGTGAGAGAAACCGCGCGGCGCATATCGCCGCTTTTGGACTCTCGATCGGTGGTTATCTCCGTTTCCAAGGGTATCGAGCCGAATACAAACCTCTGCATGACTCAGATAATCGAGCAGGAGCTTAAGAGCAGCAACACAGTTGCAGCCCTTTCCGGTCCCTCCCATGCCGAGGAGGTCGCTCGGCAAATTCCCACCGGCTGCGTTGCAGCCTGCGGGGATATTAGGGTCGCCGAGCGAATTCAGGATGTTTTTATGAATAAGCGCTTTCGCGTGTACGCTACCGATGATGTTATCGGCGTAGAGTTGGGCGCTGCTCTCAAAAATGTTATAGCCTTTTGCGCCGGCTGCTCCGACGGTATGGGCTTTGGTGACAACACCAAGGCAATGCTTATGACAAGAGGCCTTACTGAAATTGCCCGTGTGGGCAAAGAAATGGGCGGACGCAAGGAAACCTTTGCCGGACTTGCCGGCATGGGAGACCTTATAGTCACCTGCACCTCCATGCACTCGCGAAACCGCCGCGCGGGACTTTTGGTGGGCGGCGGCATGGAGCCGCAGGCTGCCATAAAAGAAATCGGCGCTGTGGTTGAGGGGTATTATGCCGCCGCCTCCGGCCACCAGCTTGCGGAAAAATATGGTGTGGAGATGCCAATAACTCAGGGAATGTTTAAGGTGCTGTACGAAAATAAGCCCCTTCGCCAGGCTTTTGACGAGCTAATGTCCAGGGAAAAGAAGCATGAACTGGAGGAGAGATGGGTTTAAAAGACAAGCAAGAGCCTCTTTTGTTTCCGGGGAAAAGCCCCTGTTGGTCTGCTTAACCAACAGGGGCTTATTCAGGCTCCGCGTATTTGCAGTTCCTTAAGTCCCTGGGCCAGTTGGTCGGGACAGGAAGTGCTTTTATGCCCACAGGTTATCCCCTGCATTTTGCTTATAGCATCCTCAAGGCTCATGCCTTTGATAAGGCTGATTATCCCTTTGTGGTTACCGTCGCAGCCACCGATAATTTCAGCATCGGTGATTATGCCGTTTTCAGCACTAACGGTAATTTGCCGGGCGCAGACGCCATTGGGCGTATAGTTAATTGTCACGGCGTATCCTCTTACTTTAGGAAACCGTTGATTATTTCGGCCTCCGCGTCTTCGGCGGTGAGGCCAAGGGTCATTAGCTTTTTTATCTGATCGCCGGCAATCTTGCCGATGGCGGCCTCATGTATAAGCATAGCATCTATACAGTTTGAGGTTACCTCAGGACAGGAGGAAACTCTGCCGTTGCCCTTGATGATTGCGTCACACTCCACGTGACCGAAGCAGTCATTGTTTCCGAAAACTTTAGAGACAAATTTCTGGAAGGAGTTTTCCGTTGCAACCGAGCGGCTGGTAACCTGGCAACTGGAACCCTTGCCGTCAAGGTTTACGGTGAAGTGGGTTTCCGCCAGTTGGTCGCCGTGGGTCATTACTTTTTCAGTTATCACTAGACTGGAATCTTCACCTAAAACAGCCTCTGTGTTGCGGATGGTGGAGGTAACGCCTTTTATCTGCGTGGTCTGCATTTCCATAGTGGCACCGAGGCCCAGTGTTAACTCGGTAACGGGGTCAAGCAGGCGCTTACCGCTGCCATCGCCTTCACCGTAATGCTTTTCAACATAGACCACGTGGGCGCCTTCATCAAGGAAGAAGCGGTGGATACCGTTGTGATGGGTGTCGTTACAGCCATCGTTATGGATGCCACAGCCGGCGTTAATAACAACGTCAGCGTTTTTGCCGATGTAAAAATCGTTATATACCGTGTCGCTTATGCCGCTTTCAGTGATGACAACGGGAATATGAACATCCTCACCCTTGGTGTCCGCACGGACATATATGTCAATGCCGGGCTTATCTTTTTTGGGAAGAATATTAATGTTGGGAGTGGTATTAACGAAAACGGGCTTGCCGTTTTTGCGCAGGGAAAAGGCACCGGGGGTTATGCCGGGGATGTCCGCGATGGACATAAGAAGGCTGGATTCCACTTTTGTCAGATCAACTTTTTCCATATTGCTTTGCCCTCCTTATATTTTGCGGCAGATGATCTGCTCGCCCAAAATGGCATTTAGCGGTTCACCCTTGGGTATAATTTTGTCAATACGCCCGTCGGAGAGAAGCACTATTTCATCGGCGATACTCAAAATACGCTCCTGATGGGAAATGACGACAATGCTGCCGTCCAGGGAAGTGCGCATATCGTTAAAGACCTTCAAAAGGTTTTTAAAGCTCCAAAGGTCAATACCGGCCTCTGGCTCGTCGAAGATAGTGAGTCTGGAGCCCCGGGCGATAACAGAGGCGATCTCGATTCGCTTAAGCTCACCACCGGAGAGTGAAGAGTTAATCTCACGCTCCAGATAATCGTTGGCGCAAAGACCGACCATGGAGAGGTATTCGCATGCGTCGTCTTTGGAGAGCTTTTTCTTGGAGGCCAGATCGAGAAGATCATGGACGGTTATGCCCTTAAAGCAAACGGGCTGCTGGAAGCCAAAGCTTATTCCCGCGTCTGCCCGCTGATTAATGGGGGCATTTGTAATATCCTCACCGTTAAAGATTATCGTACCGCTCTGAGGTTGCTCAATGCCCATAATGACTTTTGCGAGAGTGGATTTTCCCGAGCCGTTGGGGCCGGTGATAGCGGTAAACTTGCCTGCGCCGATTGTAAGGTTAATGTCCTTGAGTATGTGCTTTTCGTCGGCGCTGAAATTGACGTTTTTCAGCTCTAGCATATTATTATCTTATCCTTTCTGTGTTTAGCGTAAAAAGGTGTATCTTTTTCTAGGGGCATACTATGCCCAGGGGATAAGTATAACATATAAATATATCAAAATCCAGAAAAGAATTATATTCCGTTTTGCAGGTTGGGCTTAGTATGAAAAAGAGATTATTACCTCAAATCCCCTTTTAATTAAGAGGGGATTGTGTTAAGATGAAACAAGTCGATTTCGGTAAAAACCCCACAGGAGGAAAAAGCGATGAAGGTTACATTTCTAGGCGCAACCCACGAGGTTACAGGAAGCTGCACCCTTATTGAAACGAAAAGCGGCAACCTTTTGGTAGACTGTGGCATGGAACAGGGCGCAGATATTTTTGTCAATCAGGAGCTTCCCGTAAACCCTGGTGACATCGACTGTGTTCTGGTTACCCATGCCCATATAGACCACTCCGGCAACATACCCCTTTTGTGTAAAAATGGCTTTAAGGGAAAGGTTTATGCCACCGAGGGAACGGCAAATCTTTGCAAAATAATGCTTATGGACTCTGCGCATATTCAGGAGTTTGAAGCCGAATGGCGAAACCGCAAGGCGAAGCGCTCCGGCGCCGAGCCCTACGAGCCTGTGTATACAACCGTAGATGCCCGCTGCGCCATAGAAAAGCTTCACCCCTGCAAATATGGCGAAAGACGTCAGGTACTTGAAAATGTAACAGTCCGCTTTAACGACATGGGACATTTGCTCGGCTCCTCCAGCATAGAAATCTGGATCACCGAAAACAGCGAAACCCGAAAAAT
Organism: uncultured Oscillospiraceae bacterium; assembly: GCA_964576195.1. Classification (GTDB taxonomy): domain Bacteria; phylum Bacillota; class Clostridia; order Oscillospirales; family Oscillospiraceae; genus UBA2658. Next base: position 7,965 of record CAZNUD010000029.1, on the reverse strand, counting down.
CGTTTTCAGCGGTGACGTGGGCAACTTTAACAAGCCAATTTTAAACGAGCCGGTGAAGGTAACAGAGGCAGACTATGTTGTTATCGAGTCCACCTACGGAGACCGACTACATGAAGAAAATCCTGATCCCGCGCCTATTTTAGCCTCCTTTATCCAGCGGACCCTGGACAGGGGAGGAAACGTGGTTATCCCCTCCTTTGCAGTGGGAAGAACGCAGGAGATATTATACTATCTTCGCCGTATTAAGGACGAAGAAATGGTTAAGGGGCACCCCGGCTTTCCTGTATATATGGACAGCCCCCTTGCAAACGAGGCAACGGCAGTTTTCCTTCAAAGCGATAAGTCGTGCTTTGACGAACCCACCAAGGCTCTTTTCGCCAAGGGTATTAATCCCCTTGTATTTCCCGATTTGAAAATCTCGGTTTCCAGCGAAGAGTCAAAGGCAATAAATGCAAATAACGTGCCGAAGGTCATCATCTCCGCTTCTGGCATGGCCGAAGCAGGGCGTATTCGCCACCATCTCAAGCATAACCTTTGGCGCAAGGAAAGCCTCATCCTTTTCGTGGGTTACCAGTCTGAGGGCACCTTGGGCCGAATGCTGCTTGATGGTGTTCCGGAGGTAAAGCTCTTTGGAGAGCTCATAAGTGTGGAGGCAGAAATTGACAGCATGGCCGGCATGAGCGGTCATGCGGACAAGGACGGCCTTTTTGACTGGCTATCTGGCTTTAACCCAAAGCCCAAGCATGTTTTTGTTAACCACGGAGTGGACCAGGTCTGCGATGACTTTGCCAAATGGCTTAGGGAAGAGCGGGGACTGGACGCCTTCGCTCCCTATAGCGGCACCTGCTACGACCTGCTAACGGGTGAAATTATCATCGAAACCGAAGGCGTGCGTATAATTAAACCCCTCAGGGGCAAGGATGGCAGACCCAGGGATGCCAGATCCGTTAAGGTTTTCTCCCGGCTTATGGCTGCCTGTCAGCGACTTTTGCGTGTTGCGGAGAAATGTGAGGGTATGTCAAACAAGGAGCTGTCAAAATTTACCGATCAGGTAGATCAGCTATCGAACAAGTGGGGAAAATAGGGCCTTAGAAAAACTATAAAAAACAGTGGTTGCCGCAAAAGCAGGCAATCACTGTTTTTTGTTTATTAAGTATTTTCAGCAATAGCAGGGGCATATGCGGCAAAGAAGGCTTGCAAGGCATATTCCCATGCAAACGTTGCTGCCAACATTGGAGACGGGGAAGCCCTTACTGTAGGTGGAATAAAACATGCCCCCTCCCCGAAGCTCATTGAGAAGGCTCTGGTATTCATAATTGCCAGGTTCCATGGCTACGGCCCTCTCGGCGTTTTCCATGGCAGCAATACGGTTACCGAGACCGTAGTGGGAAATAGCGTTAAGGTAGTACCACTTGGCGTTTCTATCCTTTGCCGGCACTCCCACGAGGGTGTTTAGCGCCTCAGTGAAGTGACGGTTGCGGATATAATTTATGGCCGCACGGATGGAGTTTGACTCCTCCGAGGATTCCTGATAGGAGTAACGGTTATTGCCTCCCCAGCCGCCGAAGCCGAAGGCCTTAGCACTGCTTTGGGGATTCTTAATCTGGTCATATGCTGCGTTTATTTCGTTCATTTTCCGTTCGGCTGCCTTGTCGCCGGGATTTAAATCAGGATGATATTTCTTGGCCAAGGCGCGGTACGCCTTTTTTATTTCTTCGTCACTGGCATCGGGAGATACGCCCAGGACTTTATAAGGGTCAGAAATCATTTCAGGTGTTCTCCTTTAGCCTTTCGTGCTCTTTTTGCCATTTCCAATTGGTATTTTGCCCAAACTCCAGAGCAGAGTATGTTTTGCATGATGGAAATGTCCTCCACCAATGGCAAGCTATCGAATTCTAAGGTACATTCTCCGATTAACATTGTCAATATTTCTTTAAAATAGTCGTCGCTTCGCCCCGCGTTATAAAGCTCTGAAAGGGGATTAAAGCGGCGATGCTTAATGTCCTGTGGCAAATCCACCACTGCGTCCATAATATATATGAATTCGCCCAAATGTCCCGCCATGGCCCGCAGGGTGTTCGCCCAGCGGTCCTCCCGCCAGACAAACAGCTCTCCCATAAGAGCACCAAAGAGTTTTGCGCAGGCATCCGGGTCATGGATACCTTGATTTTCACGGGTGGAAAGCTCCCTAAGGCATTTTTCCATGGCAGCACACTGCCGGGGCCGTAGGGTCTTAACACGCTTATATTTCTTCTCAAGCAGCTTTGCAAAGATGAGACTAAGCAGTTTGTGCTCGTCCCGCCAGTCGTCCAGTTGCTTTAGGTAGGCCAGCGCCACATTCATGTCTGAGGCATAGTCCAACAGCTCCGAACCAACATATTCGTGGAGCTTAGTGGGGTGGAGAAAGCAGCGCTCACAGCCGGTGCACTCCTCAGGTTCGTAAAGAGAGCCAAGAACCAGCACCAAAAATGTCATGTCGTAAGTCAGTGTCATACGGCCTATTTGCCCGTGCCGGCGTTTAAGGCTGCGGCAAAGTCCGCAATAAACGGCCTTATATCGCGCCTTTTCCTCGTCAGTCATTATCTCCGTATTTACGATAACGTAGCCGAACATTTTCAAGTCTCCAATCAGGTGCTCTTTTCAAAGGCCGTGCCGCACTTTTTGCAAATAATGCGAATCTTGCCCTTCCCCTTTGGCACGCGCATAACGGCCTTGCAAGAGGAACATTTGAAAAATCTATACTCCTTACGCTGTTGCCACATATCACGGCGGAGTATAAAGAAGTCTGTCACTTTGGCCTTTTGGTTTAGGTATTTGGCATTCTCCTGACGTCGTGCGGAAATTTTTTTGGAAAAGGATCGAAACCACACGTAAATCAGCAAAGCCAGCACCACAACCATAATAAATGACCGGGCTGTCTGGCCAAGAAACAAAGAGACCACCAGAAGGAGCATGGCAAAAATGTTGAGAAACCGCGAATACTGGTCGGAACCGTAACGCCCGTACATGAATTTTGCTATTTTTTGTTTCATTGCCAACATCCTTTTAGAATAGTACAAATTTGATCATTACTTATAAAAAGTATATACAAGCTTTTAACAAAGTCAACACCTCTTTGATGTTCTAAAATTGAACTAATTGTAAATTGTACGGCAAATCCAACCGGGGAAATTTATAAAATCCCTAAAAGTGTTTTCCAAATTGTGCAGTTTTTGCATTTTATGATTTGCAAACTTTCATTTTAGGTACTTTTTCACATTGATTTTCGGGTAATCATAGTATATAATTGAAACATTCGAAATGAGAAAATTCAAATTCTATTTTTTGGAGGCCCCTATGAATATAAGCAGCAATAAATACTTAAATGACTGGATAGCGGACATTGCGGCAAAAGCAAAGCCCGATAACATCGTCTGGATAGACGGAAGTGAAAAACAGATCAACGAGCTTCGAGATTTGGCTGTGAGCGATGGAAGCCTGCTGCGGCTAAACAAAGAAAAGCTTCCCAATTGCTTTCTCCACCGCACGGACCCCAACGACGTAGCGCGTGTTGAGGGCCGCACTTTCATCTGCTGCAAAAATGAGGAGGACGCAGGCCCGACCAACAACTGGATGGAGCCGGCAAAAATGTACGAAAAGCTCTATGGCCTGCTGGAAGGCTCTATGAAGGGCCGTACTATGTACGTCATTCCCTATTCCATGGGCATCATAGGCTCTCCCTTTGCAAAATACGGCATTGAGCTTACAGACTCCAGCTATGTTGTCCTCAACATGGCCATAATGACCCGCGTGGGCGAAAAGGTTATTCAGGCCATTGGCGACAGAACAGATTTTATTAAGGGCATCCACACTCAGGGAACCTTAGACCCGAATGAAAGATATATCGTTCAGTTCCCTGATGACAACGTCATTTTCTCCGTAAACTCTAACTATGGCGGCAATGTTCTTCAGGGAAAAAAATGCTTTGCCCTACGCATGGCCTCAAACCTTGGCCGTCACGAAGGCTGGATGGCAGAGCACATGCTTATTCTGGGTGTTGAAAACCCAAAGGGCGAGGTTCGCTACGTCTGCGGCGCCTTCCCCTCCGCCTGCGGCAAAACAAACCTTGCCATGCTCATCCCCCCCGAGGGTTACCGCAAAAACGGCTGGAAAACCTGGTGCGTGGGCGATGATATTGCTTGGCTCCGCCGCGGTAAGGATGGCAGACTTTGGGCTGTCAACCCCGAAAACGGGTTTTTCGGCGTGGCTCCCGGCACCAGTATGAAATCCAACCCCAACGCTCTTGAGTCCACCCGTGAGGGCACCATCTTCACAAACGTTGCTCTTGACACAGCAGACAACACCGTCTGGTGGGAGGGCATGAACAAAACTCTCCCTGCCCATGCTATTGACTGGCTGGGAAGAGACTGGACCCCCGACTCTGCCGATAAGGCCGCCCACCCCAACTCCCGCTTCACAGCACCCGCAAGAAACTGCCCCTGCATATCGCCGGAGTTTGACAATCCCCAGGGCGTTCCCATCTCAGCAATAATTTTTGGCGGCCGCAGAGCGAAAACCGCTCCGCTGGTTTACCAGTCACGAGACTGGGCCCACGGCGTTTTTGTTGGCTCCATCATGGCCTCTGAAACCACCGCCGCCGCCATTGGTCAGGTGGGTGTGGTCCGCCGTGACCCCATGGCGATGCTGCCCTTCTGCGGTTACCACATGGCAGACTATTGGCAGCACTGGCTGGATATGGAACAGGAGGACACAAAGCTTCCGAAGATATTTAACGTAAACTGGTTCCGAACCGATGACCAGGGCAACTTCATATGGCCGGGCTTTAGTGATAACTTTCGCATTCTTGAGTGGATAATTGCCCGCGCCTTTGACGAGGCGGATGCCCAGGAATGTGAGCTTGGCTTTATTCCCAAGGCCACAGACCTCAATCTTGAATGCTGCGATGTGGACATAAAAGCAGTTGAAGAAATGCTTGCCATCGACCGCGACCTATGGAGAATCGAATGTGAGGGCATTAGGGAGTACTACAATAAGTTTGGGGATAAGGTCCCTAAAGAGCTTTGGGATGACCTTAGCTTACTTGAGAGCAAGCTAAAATAAAAGATTACACCAATTTACCGAACCTTAAAAGGGGGTCTTCCCTTTCTCTTTAGAGAAAGGGAAGACCCCCTTTGTGCTTTTGGATAAGCCCCATGGCTTTATAGATTTTTTAGCAATTCTACAACAGTCTCAAAGGCTTGTGAATGGCTGGCCTTAACCAGTACTGCGTCGCCGTCCCGTAGCAAACTTGGCAATGCCGCCGTCATTTCGGCTTTGTGGGCAAAGTATTCCACTGACGGAACCCCCGCGGACCTTGCCCCCTGAGCGGTATTTTCCGAAAGTGCTCCGCAGGCAATGACCATATCTGTACCGAGTTTGCCGGCATCCTCGCCAGTCTGCCGGTGAAGAGCGGTAGAGGAGTCTCCCAGCTCTCCCATGTCGCCCAAAATGGCTACCTTGCGATTACTTAGCTTTGAAAGAGACTCTAGTGCAGCTTCAACGCTTGTGGGGTTTGCATTGTAGCAGTCGTCAATTATGGTGAGCTTTTCAGTTTTCAAAATGCCGGAGCGGCTGCCCACGGGCCGATATTCCGCAATGCCTGCAGCGATCTCTGCATCAGTAAGCCCCATTTTAATGCCTACGGCGGCCGCCCCCAGTGCCGCAGTTAGCATATGTATGCCGAAGCTGCAAACTTTTGCCTCAAAGCGCCGGTTGCCGGCGACTATCTCCAGTTTCATGCTATCTGTACCAAGAATGCGCACATTCTCTGCTCTCACATGACAGTCGGTAGCTCGCCCGTATAGGCAGAGCTTCTGGGCACACTGTATTTTTCGAAGGGTGGCATCGTCACCGTTTATGAAAACGTAGGCCTCCTTAGGCAAAAGGGGCAGCATTTCCGTCTTGGCCTTGAGCACCCCGTCATAATCATGCAAAAACTCCAAATGTGCAGCTCCAACGGTAGTATAAAGCGCCATGTCGGGCCTTACGATTTCAGAAAGCCTCGTCATCTCTCCAAAATGAGAAATGCCCATTTCCACCACAGCTATTTCGTGGCTCCGGTTTAGCCCGAACAGCGTAAGCGGCACTCCCAAATCGTTATTTAGGTTTTTCGGGGTTTTATGGACTTTAAAACGCTGAGACAAGACCGATGAAACCATCTCCTTTGCGGTGGTCTTGCCCACGCTGCCTGTAACGCCCAGTATCTTTACGCCCAGCGTCTGTCGGTAGAACATTGCCAAATCGCCCAAGGCCTTCACCGTGTCCGGTACTTTTATTACGGGAATGGGGCAGCCCTCCGGCATACACTGTCCTATGGCACAAAGGGCCCCAAGCTCGGCGGCCTTGAGGATAAAGTCATTACCGTCGAATTTCTCGCCCTTAATTGCGGCGAACAGACAGCCGCGTCCGGCCCCGCGGCTGTCTGTTGTTACAAATGCAATCTCATTTTCCAGTAAACTGGAGTTACCGCAGTATTCGCCGCCAACGGCTTCGGCAATGTTCTTTAGCGTCAAACCCTTCATAATAGCATCCTCCGGTTAAATGCCAAAACGACCAAGGCAATGGTCGTTTTTAGCTATGTAATCACTCGTATTTCTTCATTGAAACAGAAATAAGTTCATCGCAAAGCTCACCGAAGCTTTTACCCTGCTGATGGGCCATTTGCGGAACAAGGCTTGTGGGGGTCATTCCGGGCAGAGTGTTGGCCTCAAGGCAGAAAAGCTTTCCCTCGCTGTCCATTAAAAAATCCACCCGGCAGTAGGAATCAATCATCAGTGCTTCGTTTACCTTTTCGCTAAGACGCTGAACTTCAAGAGTTTTCATTTCTTCTATGGGGGCGGGGCAAAGCTCTGTTGTTGCTCCCGGCTGATACTTGTTTTTGTAGTCGTAAAAACCTTCCTTGGGGATGATCTCGATAAGGGGCATGGCCTTGCCGTCAATTACACCGCAGGTAAGCTCGCGGCCCTTTATGTATTGTTCCACAATAACGCCGCGCTCGTATTTAAAGGCAAGCTTTAGCGCCTTGTCATATTCTTCTCTGCTGTTAACAACGGATGTACCCACACTGGAGCCGCCGGAGCAGGGCTTAACCACGCAGGGAAAACCCACATCGGCGTATGGTTCATTTCCGGCGTAAACGGTGATACCGGCCGGTGTCAAAATTCCGTTTTGGGCAAAAAGCTGCTTTGAAATAGTTTTGTTCATTGCCAAGGCGCTTCCCAGATAGCCGCTGCCGGTGTATTTTATGCCGGCTATGTCAAGGGCAGCTTGCAGTTTTCCGTTTTCCCCTTCTTCCCCGTGAAGGGCAAGAAAGGTGATGTCTGCCGCTCTGCAAATCTCCAGAACGTTGTCGCCAATAACGCTGTTGTTATTTTGGCGGCGGGCGGCCTTGACCTTTTCTAAGTCAGGCTCATTCTCACCAACTAGGATTGTGGGGTTTTTCTCGTTTCGCTGAAATAACTTTTCACAGCTTTCGTAAGGCCCGGTGTAACCGAAGTAGGAATCCATAAGAAGAACCTTGTGTCCCCGCTCCCGAAGGGCATTGGCAACCAAAGTGCCGCTGGTGATGGAAACATCTCTTTCCACACTCAAACCGCCGCAAAGAACGACTATATTCATAAATAGGTGCCCCCTTACAAAACATATTAGCTACTGGAGCATAAGGATTTATAGCTTAACTCATAGTACGGTTATGTTATGTAATATATACTATATATAGAATAATCATTGTATTCACAATGGGGATATTATAGCACACATAAGCTGCGCAGGCAAACGAAATATGCGCCTAAATATCATAATATAAAAGTCGTTATGATACACTAACAGTAAACAAAATCGACACTTTTCGACATAAGCAAAAGCTCCATTATGGGCAACTAAGACTCAGCAACCAAAATAATATGTTAGAGGTACTTAAAAATGAAG
>CAZNUD010000028.1:0-22745 GCA_964576195.1 uncultured Oscillospiraceae bacterium | reverse complement strand
ATTTTTTTATCACTATCCGCAGTTTCGGGCTTGACTTTTAATAGTTAGTCTTTTATTATCACTTTCATCACCGTCTTCAATTATGAAAGGCGAGTCAATGCTGTCATTATTGCCATTGTAGTCATACTCTTCGTTTTCCTGCTCCTGCTGCTGGTTATAGGGAGTGTTTCTTATTATCTGTGTAAATTCATTTCTGTCCCGCATTCTCGCTCCGTCCTGAGTCGTAAAGCTTGCATTTTTGCGGGTGTCCGTTGCCTTAATAAAGGCTAGCAGACCCCAGCAGGAAATAAGGCTAGATCCGCCCAAAGATACGAAGGGAAAGGTGACACCCGTAAAGGGTAGAATATCCAGCGAGCCAAAGACATTAAGTCCAAGCTGAACCATTAGCATGGAGATTGCAGCACAGCCCGCTATAACATAGAAGGATGAGCGTCCCTGCGCCGCGTTTTTGAAGGTGAAGAGGGCCAGCGCAATAATCCCCACTACCGCCAAAACTGCAATTAAAAAGCCCATTTCCTCGCTTACCATAGCAAAAACAAGGTCGGTGTCAGCAGCGATTATGCTGTGCAGCCATCCGTTCCCGGAGCCTACACCGAAAAGCCCCCCGGAGGCCGAGGCCGCCATGGCCCTAGTTTGCTGAAAGCCCCCGCCGTTAACATCCTCCCATACATGGCCCCAGTTTGCAAAGCGCTGGGCAATATGCGGCTTAACACTAAGGGCAAGAAAGCCTGCCAGACCTGCGCCGGTAACTGCCAGCACAACGGTTCCTATACTGCCGCTGCGCATGAAGGAAATAACAAGGAATGTGGCAAAAAACACCAGGGCCGTTCCAAAGTCTCCCATCAAGGCAAGGGCACCCACGCAAACCGCTGAAAAGCCAATATACATAATAAGGTTCTGCCCCCTGTAAAGCCTGTCCACCGTGGCAGTCCCCGCATAAATATAGGCAATTTTAACGAACTCCGAGGGCTGAAAGGAAATTCCCGCAATTGATACCCAGTTTTTTGCGCCGAAATATTCCGTTCCTGCAACAAGGGTCATCATAAGTAATAAGATTGCGGCTGCCGCTGCCGGCTTGATGAGCTTTTTTACCCTTTTTAAATCCCTCAGCCACCAGCCCAGAGCGCAGAAAACCATAAGTCCGGCAATAAGCAGCGACACCTGTTTAAGCATGTTTTCCGGTGTGGAGCTTGCACAGACAGATAGTCCTATTGTGCTTAAAAAGAACGCTATAGCCTCCACCTCAAAGCCCGTTCGCCCCATGGCCCGCATGATGATAAAATATAGCCACATGATAGTGAAAATTGCCGTAAATGCAAGCGTAATAGCGCCTCGGTTTTTCGGCAGAGCGTAATAAAACTGCTGAAAGCAAACTATAATCTGAAAAATCGCCACGTAGCTAAACATGGCTGCCGGTGCGATGATCTTGCCCGGGGCAGTCCTGCGCTCGGCAATTATGCCGCGCTCGGCCTCTGTGAGGTTAAAAAAGCGCAGATTGCTTTTGCCTATATTCAGCGTATTTCCGTCTGCAATGGCAGCGCCCTCGTCGGCGGGGATGACCTCGCCGTTAACGCCGGTTACAGCGCCGGACTCAGCCCCGTAAACACGCCAATTTCCGCGCTCGTCGCGGATAAGCACGCTATGTGTTTTTGAAACGTCGCTGCCTCTAACTATAACGTCACTGGAGGCGGCACTGCCAATGGTGCACTCCCAGTGACGAATAGGGACGCGCTCCCCCCGCGGAAGGTCGAGATATGCCCAAACCTCCGGTTCGTAGCTTTGGCTAAGCATGGAGCGGATACAGCGGCTCATAATTGCAAGGGCGGCAATAGGCAGCATAAAACGTGAAAAATACGCCAGATAACCAAAAAAGGCGCCCAGAGCGCCGCTAAACTCCGGCTGGGCAAAATATGTGCTGATATTTTCAATAAGATCGTCTATTGCCGACACCTCCTTTGCAAAAATATAATGACTTTCGGACATAGTCCTGAAAGTCATTATATCATACAACAAATAGGTTTTAAACTCTTATTTCGTCAGTCCAATATGACGCGATTGTAATTCTTCTTGCCCCGTCTGAGAACCAATCCCTCGCCGGAAAGCTCTTCGGCATTAAAGGTTTTGTCTATATCTGTTACCTTTTCGCCTGCCGCCTCAACTCCCCCCTGCTGGACAGCCCTGCGTGCCTCGGACTTGGAAGAAACCAGGCCGGACTTAACAAGCAATGTGAGGATGTTTATAGCCCCTCCCTCTAAATCTGCAGCAGCAAGGCTGGTAGAGGGCATATTTGCAATGTCCCCGCCGCCGGAGAACAGTGCTCGGGCTGCAGCCTGCGCCTTTTCGGCCTCCTCCTTGCTGTGAACAAGGCTTGTAAGCTCGTAAGCCAAAATTTCCTTGGCCTGGTTAAGCTGACTGCCCTCCCATTTGTCCATCTCGTCAATCTGCTCAATGGGCAGGAAGGTTAGCATGCGCAGGCATTTTAAAACGTCCGCATCCCCAACGTTGCGCCAGTACTGGTAGAAGTCGTAGGGGGAGGTCTTTTCCGGATCGAGCCAAACGGCCCCTGACTGGGTCTTTCCCATCTTCTTGCCCTCAGAGTTAAGCAGGAGGGTTATGGTCATAGCATGGGCGTCCTTGCCAAGCTTTTTGCGGATAAGCTCCGTGCCGCCAAGCATATTGCTCCACTGGTCGTCGCCGCCAAACTGCATGTTGCAACCGTATTTCTGATAGAGGGCGTAGAAATCGTAGCTTTGCATTATCATATAGTTAAACTCAAGGAAGCTAAGGCCCTTTTCCATGCGCTGCTTGTAGCACTCGGCCCTCAGCATATTGTTAACGGAAAAACAGGAACCAACCTCCCGGAGAAAATCAACGTAGTTGAGCTTAAGGAGCCAGTCGGCGTTATTTACCATCAAAGCCTTGCCCTCGGAAAAATCTATAAACTTGCTCATTTGCTCTTTAAAGCAATCGCAGTTGTACTGGATGGTCTCCATGGTCATCATGTTGCGCATATCCGAGCGGCCGGAGGGGTCGCCTATCATGCCGGTACCTCCGCCTATTAGGGCTATGGGCTTATTTCCTACCATTTGCAAGCGCTTCATAAGGCAAAGAGCCATGAAGTGACCCACATGCAGACTATCCGCTGTTGGGTCAAAGCCAATGTAAAAAACGGCCTTCCCTTCGTTTATCATCTTACTGATTTCTTCCTCGTTTGTAACCTGCGCTATAAGTCCGCGGGCTTTAAGTTCCTCGTATGCTGTCATTTGTTCTGTCCTTCCTAATTGATACCGTCAAAGGCTCTTTTTAAAGCTATTTGCTGCTTCTAGCTGCTCTTTAGCGGAAATAAGTGTGTTTTCTGTGATATTGTCGCCTCCGTGCAATCTGGCAAGTTCCTTTGCTCTGCCATCCTCGGAAAGCTCCGTTACGCTCGTATAGGTTCGTCCGTTACGCTCCGCCTTTTCGATAAGAAAGTGCGTGTCCGCCATTGCAGCGATTTGGGGCAGATGCGTAACGCAAATCACCTGCTTATGTCTTGACAACTCTGCAAGCTTTTCCCCAACCCTCTGGGCTGCTATGCCGGAAACGCCCGCGTCAATTTCGTCAAAAACCAATGTTTCCACCCTGTCCCCCTGGGAAAAGACGTTTTTCATCGCAAGCATTATACGGGATAGCTCTCCGCCTGAGGCTATTTTGCTTATTGGCCCCGGCTTTTCACCAGCGTTTGCAGACATTATAAAGCGAATTTCGTCTCCTCCACTTGCATCAAATACTTCTGCGTTTTCTATGGGTGTTATGTTAACCAAAAATCTTACTGACGGCATTGCCAGCGCCTTCAGCTCGTCCTCAACGCGCTTTTGCAAAACCTCCGCCGCCGCCCGGCGCACCTTTGTAAGCTCTTCAGCAGCCTCTTTAAGCACGGCCTTCTGCTCGGAAAGCAGTTTTTTTAGCTTAATTAGCCTGTCGCCGGCATATTCCATTTCCCCCAACTGCTTTTCCGACTGCTCAAGCTTTTCTATAAGCCCAGCTTCGTCACAGTTGTATTTCTTTTGAAGTCTTCGCAAAAAGGCAATCCTTGTTTCAAGACTGTCGTATTCCTCCGAAGAGAAGTTAAGGCTTCCAAGCATGTCGTGAATTATTTCGGAAGCGTCCTTCAGCATAAAAGCTGCATCATCTATGGCCTTTTTAGCGCCATAAAGCTCCTCTGCAAATCGCGCAGCTCTCTGGGTTTCCGCCGCCGCCTCCTCCGCAAGAGAGATGGCGCAGGTTTCACCGTCGTATAGGGCTTCGTAGGCAGATTTAAGAGACTCTGTCAGTTTTTCCGAGTTTCTCAGCAAATCCCGCCGAACGGAAAGCTCTGCTTCCTCCCCGTCACGAAGCTGGGCACCGCTAAGCTCGGACACTGTATCCTTAAGGCGTTGGGCTATGTGTTCCTTGTCAGTCTCGTCCATTGAGAACTGTTTTATTTCCTTTTTTATAGCCTTATATGCGGCATATTTCTTGCCGTAATCTTCAGCCACCTCCCCATAGTTCCCAAAGCCATCCAGATACTCCCTATGCCTTGCCTCATCCATAAGCTGGCGGCCATCGTTTTGGCCATGAATATCTATCAGAAGTCTGGATAAATCTCTAAGCTGCGCCGCCGTAACGGGAGAGCCGCAGACCCGGCAGGAGCTTTTTCCCTCCTCGGAAATTCGGCGCTGCAAAATAAGCTCCTCTTCTGAGTCAAACTCATTTTTTATAAGCCAGGATTCTGCCTCGTCCGTAATAAAAACCGCCGTGGCAACAGCCTTGTCTGCTCCGTTTCGTACCAGCTCTCTTGTAGTACGGGCGCCCATAATAGCTTGCAACGCGTCAATGACTATGGATTTGCCCGCGCCGGTTTCGCCTGTTAGGATGTTAAGGCCCTTTGCAAAGCTAATGTTGGCCCGCTCAATAACCGCTATATTCTCTATGTGCAGGTCGGAAAGCACTCTCTCATCTCCCTTAACCTAATGGTCTGTAAGTTATAGCAGGGCTTCAATTTCCTTTTCAAAGGCCTCGGCCGCTGCATTATCCCTCATTGCAAGAAAAGCCGTGTCGTCACCGGCAAGGGTTCCCACAAGTCCATCAATATCCATGCCATCCAGCGCAGCGCAGGCCCCGCTTGCAAGGCCGGGCATAGTTTTAACTACAATAATGTTCTGGGCGATGTCGTAGGAAGTGACACTTTCTTTAAAAATCTTTTTAAACCTAACATCAATGTCAGAAATCTCGTCCCGACCGGCGGCTACATAGCGATATTTTCCCGCACTGGTAAGCTCCTTAATAAGACGCAGCTCATTAATATCACGTGACAGCGTTGCCTGGGTACTTTTTACGCCCATAGCCGCCAGCTCCTCAATAAGCTGGTTTTGGGTCTCAATATCCTTGACGGAAATTATCTCCAAAATCTTGTTCTGTCGTGATTCTTTCATGTTCTCTCCCCCAGCTTTGCATATGCAATATCGTAAAAGCTCTTGTTTGCTACGTTTACCATGATGGTTTTGTATTTGGACTTGCTGATCCTAAGTTCATCGTCATCGTAAAACGGGATCAGACGCCCCCCGTCAACGGAAAGCCAAATCTGCTTATCTCCGTTATCATGGGTTGTAATGGAGAGCTTCCTGTCCGGCGCTAAAACGAAAGGGCGCGCGGTTATGAGGTGGGCGCATATTGGCGTTAGCAGTATATTCTCTGCCGTGGGTTCCACAAGTGATCCACCCGCAGACAGGGAATATGCCGTGGAACCGGTAGGCGTTGCCGCCACAACTCCATCGCCCCTATATTCCGTAATCTTCGAGCCATCGCCATAAACTGTTACGTTCAGGGTGGTCGCGGTTCCTCTTAATACTGCATCGTTAAGGGCTGTATCCTCGTATATGAGTCTTCCCTCTCTGTAAAGGGCAATATCAATCATCATGCGCTCAACTGGAACGTAGTCACCTGAGGCCGCCTTAATGACAAGATCCAGTTCGTCTGGCTCAAGCTCCGCCATAAATCCCTTGTGCCCAAGATTTACTCCCAAAATGGGAACGCCCAGCTTCATCACGCTGCGGGCAGCCTTGAGAAATGTCCCGTCCCCCCCGAAGCAAATCAGCATAGTCGCCCCCTCAACCGCCTGTTCCAAAGGCAGGGGGCACAGAGCTGTGAGCGAAGGGTTTACATTGCGCCCAGTGTATAGGGGGCTTATGACGGTTTTGTAACCCGCTTCCTCCAAAAGCCCCTTTGCCTTGATAGTAACAGAAAAGTCCCTGTCCCGCTCCGGGTTGGGGCATAGAACTATGTGCTTTAAGTCCTGTGACATAGGCATAACCTCTCTTTCGGGAGCTTTCCCGCTTAATGCACAAGCTCGGCATGGGATGCTTCAACAATAGCCTCAACGTCAATTTCCTGCGCCGTATACTGACCCTTGCGAAGCCATGCCAGGTATTCAATGTTCCCCTCCGGCCCGCGGATGGGGGAATAGCTAAGACCCAGAATGGTAAACCCAGCCTGGGGTAAAAACTCTATAATGGAGCGTACCACTTCAATATGTGTTTTCTTATCCCTCACTACGCCCTTTTTACCCACCTTGTCCCTACCCGCTTCGAACTGGGGTTTTATAAGGCAAATGGTATAAGCACCGTCGCAAATAAGCTCGCGCACAACGGGGAGCAACAGCCTAATGGAAATAAAGGAAACGTCCATAACCGCTAGCTGGGGCGTATCCTCCAGCATATCCGGTGTGACATAACGCAGATTGGTCCGCTCCATGCAAACCACACGCTTATCGGATCTAAGGCTCCAGGCCAGCTGACCATAGCCCACATCCACAGCGTAAACCTTTTTTGCACCGTTCTTTAACAAAACATCCGTAAACCCGCCTGTGGAGGCGCCGCAGTCTATACAAACCAGGTCTTTGGGATCAACATCAAAAACTTGGAGGGCCTTTTCAAGCTTTAATCCGCCCCTGCTTACGTATTTAAGTGTTTCGCCCCTAAGCTCTATGACCGCATCCTCGGCAACGGCTGTTCCGGGTTTGTCAGACTTTTGCCCGTTAACGTAAACTAAGCCCGCCATTATAGAGGTTTTGGCCCGCTCACGGCTGTCTGTTAGACCCTTGTCAAAAACAAGCTGGTCAAGTCGCTGCTTTTTCATTGCCCTCTCCATCTCCCCTGTCAATATCGCCCATAAGTTCCATAGCCGCCCTGGCAATGCCCGCCCCATCAAGACCGTAGCGAGCCAAAAGCTCTGACACCCCACCCTGAGGTACAATTCCATTGCCTAAGTTTAGTGTTCTTGCCTTGAGAGAAATTCCCGCACTGGCGCAGGCCTCAAGAATTCTTGAGCCTATGCTACCATGGGCACAAACATCCTCGGCAGTTAACAGCAGACCTGTTTTTTTAACTGACTGCAATACCACGTCCGCTTCAAGGGGATTAATACGGTTGATTTTAATTATCTCCGCCCCGAATCCTTGCTTTTCCAGAATATCCGCCGCTTCAACAGCGCGGTTTATCATGGTTCCGTAAGCGGCAATAGTAAGATCAACACCCTGCTTAATGCAAACTGCGGGAACAGCGCCGCCGCTTCCCTTATATTTTCCCTCCCCGCCCCTTGGATAGCGCAGGGCAACAGGGCCTTCAAAAAGGTAAAGGGCATTTCCCAACATTTCCCTCAGTTCCGGATAGCTGGCGGGGCAAAGCACCGTCATGCCCGGCACAGAGCACAGAAATGATACATCAAAGCTGCCCTGATGGGTTTCACCGTCGTGTCCCACAAGTCCCGCTCTGTCCACGCCCAGAATAACGTGGAGATTTGAAAGGGCAACATCATGGATAAGCATATCATAGCTGCGCTGCAGAAAGCTTGAATACACGGCGAACACAGGTTTGATGCCCATGGCTGCAAGCCCCGCAGCCATGGAAACTGCGTGTCCTTCGGCAATACCCACATCGAAAAAGCGTTCCGGGTACTTTTGAGAAAACTCCACAAGCCCCGTCCCCGCACTCATAGCCGCTGTAATCGCTGCAATGGTCTCATCGCTGCTTGCAAGCCTTGAAAGTTCCTTACCAAATACTGTGGAAAAGCTCTCTTCATCGCCGTTATCCACGCCCTTGTCCGTGTTAAATGTGCCAACACCGTGGTAAACCTCGGGTTTTTCCTCAGCAAAACTGTAGCCCTTGCCCTTTTGGGTAACTACATGAACCAGCACCGGAGATTTCTGCTCCTTTGCCCAAGCAAGAACCGCCTCAAGCTGGTGAAGATTATGCCCGTCCACAGGGCCTAGATACATAAAACCAAAATCATCAAACAGGTTCCCCGGCAAAAGCCGCAACTTTAACCATTCCTTCAGCCTGTGGCTTAGGTTATAAGCCCTCGGGCATTTACCCATAATGCGGCGATAAAAGCGCTTAAATTCAAGGTATTTAGGCCTCAGGCGAAGCCGTGCCAGCATTTCTGATACGCTTCCAACATTACTGTCGATGGACATGCCGTTGTCGTTGAGTATGACAACCATAGGCTCACCGGACTGACCGGCGTTAATGATGCCCTCATAGACCAGTCCGCCGGTTAAAGCACCGTCGCCTATAATCGCCGCAACGCTGTAATCCCCGTGGCAGAGAGTTCGTGCTCTGGCCATACCAAGGGCCACGGAAACAGAGTTTGAGGCGTGACCTGCAATTGATGCGTCATGAATACTCTCATGGGGCTTTGGAAACCCTGCAAGACCGTCGAGCATGCGCAGGGAATCAAATCCGCTCTTTCTGCCGGTTAGGATTTTGTGGACATAGCTCTGATGCCCCACATCGAAAACCACCCTGTCCTTGGCTGTGTCATATACCCTGTGCAAGGCTATTGTAAGCTCCACCACCCCAAGATTTGAGGCAAGATGCCCGCCGGTTTTAGCAACATTTTCAATTAGGAAAGCCCGTATTTCCTCGGCCAAAATTTTAAGCTCCGGCTTGCCGAGCTTCTTCACGTCCTCAGGGGAGCCGATTTTATCTATAATCTTCAAGACTATAACCTCGTATATTAAGTGCCACTTGCTTAGATAAACACTTTAAACATTCTAATATGATAGCAAAAACCACCTGTCTTTACAAGAGTTATCAGGCGGTTTTGTTAATTTTATTCACTAATTAATGAATATTTTATATCACTTGCTTCTTCCGCACAGCATATGGGCAATATTATTTAGTTCCTCGCCGAATGGAAGGGAGTTTGCTGCACTCTTTGCGCGTTCTGTAAGCTTTGTAACTATGTCCTCACACTTTTCCCTGCCAAAAAGGGTCATATAGGTGGTTTTGCCGTCTCGCCTGTCCTTGCCGACGGTTTTTCCCATTTCCTCATTACTGGAAAGCTCGTCCAGCATATCATCAACGATTTGAAAGGCGTTGCCAATGCAGGCGCCGTAGATTAGGGCAGCGTCCATCTGCTGTTCGTTTGCGCCGCCGACAATTGCCCCCATGCGGCAGGCGCATATAATTAGGCTGGCCGTTTTGGCGCTGATTATGAATTCAAGCTCTTCCTCGGTTATAGGGCGCCCATCCCCCTCCATATCCAGTTGCTGACCGCCGCAAATTCCGTTAATTCCCGCCGCCTCTGCCAAAGCACTGGCGCAGGCCACCCGCTTTTCAGTAGGAAGGCCACTTCTTAAAATCTCTCCAAAGGCCTCAGCCTGCAAGGCATCCCCCGCTAATACTGCGGTATATTCGCCGAAGACCTTATGGTTCGTAGGCTTTCCCCGGCGAAGGTCATCGTTATCCATGCAGGGCAGGTCGTCGTGAATTAGTGAATAGGTGTGCAGCATCTCCACCGCGCAGGCAGGGGCAAGCGCGTCCTCGGCTCTTTTGCCCAGTGCCTCGCAAAAGGCCAGCGTTAAAATGGGTCTAATGCGCTTTCCTCCGGAGAGAAGGCTATATTTAATCGCATCTATGAGCTTTTGCTGGGGCACGGTTTGCTGTTTTTTGCCGCATTTTTCAAAAAGGGTGTTTTCGACCATGTTCTTTAGGGTTTCATAGTCGCTCATGGTTACTCCTCCTCGTCAAAGGGCAATTCCCCAGGCTTTCCGTCCATTCCCTTCCGGAGCTTCATTACTTTTTGCTCTGCCCCGTCCAACATTTTTCCGCAGGAGGAGATAAGGGCCGTGCCCTCTTCAAAAAGAGCCAGCGATTCGTCCAGCGGCGCCTCGCCCCGCTCAAGTAATTTTACTATTTCCGTAAGCCGGGTAACCGACTCTTCAAAGCTCAACTGTTTTTTTGCTGCCATAACGCTGTCCTCCAATGGTTCCATTATCAGCTTTCCTCCGCTGTAACCTTCTGGGCAAGGCAGTTTACACTGCCATCCCTAAGGGATATTCTAAGCCTGTCTCCGACCTTCAGGCCCTTGACACTGCTGATGGTTTTTCCGCTCTCATCCGTAGTCACGGCGTAGCCCCGGCTAAGAACCTTTAAGGGGCTAAGTGCGTCTAATGACGCTGCTAGTCTTACAAACTCATGCTTTTTTCCGCTCAGCTTTCGCTCACAGCCGGATAGCAAAGAGTTTGACAGGCTGTCTAAAAGCTGCCTTTTCTGGTCAATGTACTGCGAGGGGTTTTGCATAATTCTGCGGGAGGCTAAATCATCAATTCTGGCCCTGGATGCCTCCAGCTTTTTGTCCATGGCCTGAACTATGCGCGCCTTGCTGTTATAAAGTCCGCCACTAATTTCGGATATATCAGGCACCGCCAACTCGGCGGCATTTGATGGTGTTGCCGCCCTTAGATCTGCAACATAGTCGGCGATCGTAATATCAGGCTCGTGGCCCACAGCGGAAATAACCGGGATTTCCGAGTTAAAGATTGCCCTTGCAACACGCTCGTCATTAAAGGCCCACAGATCTTCAATTGAGCCACCGCCCCGGCCGGTAATTATCAGATCACCCACGTTGTGGGCATTTGCATAGCGTATAGCCCCCGCAATTTCTGCCGGAGCCTCCACCCCCTGAACCCGAACGGGAAGCACCACAACCTTTGTCATGGGCCAGCGCTTGCCGAGAACGCGGATAATATCCCTCACTGCTGCGCCTGCAGAGGAGGTTATCACCGCTATGGTGCCGGGATACTTGGGCAGGGGCTTTTTGTGGGCTTCATCGAAAAGCCCCTCTTTTGATAGCTTTTCCTTAAGCTGCTCAAAAGCTACGTGCAAGTCCCCCATGCCCTCGGTTATAATATCGGTACAGTAGAGCTGGTAGGCTCCGTCTCGGGGATAAACCGAAACGCGCCCCAAGCAGATTACACCCATGCCGCTTTCCGGCTTGAAGCGAAGCTTTGAGGCGTTTCCCTTGAACATAACGCAGCGGATAGTGCACTCTGCATCCTTAAGACTGAAATAATGATGCCCCGATGGGTAGATTTTATAATTTGAAAGCTCGCCCTTGACTGCTATCCCGTCTAGCAAGTAGTCTGCATCCAGCAAGTCTTTTATGTGATTGTTCAGCGCAGTAACGGTTACTACCGTTTGCTCCATTCTATTCCTCCGTATCCCTTGGCACCTTCGTCGTTTCAAACTCAGCGGCCTCTTGGTCTTCTGCGCCCTCGTCCACTTTTTCCTCGGGGCTGCTCCCCGGCTGGAGGCCAAGCTCCTCGCGCATAAAGCTGCCCAAAATGCCGTTAATGAAAGCCACAGTCTCCTGCTCCTCGTAGCCCTTTGACAGCTCAACAGCCTCGTTAATGGCGACGCTGTTCGGAACCTCGTCCATATAAAGCACTTCGAACATGGCCGTGCGCAAAACCGTTTGGGCTATGCGGGATATGCGTGACAGTTTCCAACCCTTGGCATATTTTTTTATGCGCTCGTCAAACTCGTCCATATGCTCATAAACACCAGTTACAACAGAAGAGATGTACTCCCTCTGCTTTCTGGACGGGTATTCGGAAAAAAGTATATTCTCCTCCTTTAGGGATGAAAAATATTCATTGTCGAAGAAGGTATCAAGGGCTTCCTCAGGGCTAAGATTTTTTGTTCCAATGCTATAACCGATCAGGACGGCTATCTCTCTAGCTACGGTTCTGGTCATAAAAGGTTCCTCCGTATAATAAGCGGGGCAAAAACCCCTAAAAAATGAAGCGTGAAAAGCGGAGAATATTTCTCCGCCTTCACACCTTATGCTTTTTTGGGGAAGCAAACGCCGCTGACATGGACATTAACCGTGGGGAGGATGCCGGCCATAGACTCCAGCGCGTTTAACACCGCAAGCTGGACATTTTTTGCAACCTCTGCAACAACGCAGCCGAAGGACACCATAATAAGCACGTCTATTGTGACCTTCTCATCCTCCATTGCTACCTTAACGCCCTTGGAAAGGGTTCTCATTCCTATCATGTCGAGGATCTCGTTCCCCACTGTGTTTGCAACATCCTCAACTCCGTCAACTTCTCTGATTGCAGCGCCGACCATTACGGCGATGACGTCCTCGGCTATGCTGAGGCTTCCTTTTTCTTCCATGTTGGTTATATAGTTATCAGGCATATTCCTACCTCCCTGTGGTATTTTCGCCATAACCATATTCATATTCTACCACAGATAAAGGAAAAAATAAAGAAAAATTCAATCTCTCTTATATTTACTCAAAAAGCCCTGCGTTTTCCTCCCAATCCACATACTCCTCTATGGTGCTTTCGGCATTTTCCGCTTGCTCCTCCGGTAACAGAACCCCAGTGTCCGTATCTGTCTCGTCTATTTGTGTCTCGGGTCCTTTTGCCTCAGCACTGCCGCTCTTAACCTCAATAAGCTTGATTTGAGACGCCGTAAAATCCGTTTCCGCAATTATAGCGTCAGTTATCTGCGCAACCTGCTCTGCAGTTAATCCCTCTGCCGGTGCCGGAACCGCCAGGGTTACGCCGTCAGCACTCATAAAGGCAACACACTCTGCAAAGTCCTTGGCCAGCAACAAGTTTTCCACTTGAGTTTCCAGCATGGAGTAATTTGCCATAACGGCAATGGTGTTGACAGCGCTGTCTATGGTCTCCTGAGAGGCATTTTCAGAAGCTGCCGCCGTTTCAAGCAAGTCTATGGCCTCATCCCTGGATTGCTGCCGGGTCAGCCGCGCCTGTGCAAAATAATCGGATACCAGCGCGTCCAAATTGTTCGCTTCCATTTCCTCAGCAGACTTAGAGCTTGCAAGCTCTGCCCCCGCCATCGCCTCATCCGCCGAGCGATTGTTATACGCCCAGTTTAGATACACCGCCGCACTTAGACACAGCAGTACCGCCACTACGCTCACGTTCCTCTTGGTTTTGCTCATTTCCTTTCCTCCTGCTTTGATTATATTGATTTTCATGCCCCTGCTCACCCTCTCGCCCTTCACTCCATCTGCATAACTCTGACCTGACTGCTTGAAAGTCCCGTGAAAGCACACACCGCCTCGGTTACGGCAAGTCTTACCTGCGCCGAATCCGCTCCGTCGCATACCACCACCGCACCTATGTACTGTGGGTTTACATAATATAGCTCCACTACGTCCTCGCCGCTGCCCTCGGAGAGCACCAGAGCCCCCACCTCGCCCTGGGCAAGCTCACGGGAGGCGCTTCCCATAACCGACAGCAGCACTGACACACGGCCTGCACCCTTTAGCTTTGAAAGCTGCCTTTGAAGTCTTACCTCCTCCTCAACCAGGGAAAAGGAGGGAACCTCAATTTCCTTTGTGGAGGCTGTTTTTTTTGCATTTCCTCCGCCTGTCGGCAATAGCACCAGACTTATGCCCACTGCAAGCACCAGCAGCGCATATTTGTTTTTCGGCAGCCCTTTTAAACTAAAGCCGCCCTTTTTTTTATCCTTCGCTTCCATTGTCGTTCCAATACTGCCTCTCCGCCGGTATTCCCAGCTCCGCTTCAATTAGGTTTGATAGCCTGCTTTTCCCCAATGGACTTATGCTTGCGTCATAAATGCTTGCCGAGAAGGGATACCAAAAACCTTCCGAGCTCCAGCGCATTTCAAGAGAAAACTCTTCCGGCTCGCTATCCATGGTCCTCGCTTTGTCCAATATATATGCTTTCAGTTCCCCCTCTATGATTGTTCGGGAAAGCTCGTTTGAGTTTTTCATGGCGCCCTCAGTAATCTCATGAGCCTCACCGCGATACTTGGCAAGACTTACGGAAAGCTCCGGGCCATCACCTTTTATTATTGGTGTAAGCATGGCGCAGATAAGCAGCAGCCCGCATAGCAGATGCAGCACACTTTTTACTTTTCCCTTTGGTGTAAGCGTCATGGCCGCCGAGCATATAAGCGCCGTACCCGCAATGTTGCACATCCATTGTCCTATGAATTCTGTCATAGTCCGCCCACCATTCTCATGCTGGAAATAAGCGAGAAAAACAGCATTAGCCCTCCCGCACCCACCAGCGCCAGAACCATACCGAAGGCCTCTCCTATACCTGAGATAAGCTCCGACATCCTTTTGTCCGTGAAGGCCTGAGACAATGCAGCCACCGCCTTATATGCAAGGTAGTGGCAGCCCAGGGCAATAAATGGCGTGGCGCATACCGCCGCCACTGCCAGAAGTCCGAGCACGCCAATAGTGTTTCGCAACAGGCCCGCCCCGGCAATAACTGTCTCCGCCGTGTCTGCCAACACTCCGCCGACTACCGGCAATAGCGTACCCATTGCCGACTTGGTAAGCTTCAATGCCATCTCGTCTGCTTTCCCGCTGATCAGCCCGCTCATGCCCAGGTAAGCCGTAAAGCCCAGCATCAGCAGCGTAAGCGCCGTTTTGCAGGCCCATTTTAATAGATCCGACACCCCCTCAAGGCTGTCTTGACCCAATGCGGCGCCGGCAACAACCGAGGCCAGGTAAACGCCTATCATGGGCAGGATTACATTTATCCCAATTGTAAGTAAAACGTCGATTCCCAGTGTCGTCGCCGCATACTTGGCGGCAGCCGAGGTAATGGCCCCGGCGCTCACAGCCGCTGAGCACATCAGTGGCAAAAGCACATGGGAAAAGTCCTCCAGTTGATGAAGTGTTTCCACGCCCATGCCGATAAATGCGCTCACATTTCCCGCGGCAATTGCCGAAACTGCAATTGCCCCGCAAAGGGCCACAGCCTCCTTGGGCGCACCCCCGTCCAGCGCAGAGTCAGCCGCAGCACAGAGCATTACGATAACAAGTATTTTCACCGCCGAGGCCGTTGCCTGTTTAAGACCGGACAGAAGCTTGTCCTTCATGCCATTTAACAGACTCTCCAAACCCTTCTCACCCATTTGCGGGTCTGTCAGGTCAAGGGCGCCTAAAGCTTCCCTCGCCTCTTCGGGAAGGGCCTTTTCTATTTTTCCCATTTCCCTGTTTTGGCCGATTTCTGGCGGACAAAATTCTTCTTCGGGGGCTGCCCATGCGCCGGTAATAAATACAAGCGAAAGCAGCACACAAAGTAAAATTTTCTTAAGTAGTGTTTTCATGTTAACTCACCTAAAAGCCCCAGCAGCGTTTTAACCAGTGGCAGCGACACATAAAGTGCACAGCCAGCCCCGCAAAGCTCCACGGTGGAGGCAACGGCCGTTTGTCCTGCATCCCTGCAAAGGTCACTTCCGAGCTTTGCACAGATACCTATTCCCACACATTTGATAACAGGCGCTGTATAGGCCGAGGAAAGCCCCAATCCCAGTTG
Source organism: uncultured Oscillospiraceae bacterium (assembly GCA_964576195.1). Classification (GTDB taxonomy): domain Bacteria; phylum Bacillota; class Clostridia; order Oscillospirales; family Oscillospiraceae; genus UBA2658. The sequence continues at coordinate 7,102 of CAZNUD010000028.1, read as the reverse complement.
TGCCAGCTCCAGAACCTCCAAAACCGACGACATGGCCGAAAGTGCCAGACCCCCAATAAGCGAACACACTGCAAAAGCCAAAACAGCAGAAAGCTCGGGGTTGGTCTTTTTTATCAGCAGTGTCAAAATCGATCCTGCAATCCCGATAATGACCGCCCTGAATATAAGTTCCATAGCTATAGCCCAAACAGAGATTTAATTAGGTCGAACAGTCCGCTGATCTCTTTTACCACCAGAGCCAGCACCACCACAAGGGCTGCCAACGTAACCATCAGCGCCTGATCGTCCCGCCCCGAACGGGTTAAAAGAATATTCAGCACCGCCACTAAAATGCCCACCGCCGCAATTTTAAAAATAAGCTCTACATCCATGTTATTTCTCCTAAAGCATTACTGTTGCCGCCATTATTCCGCCCACTAAGCCCAAACCTGTATATAGCCGCAATCCCTCCGCAGCCTTTCTGTTTGCCTTTCTCAGCTCCGGCTCAAGCCGGGCAAGGCAGCTTTGCAGAGCCGCCGCCTGCTCCTGATAGTCATAGCGCCCCAGCATTGCCCCCGGCCGCATAAGCTCACTGCGCTGAAAATCCGTTAGGCATGCGCCCTCGCTTTCAAGGGCCTGCAACCAAATTTGAGAAAAGCTTATTTCACCGATACCTTCCATGCTTTTGGAAAGTTGCCTATAAAAGCCCCTCACCCGGGGTCTTGCCGTGTCTGCCAGCCTCGAAAAAAGATCCGGCAAAGGCGGCGCGGTACTGCTCAGCTCCGCCTGAATAAAGCGCAGACTTTCCAAAAAGGCGGCAAGGCATTTTGCCCTGGCCCCCAGCCTTGAGGCCTTAATTAAACCGTACCAGGTGCAGGCCAGAATGATCAGCGTCGCTCCCGCCGCTTTCATTGAAGTTTCTCCACGGTGTAGCTGCGCCTCCCCCCGCGGTTTTTTATCAGCACCGCGTACCGAAAAATCTTACGCTCCAATAGATGCTTATAAAGCGGCCTGTTTTGCAAGTCCTCAAGTCCCGCCCCATGGGCTGTAGTCAAAAGTCGGACACCACAGTTTGCAGCGGCATCGCAAGCTTCCACATCACCGGGAGAGGTAATCTCGTCAAAGGCTACTATCTGCGGTGACATGGCCCGAAGCATTAAAAACACACCTTCACTTTTTGGTGCGCCGGTTAAAACATCCGTGCTTGTCCCCACTTCAAAGCGGGGCCTGCCCTCAAAGCTGCCTGCTACCTCGCTTCGTTCGTCGATAAGGGAAACCCTTTCACCGCCGTTTGATAGAAGTCTTATCAGCTCACGCAAAAGCGTTGTTTTTCCGCCGCCGGGCGGGGATATTATCAGCGTGGAGTTAAAGCCCCCGGAGTTTAGCTGGGGAAAAATCCCGTCGGCACAACCTTTGCGCTCGTGGGGAATGCGGATACAAATGGATGAAATCCGCCGCATACCGCTGATTTTCCCCTCCTCGGTAGCTGTCATACCGCAAAGGCCAAGGCGGCAGCCGCCCTCGGCTGTAACAAATCCTTGCCTAATACTCTCTGTGTAGGAATGAACAGAGGCCCTTGTTGCTATTTCCAGCACCATTTGCAGCTCTACAGGAGTTATGTAAACTTCTGGTCCAACAGGCGTTTCCCGCTCACCGACTACAACGCCCATTGGCTGACCCACCCGAAGACGGAGCTCCTCTGCTCTTGAGCTTATGCTCTCGGGCAACTTTGCCGCCTCCTGCTTTAGTGACGTGGGTAAAAGCCTAAGTGCAGCATTAAATTCCTCCAAGTCCCTTTGTGCCATACTTTCACCTCCCCAAAGCATTCTATTGGACTTGTCCCCGGATTATTACACATAAAAAACCCACTCCTATTTCAGGCAAAACAGGAGTGGGTTACGATTATGTAAACTAATTCCTATTTAATTTTTCTGCATTCTAAATAATATCTCTTATCCCTGGATGGGCCAATTGAAAAACTCTTTGCCGGAAAAACGCCGCTTTCCATTATAGAGGGGAACAGCTCTTCCTTGCTCATAGTCGGCAACAGCAAGCCACAGCAGCCCTGTCTGGCAGACATTTCCGTGGCTGTGTCATCATCGTGGATGTAATCAAGCCTCCCGCCGTAGTTTTTAATATATTCCAAGCAGAAGTTCTGGGCTGTGGCGATCGCAGTGCCGATGGTGTGGCCTTTGAGCGCAACTGTTTCTCTTTTGCCCTTAGTCAGTAGCTCGATATTATGTAAACCTTCTCCACTTCCCGCGTGTTTTTTAAAATATTCCTTTGCTTCTTTCATAAATTCTGCATTGTCGGTTTCAAAAATCACTCGGTGGATAGGCTCGAATACAACGGACGGGTCCTGAATACGCACCAGCTCTGCCAAGCTGAAGCGGGCAGGGTGGTTTTCTCTCTCTGGGGGGCTGAGCTTTTCTTTTAGTTTCTCCCAGCCCAGTTTTGCTGTTGCAAGGCTGTGGTTCCCATCGCCCATGGCGATGACAACAGGGGCTCTACCGCCCAGTTTATAGCGTTTTTCCAAGTATTCCGGCTTCTGCAAGGCATCCAGTGCGCTTAATACCTTTTCTGCCGCCTTGCCACAGACACGGTTGCCGGTAATGTGTCCTCCTCCATCCATAAGGTCAAAATCATATAGTGTCTCCCCACCATCGGTGCCGGAAAAAATAGTATTATCGGGATCGTCAACAAAAACAATGATGTGGGGAAGCTCGAGACTTGCCCCCTCCCTGACCTTTACTCTCGGCGGTAAACGGCTTTCAACAGTTCCTTCTGTGGCATGGACGGGTGATTTGGAGCCGGCGCTATAATCATACGCCTCCAGGTCTATTAATCCCACCAAGCCCCTGCGCTTCTCCCCCGGGCTCAGCTCCCGGCGAACCAAAATGAGGGAGTTTGCCACCGTTCTGAAAAGGCCTCTATTTAAATACTCCTCCATGGTGGCGTTAATTTTCTCTGTTTCCTTCGCCACGTTCTTTAACTCCAGATATGCCTCTGGCAGCATCAGCCGCAGGGTGGAGGGCGCAGAGCCAACACGGTTCTCCACATCCTCCCAGTATTCAGGTTGAGAAGTATATTGGTCGCAGGCGATAACGCTCCAAAGGCTCATATCCGCATCCTTTGGCAGCAAAATATCTCCCGGAATAAAAAGCTTGTCCATAATTTGTCCTCCGTATTTATTTCTCAGATTATATCAAATGCCAAACTATTAGGCAACAACGGCGCTTCCCCAAAAGGAAACGCCGCCTGATCATTTTTATCTCTTGCCCTTGTCGTAAATCTCGCCCAGCGCTCTTGGAGCACGGTTTGAGGAAGAAAAGAACATTAGAAGTAGCAGTGTCAGCACATAGGGCAAAATCATGATAATGTCCGAAAATGCGCTGGAAAGACCGAGCACCTGGGCAAGCCTATAGCCGCCGCTGCGGGCAAAGCCAAACAGGAGACAGGCCCCAAGGGTGGGCCCTATTTTCCAGTTGCCGAAAATAAGCGCCGCGATGGATAAAAAGCCGTATCCCGCAAAAATGCTGGGAGAGAAGCTGGCGGATATGGAGTAGGCAAAGCATATTCCTCCAAGGCCTGATAGACCGCCGGAAATCATAACCGCAAGAAAGCGAATTTTCGACACATCTATTCCGGCAGCATCCACAGCGTGGGGATTTTCTCCGCAGGCACGAAGGTGCATGCCGAAGCTGCTTTTATAAAGCAGGTAAGCGGCAAACAACGCCACCAGAACAATTATAGGCTGATAGTAGTAAACATCCTTAAAAACTGCCCCGAATATTGGAATTTTTGAAATAAGCGGTACGGTAAACTTACGGCAAATTCCCAAAACAAACTTATCCGTTGGCTTTCCAAACAGGACAGAGTTTATCTGACTGGTCAAAAACATCGTCAGTGCAGTTGCAAGAATATTTATAACTACGCCGGATATGACCTGATTTGCCTTAAAGGGAATGCAAAGCAGCGCGTGAATCATTGCAAAGAGCGCGCCGCCGATGATGGCAAAAAGCAAGGCCACAAAAAACATCTGTATCTCTAGCCCCGCTAAGTTACCGCCGGTAATGGCCATTACCACTGCGGCACCCGCAAAAGCACCGAAGCCCTGAAAGCCCTCCAGGGCAAGGTTTGTAATGCCGCTTCGCTCGCTGAAAATGCCTCCGATGGATATGATAAACAGGGGCAGCGCAAAGGCAAGTCCTTCAATAATGATGTAATTCATACTCGCTCTCCCCCTTCCTCACTGTCCCCTCCGGAAATAACCTCAAGGTCGTGAAGCTCGTCCTTTGCCAGGGAAACCCGGTGTTGAATATAAGCACCGCAAGCAGAAAACAACAAAATAAGACCTGTTATTAGCTGGGAGATCTCCTGAGGGACATTGACTATGGAGCTCATATAGTTGCTACCCTTGGAAATGATCGTAATCAGCAGGGAGGAGAACAAAATACCAATGGGGTTTGAGCTTCCCAACAGACAAACAGCTATAGAGTCAAAGCCCATGGGGGCCAACATCCTTGGCTGAATAGAGTTGTAACAACCCAGATAATATGTTACTCCCGCAAGTCCGGCAAGAGCGCCGGAGATAGCCATTGCCAGCACCACGTTGCGCCCAACGCTTATGCCCGCATATTCAGCTGCCCGCCGGTTTATCCCCACCACCTTCATTTCGTAACCAACACGGGTCCTGTCCATTAGAAACTTGATTAAAAAGGCCGTTGGGATAGCCAATATAAATCCCAAGGGAATGTCCATCTTTAGAGCGCCTATTTCTAAGTTTGACAGTGTAATTCTTGCGGAGGCCGCAATGGTTCGAGACTGCCTGGAAACCGGGTCTATGAAATAGGAGTTTATAAAGAAGCTAATGACATAGGAGAAAATATAGTTTAGCATAATTGAGGAAACCACCTCGTTTATGTTAAACCGGTGTTTAAGCAAGCCTATAAGGGCTCCGCAGGCTGCGCCTCCCAAAATGCCAATAATAAGAACTAGGGGAAGGGCCACGCCCATGGGTAAACCGCTGTAGCCGACAGTGATACTGGCAATAAAGCCCGGCACCAGCATTTGACCTGAAATGCCTATGTTAAAAAGCCCTGTTTTAAGAGCCACAGCCACAGCAAGAGCCGCAAAAATCATTGGAGTCATTAAATTTAGCATACTTGCCAAATCTGTAATGACGCTCTTTTTCGTCGCATAACTGACTTTTGGCGCAATGCCGCTGCCCTGGAGCAGACTATAGAAGGCTGTAAGCGGGTTTTTGCCCATAATCAGCAGAACAATTGATGCCGCCAAAAGACTAAGCAGTATCGCGAACAGCGGCACAGTTATACTTTGGCGCTTCTCGTTCCCCAGTGCTGCCACAAAGCCGCGTTTAAAGGTGCTGCCCAAGGGATTTCTTCGTTCGTTCATCTGGACTTCACCCCCATCATAAATTCGCCCACCTGATTAGCGGTAAGAGTGTTTGCCGGAGCAATGGTCTGTATTTCGCCGTTATACATAACACCGATGGTGTCTGCCAGATTAATAATCTCCTCTAACTCAAGGGAAATCAACAAAATTGCACGTCCATTATCCCGCTCGGCAAGTATTTGCTTATGTATGTTTTCAACGGCTCCAATATCCAGGCCTCTTGTGGGCTGAACAAATATCATCAGCATTGAGTCCTGCACAATCTCTCTTGCAATAATTGCCTTTTGCTGATTGCCGCCGGACATGGAACGCACCAGAGTTCTGGTGCCCTGTCCGCTACGGATATCAAAGTCGGAAATGAGCTTTTCTCCGTGCTTTATAATCTCAGCATGATTTAAAACGCCCTTGTGACAGTAAGGCTCCTTGAAATATCCCTTCAAGGCGAGATTTGCCGCCAAATCGAAGTCCAGCACAAGGCCGACCTCCTGCCTGTCCTCTGGAATATAGGCAATTCCGGCAAGGGATCGTTCCCGTACTGTTTTGCCTGTAATATCCTTGCCATCCAGAATTATCTTGCCGCTCATTTTGGCAAGCCCTGCGATGGCCTCCGCCACTTCCTCCTGGCCGTTACCAGAAACTCCCGCTATGGCGAAAATCTCACCGCCTCGGATGTCAAAGGAGACATTTTTTACAACCGATATACCGTCTTGATTATTAACGCAGAGATCCTGAACCTGCAAGAGTTTTTTTCCAAAATTTGCCGGTGTCTTTTCCGTTACAAAGCTAACCTCGCGGCCAACCATCAAATTCGCCATGGTTTTCGTGGAGGTGGTTTCAACGTCCATAACATCCACAAGTTTGCCTCGGCAGAGTATGGCACAGCGGTCAGCAACTTTTTTTATCTCCTCCAACTTGTGTGTAATAAGAATTATGGTCTTGCCCGAAGCGCGAAGCTCGCGAATAATATCCAAAAGAAACTCGATTTCCTGAGGTGTAAGCACCGCAGTAGGTTCGTCAAAAATCAGTATCTCCGCTTCCCTATAGAGCATTTTCAGAATTTCTACCCGCTGCTGGGTGGAAACATTTATTTCCTCGATTTTCTTTGTCGGATCCACCTCAAGGCCGTAGCGGTTGGATAGCTCAGCAATTTTCTTATCTGTCCCTTTAACGTCCACTGAGGTCAGTATTCCCAAAAAGTGCTTTTTCGGTTCCTGACCGAGAATAATGTTCTCTGTTATGGTGTAGTTTTGCACCAGCTTAAAGTGCTGATGTACCATGCCGATACTCAGCTTTGTGGCATGGGCAGGAGAGGTAATGTCCACCTTATGTCCGCGTATATATATTTCTCCTTCGTCGGGCTTGTACATCCCGAACAGCATGCTCATAAGAGTGGATTTACCCGCCCCGTTTTCACCGAGGATGGCATATATCTCGCCCTTTTTTATTGATATGGATACATCATCATTGGCAACAATGCCCGGGAAGCGCTTTGTTATGTGTCGCATTTCAACAATATATTCGTCCATGGCAGCTTCTCTTTCCTTTAGCAAGAATTCCGATGTATAGGCATAGCTTTTCTATAATAGTTTACACTGTATTATCCCTTATGTCAAAACCATTTGCATCCCAAAACGGCAAAAAAAGAAGCCGCCAAAAGAAGCGTTCACATAGGGATTTACGAAACATGTGAATTTTAACCGACTCTCTT
>CAZNUD010000027.1:0-24628 GCA_964576195.1 uncultured Oscillospiraceae bacterium | reverse complement strand
GGTGCTGGTGATAATCTCATCGTCTGCATTGCGGATTTCTGTAACGGTGAAAGGAACTGGCTCGCCTTTATTTGTGAGTAGTTCGATCTGATCACCTGTAGAGAATTTGTTGCGCTGAGTTAGGACTGCATTGCCTTGCCCGTCACAGCTTTCTACTACTGCGCAGACATCGGCGGAAGCAAAATATAGGCTGTCGTTTCTAGAGTAATATTGGCCTGGGTCTCCGTAGTAAAAGCCTGTACAGTACTTTCGGTGACTTATTTTTTCCACCTCATGAAGACAGAAAGCGGGAAGGGGACGTCCATCCAGCGCCGCATCTATGGCGTGACGGTAAGCATTTGTAACTGCGGCTGTATAGTAGGCACTTTTCATGCGTCCTTCAATTTTAAAGCTGGTGATGCCAACATCTATTAGCTCCGGCAGGTTATCTATCATGCACATGTCATTGCTGTTCATAATGTAGGTACCGTTATCCTCGGAAATCTCCATGAATTCCCCGGGCCGCTTTTCCTCAACCAGATAATAGTTCCAGCGGCAGGGTTGGGCGCAGTGTCCGCGGTTTGCATCCCGCCCTGTGAGGTAGTTGCTTAAAAGGCAACGTCCGGAGAAGGAAACACACATCGCTCCGTGTACAAAGGCCTCAAGCTCCAAGTCCGGGGGTGAATTCTTGCGTATATTACGAATATCATCCATTGAAAGCTCACGGGCCAGAACAGCACGTGAAGCGCCCATGTCGTATATCATCTTGCAGGTTTCACTGTTAACTATACCCATTTGTGTGCTTATATGCAGGGCACGTTTGGGTGCGTATTTTTTTGCCATGGAAATCACGCCCAGGTCGGCTACGATAAGCGCATCAACTTCTGCGTCCTCCAAAAGCTCGAGGTGGGCTGGGAGGGCAGGCAGCTCGTCCTCACGGGGGAGAGTGTTGCAGGTTACATAGACTGCAACGCCCTTTTCGTGGCAGATTTTAACGGCTCTGCGAAGATTTTCTTCATCAAAATTTCCGGCGGAGGCGCGCATTCCGAATTGTGTTCCGGCCAAATACACCGCATCTGCGCCATAATGGAGCGCCATTAAAAGACGCTCCATATCTCCGGCGGGTGCCAGTAATTCAGCTTTTTTATTGACCATAGCTTTGTGTTCTTACGAATGCCTGATGCTCGCTGTCGTTTGTGAAGAAGCGGTGGGTATTGGTGGCCTCATCAAGCGCATAGAAGTAATAGTTATGGGTGGCAGGCTTTAGCGCAGCCATTATTGAGGGAATACCGGGACTGGCTATAGGCCCTATGGGAAGGCCGAGAACCTTGTAAGTGTTATAGGGGCTATCAATGCCTAAGTCGTCCACAGTGAGGAGTTCCTTCCGCTCGGGAAGAGCATATTGTACTGTGGCGTCAATTCCCAGATACATGTTGGTGGCAAGGCGGTTATAGATTACTCCGGCGATGCTGGCGCGCTCGTCATCGTTAGCAGCTTCCTTTTCTATCATGGAGGCAATGGTAACTACCTGACGTATACTAAGACCCTTTTGTGAAGCTAACTCCAGCATTTCGGCGGTTAACTTATAGTGAAAGATCTGGAGGAATTTGTCAATGGCGGCTTCCGGGGTCATACCCTGATAAAACTCGTAGGTATCCGGGAAGAGAAAGCCCTCCAGCCGTCTTGCATCACCATACTCGATGCCATCAAGGAAGGAATAGTAAAATTCGTAGCTGGCGGCACAATCCATCAAATCATCGTATTTGCAGATTTTGTTTTCCTCAAGGCGGAGGAAAATATCGGATAAAGTAAAACCCTCGGGGAAGGTGACCATGGTTTTAACCTGGGAGTCGCTTCCAAACTGCATCTTCTTTACTATGGCGCGGTAGTCATACTGGGTGCTCAGCTCGTAAGTGCCGGGGTCAATTTTTGTATCAGCATTGGAGACCATGGAATAGAGCTTAAAAAGGCTTTTATATTGAATGATGCCCGCGTCCTTAAGGGCGCTGACCACCACGTTCATATCTGCCGATTTGACTGTTTCGGTGCCGGTAACTTGGCCGTCCTCATCCTTAACATCGCGCTGTTTCTCGGTAAAGCATTCCTCTGGAATGATCACCTCGGCGGTTATCTCTTCTTTGTTGAGGGCAAGTACGTCGCTGGCGGCCATCCAGCCAAGGCAGGCCAGGATGATGCTGATGCTGACAACGAAAATGAAATACATCAGACCGCCGAGACAGCCAGTTTTGCCGTCACGGCGCTGACGTATGGGGCTAAAATCACGCTTTTCATAGCGAGGCTCGGAGTCCTCCCCGGGCAAGGAGGCGTTGTGATTGGCACCCATTCGGGTTTCGCGGGGGTAGGCGGGTGGGTCTTGTTCCTGGGATATCTTTCGCAGGTTGTCGTTACTGAATTTGTTGTCAGCCATCGTTATGCTCCTTATTGTTTTGATGGTGCGTGTTGTAACCGCCAATGGACGGCAGGCATAATATGGGACGAAAGCTGAAGGACTTCGTCCCGCTTTTAATTTCTGTGATAATCGTCAGCTCACCGCACGGAGCGGAGAGACGAAAATCTATGTGCGGAGAAAGGAAAATATATATGTTTGGATGCGGAAATAACGGTTGCCTTTGGATCATTGTAATTATCATCCTCATCGCCTGCTGCAGCGGCGGCGGAAACTTTGGAGGCTGTGGCGGCGGCGGCAACGGCTGTGGCTGCGGCTGCTAAATAAAAGCAAAACAGACAGACGATAAGGTTATATTTGCGGGACCCTGCGGGGTCTCGCGATTTTTTTCTCGGTTATAAGAATATCTACCGGAAGGTCGTGTGGCTCCACCGGTAATGTTTGCTGTAAAATCCGGCAGCGACAGAGTCCCACAGTTGGAGTCGGACATTGGGATAAAAAGCGGTCATAATAGCCGCCGCCATGTCCCAGCCGAAACCCACGACTGTCGAAGCAGAGGGAGGGAACCACTATTATGTCGCCGGACCGGGGATAAACTGACGGGAGGGACTTAATAGGTTCAGGGATTCCGTAAGGGTTTAACACCATATTTTCGGAAAGGGAAGTTATTTCAGCAAAACTCATTTTCCTGCCCGGCTCTGTTCGGGGGATGGCCACGGGCCTGCCGGTACTAAGACAGTGGGCTATAAGGGCCCTTGTATCCACCTCACGGTTAACGCTTAAATAGGTGAAGACCCGGCCAGCCGAAACAAATTCGGGAAGGGAGAGCAGAAGGGAGCTTATGGCCCTGTTGCTCTCTGATATATAGAGCAAATCCAGCCCGTTTATTTGATGGCGGATTTCTTCTCGTAGCTGTGATTTTTCCACAGGTCAGAAATACATGTCGGCGCGGATCTTGTCCGCTTCTGCCTTGCCTTTAATGCTTTCAAGGATTGCAAAGCCAAAGTCAAAGGAGGAACCGGCTGCACGGGCGGTTATAATCTTTTCTTCTATGCAAAGGGGCTTGTCGCAGTGGCAAACGGCCTTTGCCATATCGGGTTCGCATCCGGGGTAGCAGGTAGCGTTTTTTCCGTCCAAAATGCCTATGGCGGCAAGAACGGTGGGCCCGGCGCAGATGGCGGCATAGCTCGAATTTTCGGTTATGCCCTTAGCTATGAAGTTCATGGCGTTGCGGTTTGCAAGAATGCTATTAACGGCATCGGAGCCTCCGGGGATGAGTATGGTGTCCCTCTTAGAAGGGAATATATTATCAACTTGGTAGTTGGCAAATATCGTTATGCCGTATTTGCTTTTAACCTCCGCTGTAATCTCCGTGGAGATTAAGCGCACTTCAACACCGCCCCGGCGGAGGATGTCAATGGGGACAAAGGTTTCCGCGTCCTCAAAGCCATTGGCCAGAATTACTAAAACCATTATTCTAATGCTCCTTTTATTATTTCAAATATTTCTTCATGAATGCTCTCAGGAGTTCGCATGGTTCCTTCGCTAATACATGAAATTTTGCTCCAGCCTAAGCGTGAGGCGGCGGCAGAGCCGGCCTTCAGGCAGGCGGCAAGGTAGTCGGGATTCAATTCGTGTATATCACCCTTGGTGTTGGTCCGCTCTTGTCGCAGACGCATTTGCTCAATACAGGTCTTAAGGTCAATATCCATGTATAGGACGCTGTCCGGACGGGGAAGTTCCATTAAACGGAATTCAAAATCGTAAAGCCAGTCGAAAAACTGAGCTTGCTCACTTTGGGGAAGCTTAGCACCCTGATGGATGGCATTGGATGTAGTGTAGCGGTCACAAAGAACTAGGCCGCCATTATTGTAGTAATCGCCCCAATCGCTTTTGTAGGAGGCGTAACGGTCCACAAAGAAAAAGGTGGAGGCGGCAAAGGCACTGACATCCTCCGGGCGTGAACCAAATTCACCGCTTAAATAGGAACGGAGAAGGGCGGAGGAGCTTTCGTTATAGCGGGGGAAAGCAAGCTTGCGGAAGGCAACGCCCTCCTTTTCAAGCCTGTCTGTAAGCAGCTTAAACTGGGTTGATTTTCCGCTGCCGTCTATACCTTCTAGTACAAATAGCTTTCCCGCCATGGCTTTGATCCTCGCTCAATAATTATTTTTTGCCCGTGATGCGGCTGCCTATAACGGCAAAGCCGAATTTTGGGAGGTTTGACATACGCTTTGCGCGTCTGGGGTCTTTCTTTAGGCGGTAAAGCCACTCCAGGCCAAGTTTTTGCCAGCGTTCCGGAGCGCGTTTTTCAACTCCCGCGAAAACGTCTAAAGAACCGCCGAGCCCTGCCATGAGCCCGACGCTTAATGCAGGGGCATTTTTCTGCATCCAAAGTTCCTGCTTGGGAGCGCCGAGGCAGACAAGAAGAAGGTCCGGAGAAGCAGCGTTGATCTTTTCAATAACCGGTCCGTCGTCCTTAAAATAGCCGTCGTTTGTCCCAAGGATTTGCAAGCTCGGGTGTGCTAAACGGAGAGCATCTGCCGCAGCTTCGGCTACGCCGGGCTTGGCACCGAGAAGGTAAAGAGTCTTGCCGTCTCTAGCCATTATTTCAAATAGACGTTGGGCAAAATCTATGCCTGGAATCTTTTCCTTCATAGGGGTGCCGAGGATCCTGGAGCCGTGTATTATTCCTATGCCGTCAGGGAGCACAAGGGAGGCTTTATTAACAGCTTCGTTAAGATGCGGGTCCTTGCGGCAGAGCATTACAATTTCCGGGTTGGGGGTTACCACATAGGCGGCTTCTTTTCCCGCCATGAGGGAAATGGCCTTGGTAAGCGCCTGGTCCATGGTAAGATCGTCAAAGTGAATACCTAAAATATTGGTCCTGATGATAATTCAGTCCTTTCGAGTAATTATACCTGAGCGAACACCTCTCCAATTTTATCGTGTATTACCAGGTTTGCCCGGCTGTCCGCCGGGGTCGGGTCTCGGTTAATAAGTACCAGCTTGTCTCCGCGGTAATAATTGATTAGCCCTGCAGCGGGGTAGACTACCATAGAAGTGCCGCCGATTATAAGCATGTCACAGTTGGAAAGAGACTTTACGGCTCCGGCAATAACGCCTTGGTCAAGGCTTTCTTCGTAGAGCACCACGTCTGGGCGGATGACGCCGCCACAGGAGCAACGGGGAACACCGGCGTACTCATCAATTATAGCCTCATCAAAGGACTTGTAACACTTGGAGCAATATAGACGGTGTACGGTGCCGTGAAGCTCATAGACTTTTTTGCTGCCGGCAGCCTGATGCAGGCCATCGACGTTTTGGGTGATTATGGCGGAGAGCTTGCCCTGGGCCTCAAGTTCTGCAAGACGGTAGTGAGCCTTGTTCGGCTTTACATTATGCACGACCAGCTTGTCCCTGTAGAATTTATAAAACTCCTCAGGGTTTTCACGGAAAAAGCTGCCGCTTAAAATAGCTTCCGGAGAGTATTTGTATTTTTGTTGGTAAAGTCCGTCAACACTGCGGAAGTCGGGAATTCCGCTTTCAGTGGAGACACCTGCACCGCCAAAAAACACTATGCTGCTACTGCTTTCTATCATGTCTTTAAGTTGGCTGATTCTGTCGTCCATGAGGCACCTCCTTATAAGCTTTTGTGGAAAAATTAGTACATTACATTATACACATTGGAACAAAATTTAGCAAGGGAAACAGGGTATTATTAATATTCAAAGGAGATTCAAATGGGGTTTGATTATACAGTTACAATTCAGAGCCGCGCCTTTTGGCGCGGCTCTGAATATTTGATATAACCGTAATTAAGGGTTCATAGTATAGTTGGGGGCTTCCTTTGTAATATAAATGTCATGGGGATGGCTTTCTTTTAGACCTGCGCCGGTTATACGGACAAAGCGGCTCTTTGTGCGCAGAAGGTCAATTGTGTTTGCACCGCAGTAGCCCATGCCGGATCTAAGACCGCCCATCATCTGGAAAATGGTGTCAGACACAGGACCCCTGTAAGGCACACGGCCTTCAACGCCCTCGGGAACAAGCTTTTTGTTATCCTCTTGGAAATAACGGTCCCGACTTCCGTGGCTCATTGCACCGATGCTGCCCATGCCTCGATAGACCTTGAATTGACGGCCCTGGTATACCTCGGATTCTCCGGGGCTTTCCTCGCAGCCGGCAAGAAGGCTGCCAAGCATAACAACGCAAGATCCTCCTGCAAGGGCCTTGACAATATCGCCTGAATACTTGATGCCGCCGTCTGCTATGATAGGGATGCCGTACTTGCTGCCCATGGCCGCGCATTCTAAAACAGCGGTCATCTGGGGGACGCCTATGCCGGCAACCACGCGAGTGGTGCAGATGGAACCGGGGCCTATGCCGACTTTCACGCAGTCTGCACCTGCCTTTATAAGAGCCTCCGTTGCTTCAGCGGTGGCCACATTTCCTGCGATAAGCTGTACCTGCGGGTACTTTTCTTTAATCAAGGAGACATTTTTTATGATGTTATTAGAGTGACCGTGGGCGCTGTCCAGAACCAGAACGTCGACTCCGGCGTTTACAAGGGCTCCAGCCCTGTCCAAAACGTCGCTGGTAACGCCTATGGCGGCGGCGCAAAGGAGGCGCCCGTGAGAGTCCTTAGCGGAATTGGGATAGGTCAATGCTTTTTCAATATCTTTAATTGTGATAAGACCACGGAGATTACCGGAATCATCAACTATGGGCAGCTTTTCAATTTTGTGGGTGTGGAGGATGGTCTTGGCCTCTTCGAGTGTGGTGCCGACCTTGCCAGTAATAAGGTTTTTACTGGTCATTATATTTTGAATAAGCTGAGACATATCGGTTTCAAATTTCATGTCGCGGTTGGTGATAATACCCACAAGCTTACCACCTGTATCAACGATAGGCACGCCTGAAATGCGGAACTTTGCCATAAGCTGGTCTGCTTCGCCAATGGTTCGCTCGGGTGTAAGTGAAAAGGGATTGGTTATAACACCGTTTTCGGAGCGCTTTACTAAATCTACCTGCTCTGCTTGATTATCTATACTCATGTTTTTGTGGATTACGCCTATGCCACCCTCCCTTGCAAGAGCAATGGCCATGCGGTATTCGGTGACGGTATCCATTGCGGCGCTTATGAGGGGGATGTTGAGCCTTATGCTCTTTGTAAGCTGCGTGCTGAGATCCACATCAGCGGGAAGAACGTTGCTCTCTGCCGGCAGCAGAAGCACATCATCGTAGGTGAGGCCCTCACCTACGAAACGGTCGGTGTAAGTGTTGTTTAGTTCCAATTTAACCGCTCCCTTTCACTATATAGTATTTGTAGATATAAATTTTATGTATTGTACTCCACCGGTGGATAGCTTGTCAACACACTATTTTTTTATTTTTCTGCCACTGTTCATTTGTGCGGGTATAAAAGAAAATGTATTGCTGAGCAAGCCCTGACCATGGGCCCAATTCTGCTGGGTCAAAATCCGGTGGAAAGTGGCAGGAAAGTGCTTTTTTTATCCATGTGTCTATGGGAAACCTGTCCATGCGGTGTAGACCATAGAGCATAAAGCAGCTTGCAACCTTACTGCCAACGCCGGGGAGAGATTTTATTTTTTCTAGCGCTTCCTCAGCAGGCATAGTTCTCAGTGCTTCTAGACTAATACTGCCGCTGGAGACTGCCTTGGCCGCGGCTAAAACATAAGCTGCCCGGTAGCCGCTGCGAATGGGGGCAAGGTCTTCTTCCTGCAATTGAGATATTATATCAGCATCGGGAAAGGAGAACATCCCAGGGGAAAGCTCCTCGCCGTATAAGCGGCAGAGGATCGAAACAATTTTCTTAATGCGCGGAATGTTGTTGCATTGGGAAATGATGAAGCTGCAAAGAGCTTCCCAAGGCTCCTGACGTAGGATTCGAATACCTTTACCGTACTCAGCGCATTCCTTTAAGTATTCCGGGGAGGAAAAGCTAGCATTGGCACAGGAGTAGTCATCGTTTAAGTCAAGGTAAATTCGCCAAAAGGGGAGATCGTCCTCGGGAGCGGAGCAAAAAATATCCGCACCCTCACGCCAAATTTTTAGTATGCGTCCATAAGCAATACCGGTGTAAACACCGTTTTCATCCGAGACCCAGCGAAAGCACTGACCGCATTCAAAGGTTTTTACCAAATCAAGCTGGGCAGAGGAGGCTATGTAATTTTTCTCCATTTTGCACCCCTTAACTTAAAAAATTTGGAAAAATCCCGCCTCGGAAGAGGCGGGATCGTTTGATCACAAATTAATAATAGCGCTTGTTCTTGTTTTTCCTGGCAGCCTCAGATTTCTTGCGACGCTTTACGCTGGGGCTCTGATAGTATTCCTTTTTTCTGAGGTCTGACATCACGCCGGACTTTGCGCAACTCCGCTTAAATCTTTTGAGAGCGCTATCCAGAGATTCATTCTCTTTTACACGTACTTCTGACATTCTATTTCCCTCCCTCCAAATGCGCCGTTCGGCACTTTAAGGGCCATAATCAATGGCTTTGCACGACAATTATAATCGCTTACTTAAATAATGTCAAGTTGATTTTGGTTATTATGAGTTTAGGGAGATACAATAATATTAAAGCAATTTTGCAAAATTCTCAGTGTATATGCAAAATGATGACAAAAATTACTAAAAACTGAAATTTGCACTTGTAATTACAAGTTGTTATGATTATAATGATGTAACAATAACTAAAGGGGCAATAATCTGTGGAAACTAATCCTGTTTTACTAAGTGCGCTGTCTATGGACAGCGATATTCCTCTCTATTCGCAATTAGTGAGTATCGTAAAGCGCAACATTACCGCCGGGACTCTTGGACCCGGCGAGCTTCTGCCCTCTGAGGCGGAGCTTTGCAGAACCTTTAGCGTTAGCCGAAGCACCGTTCGGCAGGCTATTGGCGCTCTTGAGGCAGAGGGGCTTGTTGTTCGTAAGCAGGGAAGGGGCACCTTCGTGGCCGAGCCTAAGATGCGCAGGAAAACAGAGAATGTCTATTCTTTTACCTCAGAAATAAGCTCAATGGGTCTTACGCCTTCGTCTACGCTTATCGAGTTTGAGGTGATGGAGCCGACACCTGATATTATCCGCGTACTAGAGCTTAACACGCAGGATACGGCGGTTTACCGCTTTACCCGTATAAGAAATGTTGACGGGGAGCCGCTTATTCTGGAAACCTCCTTCTATCCTCAGTACATTTACCCAAAGCTTACTCGGGAGCTTCTTAGAACCCACAGTTTTTACAGCTTACTTTATGAGGTCGGGATTGCGCCGGCCTCGGCGATTGATTCCTACGAGGCTGTTGTGCTTGGTCGCGAGGAGGCAGAATTGCTCGGCTGCAAGCAGGGAAGCTGTGCCTTTTATGTGCAGCGCCGCACTAGAACCGAAACCGGCATGATTTACGAATACACACAGAGTCTTATAAGGGCAGACAGAATAACCCTGGACATAGCTCTTCATAAGGATGGCGTTTCCTTCACAAGAAGCGTTGACAAATAACTTAAGAAGGATTATATTTGGCGGCAGCTCTTATCACCCTTAAGGGTTTGATCAGAGGGTCGCCAAAATTCTAAAAGATTAAAACATTAGGAGTTTTTTAGAACTATTTTGAAAATACTATTTACAAGAGAATATATATATAGTATAATGGCGTCGTAACAAACGTGTGACACGAGCGTAACAACGACGCTTTAGATTTTAAGGAGGCACTGATATGAATAAAATCAGAGTTGCAATTAACGGCTTCGGCAGAATTGGCAGGCTTGCTTTCCGCGCCGGACTGGAATATGACGATGTTGAATTTGTGGGCATCAACGACATGCTTACACCTGATTACATGGCATATATGCTCAAGTATGACACCATTCACGGCAAATTCAAGGGCGATGTTGGCCACACTGAAAATAGCATCGTTGTAAACGGTAATTCCATTCCTGTTTTTTGCGAGAAGGATCCCGCAAAGCTGCCTTGGAAAGAACTGAACGTAGACTATGTTTTAGAGGCAACCGGTCTGTTCACCACAATTGAGAAGGCACAGGCTCATATTGATGCCGGCGCTAAGAAGGTCGTTATCTCCGCCCCCAGTAAGGATGCCCCCATGTTTGTTATGGGTGTAAACGAGAAGAGCTATGTTAAGGGTACAAAGATAATCTCTAACGCATCTTGCACCACCAACTGCCTTGCGCCTCTTGCCAAGGTAATTAATGATAACTTCGGCATTGAGAGCGGTCTTATGACCACTGTTCACGCAACCACCGCCACCCAGCGCACTGTTGACGGTCCCTCCATGAAGGACTGGCGCGGCGGCAGAGCTGCAGCCGGCAACATCGTCCCCTCCTCCACTGGCGCTGCAAAGGCCGTTGGCAAGGTTATTCCCGAGCTTAACGGCAAGCTCACGGGTATGGCCATGCGCGTTCCTACTCTGGACGTTTCTGTTGTTGATCTGACCGTCAACCTCGAGAAGGGCACCACCTATGAGGAAATCTGCAAGGTTATAAAAGAAGCCTCTGAGGGAGAGCTTAAGGGCGTCCTTGGATACACCGACGAGAAGGTTGTTTCTTCTGACTTCATTGGTGATCCCCGCACCTCCATCTTCGATGCTGGAGCGGGCATTATGCTTAATGAAAAGTTCGTTAAGCTGGTATCTTGGTATGATAACGAATGGGGCTATAGCAACAAGCTCATCAGCCTCGTAAAGTATATCAACTCAGTTGATACCCTTTAATTAATCTGCTGGTAATTCACTCCTCCATAAATGTGCAAGTCGCGTATCCGGACCGTCCTTTCGGTCTGGGTGCGCGATTTGATTATAAAAAAAGCGGACATACCATAATGCCAAACACTGGTGTTACGGTAAGTCCGCTTTATGTATATAAGCTTTGTTAGCTTGTGCAGATAGGGGGCATAAGATCAGGGAGAAAAAAGATGTTGTTATTACGGTTTTTATAGAAAAACATTCGAAATACAAGACTTTCGCCGGTAGCGTAGCCCTTGAGTCGTGCGATAAGGTCGTCAAGCCATAACTGGGAGTGGGGAGCAATGTTCTTCTGAGAAATTGCAACCAGACTGCTAATGCACTGAAGGCAGGCGGCATAGGCGTATTCTAAATCTGTCTGGAGAGTGTTGGGGGCTGAAAGGTATCTGCCCTTTAGATTAAGAACCTCAATTTTTAGTAAATACGCCGAGGAACTCAGGTCAAGGGATGAGCAATCTCCAATGTCAAATAGCTCCATACAGTTATGACGCAGATATTGGTCAAGACTGTTTTCATAAAAGGTGTGCTGCTTCAAGCCGCCTTCAAAATTCTTGTTGTGTGCTCGGCAGTAATAGTCGCATAAAAAGTGGCATAAAATGCCCAGACGCTTGGAATACTCTGCGCCAACACGACCATCCTGCTCAAGGGGAAGCTGAGATAGGTCATAGGAAATTTCGCTGAGCATACGCTCACAGGTTTTTGTGAAGTGGGTGGGGATAAGTAGGTTGGGGTCGTAATCCGGGGCAATGTTGCCATAAACAAAGGCAACACGGTTTAAGTACACACCCCGGGTTTGAAGGGCGGCAAAAATGAGATGAGCGATTGCAAAATGTGAGGTAGATTTCATATGTGCTCCTATGGTTCGTAGGCTTCTGCACCGCCGCGTCGGATGAACATAGGACGCAGCGGGATAGTTTTATTTTCTGACTGCAACTTTTATATTTGTACCAGTTTAACAGGCTTATGTCAAGCGATTTCAAATTTATTTTTTGCAATTTCAACAAAAATTGCAGCACATTTTGTAAATAATGCAAAATAGCTGTTTTTAAGAAAAACCTTGGAAATATATATGGAAAAAATATGTTTATTCTATATTAAAATATGTGTATTAGGACAAATCTCATTAGTTGCATCGGAGAGTGTTTTGATGTAAACTATGGGCATTGGACTTGCGGAAGGTTTAAAGGTAAGGACGAGCGCAAAAAAGGAAAAAATATGGGGAACTTTTTAAATGTCTCACCGTCAAATATTGGAACGATAAAATAGCGCTGAGATCTTCTGTTAAATACATATTGTATATTCTTGACAATTAATATACAAAGTGTTATATTACGTCTGTACTAGCACGAATAATACACAACAAACAATTATGAGGTGAAATTATGAAAACTGAGAGAACCAAACGAGTTTTGGCGGCGGCCTTGGCAACATTACTTTTAACCGGGACGCTGGCAGGCTGTGGCAAGAATAATGAAGGAACTCAGGGCAACTCAGGCGATGGGCTTTCCGAATACGTTTATGTTTCCAACTATGTGACTATAGACAAAAACGTTAAGGAAATGAACAATCTTTCCTGTGTGGGCGATACAATCTACTTCACACAAAATTTGCCGGTTCACTCCGATGGCACATCAGTTACAGATGCAGAAATTGACGAGATGAACGAGTATTACGAGAACTTATATAAAGATGATAGAAGCTATATCTCAAGCACCGCCGCTGTCGCGGTTGAGGAATTATCTGAAGTTACGGCTGAGGTAGAAGATGCCATTGAGGAGCCCAGGGAATTTGATATTAACTATGTAACCGGACTTTTCTCAATGAAGACCGATGGCACCGATTACACAAATCTTTCCGATTATGCAGCCCCCGAAAAGCCCGAAGGCGATTTTTCATCCTCCAACATTAACAGGATTTGTGCGGATAAGGATGGAAACCTATGGGTGGCTGAGAATACTTCCCAGACCATATTTGATCTTCCCGAGGGTTTTAACGAGGCTACGGATGATCGCTGGGAGCATTATGTTAAAGATGAAACAAAAAACTATATTCGTAAGCTTTCTCCCACCGGCGCCGAGCTTGGTGTTTTGGACCTGACCGATCACATTGTTTTACCCGAAGGCGAGGATGCGCAGTATTACAGCTTCTATGTAAGCGACATGACTGTTGACACACTTGGCAACGTATACATAAGCGACGGAAACAATAGCGTTTTCGTATCCGACAGCGACTGCCAGTTTTTGTTCAGACTTGAATTTGACGGTTGGGTTGACAGCTTTATTAAGGGCAGAGATGGTTTTGTTGGCATTGCCGCATACGACCAGGCCGCCGGAAGCAGGGTGCTCAAGAGAATTGATGTTGCCACGAAGGACTGGGGCGAGGATAAAAAAATCCCCAACGATGTATGGCGCACCAGCTCCGGAGGGAATACTTACGATTTTTGCTACTCTGACAACTCCAACCTTTACGGTTATGACCTGAAAACAGAAGCCGGAACCAAGATCCTCAACTGGATTAACTGCGACATTAACAGCGACAACATTGAGTTTAGCACCGTTAGCGACGATGGCAACGTTTTCGCAATTTCAAGGGAATGGAACAGGGAAGGCGGCAATCCAAGCTACGAAATCGTTAACCTTGTAAAGACCCCCAGAAGCGAGGTTAAAGAAAAAGCCATTCTTACCATGGCAACCATGTGGCTGGATTACAACGTGAGAGAACGGGTGCTCAAGTTTAATAAAACCAACCCCGACTACCGTATCGAGATTCTTGATTATTCGGAGTTTAATACCGACGACGACGATAACGCCGGCATTACAAAACTCAACACCGAAATCATATCAGGCAAGGTGCCAGACCTTCTAGATGTGTCTCAGCTACCTTATCAGCAGTATGCCGCAAAGGGACTGCTTGAGGATCTTTACTCCTTTTTAGACAGCGATGCTGATTACAGCAGGGAGGACATGGTTCAGAGCATAATGAAGGCCACTGAAACAGACGGAAAGCTATATCAGTTGGCAAGCGGCTTCACTGTTATTTCCATTATTGCTTCCCCCAGCGTTGTTGGAAATAAAATGGGATGGACTATGGATGAGATGCAGGATATAATTAGCCAGCACCCAGGAGCAGATAAGCCCTTTGGTTTGCACATTGACAGAAACAGCGTTTTACAGTACTTCTGCATGATGAACATGGACGATTATATGAACTGGCAGACAGGGAAATGCGACTTTAACTCCGACGGCTTTAAGGGCCTGCTGGAATTTGCCAAGAGCTTCCCCAGCTCCGAGGATAACCAAGCTGCGATGCAAGACAACGAATGGGTTGAGCCTGCCGTGCTTATCCGGGAAGGACGTCAGCTTTTTGATTTATTCTCCGCAAATGATTTCCAGAACTTCCAGTACTATAAGGCAACCTTTGGCGGCAGCGTTACCTTCAAGGGCCTTCCCAGCTCCAACAGAGACGGCAACGTTGCAAGCTTTAACGGCGGCCTTGCTATGACTACCAGCTGCAAGAACAAAGAAGGTGCATGGCAGTTTATGCGCACCATGCTTGATGAGGATTATCAGAAGGATCAGTGGAACTTCCCAATTGTTCAGAAGGTATTTGACGAAAAGCTTGCTGAAGCTATGAAGCAGGAATACACCACTGACGAATTCGGCAACAAGATCCCACTTTCCCGAGGTGGCATGAGCTATGGCGACGGCGAGGTAGTCGAGTTTTACGCCATTACACAGGAGGAAGCGGATCAGCTTATGGACATGATCAACTCCGTGACAAAGTGTGTTTCATACGACGAGGGCATCATAAACATCATTGCTGAGGAGGCCGAGGCCTTCTTCAAAGGCGAAAAGGATGTTTCTCAGACTGCCGAAATTATTCAGAGCCGCATGAACATTTATATCAACGAGCAGAGATAAGAAATAAGTGATGGTATAAGGGCGCACGCCTTGTGCGCCCTCTTTAGAAGAAAAGAGATGGTGAGATGAAAAGCATTAAACGCTTTAGACTGCGAAGGTGGTGGCTTTCACAGACAGAACGCAAAAGAGATCGCTTGCGCGACTTGGCCTTTCTGTCTCCGAGTGTCATTGGCGTTGGTGTGTTTTTCATCTTGCCTTTTTTTGTAATCGTTTTTTATTCACTTATTAATAACCCCATTCAGCACGAATTTGTTTTCTTAAAAAACTTCATTTCCTTATTTAAAAACTCGGCATTTCGCACTGCGGCTAAAAATACGTCGATTTTCTCGGCAATTGCGGTGCCTCTGGCTGTGGTGTTGCCCTTCCTTCTGGCGGAAATGCTGGAAGCGAGGATACCGCTTAAAAGCCAGTTTCGCACCTTCTTTCTCAGCCCCCTGATGGTACCGGTTGCGTCTGTGGTTCTTATATGGCAGGTGCTTTTTAGTTACAACGGTACGGTCAACGATCTTTTGGAAAACTTTAGTATAGAAAAAATTGACTGGTTGAAGTCCCAGTATGCTCAGGTGGTCGTGGTACTCCTGTTTTTGTGGAAGAACCTTGGCTACAACATGATTTTATTTATGGCGGCTCTAAACAATATTCCAAAGCAACTTTTGGAGGTGGCAGACATTGAGGGGGCAACGCCTTGGTTTAAATTTAAGCATATAACCCTACGATACTTATCTCCGACAGTATTGTTTGTTACCATTCTATCGCTTATTAACTCCTTCAAGGTGTTCCGGGAGGTCTTTTTACTTACAGGCGAATACCCGGTTGAGAGCTTATATATGCTGCAGCACTTTATGAACAACACTTTCAAATCCTTGGACTATCAGAAGCTTTCTGCTGCGGCGGTGCTAATGGCTATCGTGATGGTGGTTATTATTGCGTTGCTGTTTATATTTGAGGACAAGCTTGGAAAGGACGTTGAGGGATGAAGAAAAAGCGTTATTTGGGACGGGGAGCGCTTACGCTTCTTGCTGCCTTCTTTGCCATAGCCTTTCTGCTGCCTACTGTGCTGACGATTTCCAACTCCTTTATGTCACAGTCGGAAATAGCCGCAAACTACGGTACTGTTTTTCAGAACGCCGTAGCGGACAAGAAAACCTTTATATCGGAGAAGGTAAATTTAAAGTTTATTCCTGACAAGGTGGTTTTTTCCCAGTATGCCACAGCGCTGCTTAAAAGCCCTGAATATCTGCTGAAGTTTTGGAACTCCGCTATTCTGGTGGTGCCGATTGTGCTTTTGCAGGTAGCGGTTGCGGCTTTGGCAGCTTATAGCTTTACTCGTTACCGGGGAAAATTTAAGTCATTTTTGTTTTTTTTCTATGTAATTCTCATGTTAATGCCCTATCAGGTAACATTGGTGCCAAACTATTTGGTATCTAACTGGCTGGGCCTACTTAACACACGCTGGGCGATTATTTTTCCGGGAACTTTTGCGCCATTTTCAGTGTTTTTACTGACGAAATTTATGCGGAGAATCCCTGTTTCGCTCATTGAAGCTGCAAAGCTGGACGGCGCCAGCGAATGGAATATATTTATAAAAATATGTATTCCCCAATGTAGAAGCGCCCTATACTCCATAGGGATTTTAGTTTTTATTGACTACTGGAACATGGTTGAGCAGCCGCTCATCCTGTTACCGGATATGGAAAAGCAGCCTCTTTCGGTTTTTCTTTCAACCATAAACTCCGGCGAGGTGGGTCTGGCATTTGCCGTAGCTACCATTTACATGATACCGTCGCTGCTGCTGTTTCTTCACGGTGAGGAAGCTTTGGTGGACGGCATTACGCACTCAGGCTCTGTTAAGGGCTGAAAACTATTACTATACCAATTGCCGTATGGCGGCTTGAAGGGACGGTTGGCTTATGACTGAGGTCAAAAAGAGGGGCTGGGTCAAGAACGCGGCTATTATATTTCTGGCGGTTATGCTTCTGCTGACGTTCTTCTCCAATACAATTATGAACCACTCTCTTCCGGAGGT
The DNA here is from genome assembly GCA_964576195.1 of uncultured Oscillospiraceae bacterium. Taxonomy (GTDB): domain Bacteria; phylum Bacillota; class Clostridia; order Oscillospirales; family Oscillospiraceae; genus UBA2658. The sequence continues at coordinate 7,526 of CAZNUD010000027.1, read as the reverse complement.
GGCGGCGCAGTATGTACAGTCTGGCTCCCTAAATGCGAGAATCCGAGGTTCCGGACAGGTTTCTGCAAACGAGAGCTTTGAGATCAAGAGCAAGCATACCCGTACGGTGGAGTCAGTTCCTGTAAGGGTGGGAGATGCTGTTGCGGTGGGGGACACCCTGCTGTACTTTTCTGATGCGGAGAGCGAAGACATTAAAGCTGCGCAAAATGAGCTGGACCAGTTGGTCTTAGCCTATCAGCTTAAGCTTGTGGATGCCAGTGACGGAGAGTACGCTAAGGAAACGCGTTCGGTCAATTCAGCATCGGCGGCACTGGAGAAGGCGAAGACCGACAGAGATACAAATTACGTATCCGACGAGGACCTTAAAAAGGCTGAGGACTATGTTGATACCTGTGTTGCTAAAGTTAAAACTCAGGAGGATCTAATAGCCCAGCTTGAAAAGAAGGCGGGCTCTTCCTCCCTTTCCCTTAAAGAAGCTGAGGATGCGCTTGATGCCGTTATGCTTATTCACGGCTACTACTACGCCGTCCTTGTTGAACAGACCGATGAGTGGATGCGCAGAAATGATATAAGCTCGGACGAGGAAAAGGACGAGAACAGAGCTGTCTTTATGTCGGCGCTGGTGGAAAAATATAAGATTACACTGGCTACTGATCCCAATGCAGAGATCAGCAGCTTTAATACCACAGCCCTAGAAGAGGAGCCTGCAGATGCGGACGAGCCCCAGGTTAGCCTCTTCTCCAAGTATTACTATCCCCCTCAGGCTATGAGCACCGAGTATATGATCAAGATGGTTGAGGCTTACACAAAGGTCAAGGCAGCTCAGGACACCCTTGAATCGGCAAAGGGGGCAAGCTCTCTTACTGAGGCAAAGGTAAAGCTTGTTGAGCTTAACAGAACCAAGACAAATGCAGATGAGGCACTGGCAAAGCTTAAGGAAAAACAGGCTGCCTATAAAACGGCAGAGTCCACAGTTGAGGCCAAAGAAACAGAACTGCAAACAGCATTGGACGCTTTGGCTAACGCCCGAAAGGCCGACCAAAAAACCAGCATTGAGCTGGATGCAGACAGAGAAAAAATTGAAGAAAAACGCAAGGCACTTGAGGATCTTAAGTCAGGCGGCGAAGGAGCAAGCATTACAAGTGAGGTTGCAGGTGTTATTAAGAGTATAGAAATTACCGCAGGAAAGACTGCGGAGGCCTCAAGCGTGCTGATGACCATAGAAATCCCCGAAAAGGGATACGGCGTTAGCTTTGCGGTAAGCCTGGAAAAGAGTAGGAAAGTCAAGGTTGGCGATGAGGCAGAGGTTTCCGGGGGCTACTGGGGCGCCAATATTACCGCAACACTTGTGGGAATAAAAACAGACCCACAAAACCCCAGCTCCAGCAAAATTTTGCGGTTTAAGCTCAGCGGCGATGTACAAAGCGATTCCACTATCAGCCTTTCTATAGGCGAGCGAGGCGGAAGCTACGACTCTATTGTGCCCACAAGCGCCATTAGGACCGATAACAACGGCAGCTTTGTGCTAGTGGTAGTTTCAAAGAGCAGTCCGCTGGGTAACCGTTTCATGGCTAAGCGCATTGACATTAGGGTTGAGGCCAACGATGATGTTAACAGCGCAGTTTCGGGGGGACTGTCTTACAGCGATATGGTCATTACCACATCAAACAAGCCCATAGAAAGCGGCACACTGGTGAGACTGGCCGACTGATAACGAACGGATTTTGAAGGGAGGGCGTTTAGTGAAAAAGAAAATTAATATAATAATTGCAATTGTTAACGTCCTTCTTTTGATGCTGATAGGTGTTTGCGTGTTTAGATGCGACAGCATAGGCAAAACGCTTAACAGCCAAAAGGCAGCCGAGCGCTGGGCGGGAGATAGAGACCAACGCTTTGCTCAGGTTTCCTGCTTTTACCCGGTGGGGCAGGAAAAAACCGAGGAGCAAGTGAGAACCTTTAGGGAGACTGTTGACAAAAAGCTTGCGGAAGCAGGCGTTGAGGCACCGGAACAGGGCAGTTACTGGACTGATGCTTATGCTGCAATCTCATCTGCTCAGACCAAGGGGGAGAGGGGCAGCAGCGAAGCCACAGCAATCGGAGTAGGAGGCGACTTTTTTCTATTCCACCCCTACAACCTTTTGAGCGGGAGCTACATCAGCGATGAGGATGTTATGCTTGACCGCGTGGTAATTGATAGGGAACTTGCATGGAAGCTTTTCGGTGGCACAGTGCTTGATGGCATGACCATGGAGGTTAATGGCAGACTATGCTATATTGCGGGAGTTGTTGAGAGAGAAACAGACAGGTTTTCCCAGCGCTGTTTTTCCAACAAGCCCCTGGTGTTTATGCACTGCTCTCGGCTTTACGGTGAGGATGGAGCGGCAAGCATCAACTGCTACGAAATGGCTATGCTTGACCCCATATCGGGCTTTGCACTAAAGACCGTTTCAGAAGGCATGGCTAACGATGATGTGGCAGTTGTTGAAAACAGCAAAAGGTATAGTTTTAATAGTATTTATCAAATATTTAAGAATTTCGGCGACCGTTCTATTCAAAGTAAAGCCGTAGTTTTACCCTACTGGGAGAATGCAGCGAGGGTATCTGAGGTTTATGTGGCAAGGCTTTACCTTGTCATTGCGCTGCTGGCGCTTATTCCCTTCATTTTTGCAGTGGTGCTAATGGTAAAACTGATAAAGCTTATTATTGGGGCAATAAACCGGGGTAAGGCTCAGGCTAAGGAAGCTTGGGAGGACCGCTACGGCCGCCGGGAGGCTCGCAGAGAGAAAAGGGCTGCCAAGAAGGCAGTCAAGAAACCGAAAGACGCAGGTAAAAAGAGAAAGACAAATTTGCGCAAGACAAAGCTTAAGGTGAAAAAGCACAGAAGGAAGAGTGCTCCGGAAGAGCCGGCGAAGTGGACCGACAATTCCGCGGAAAGCGGGATTGTATCGAATGTTGAAAGCATTGTTCGCCAAGTCTTAAATGAAGAGTAAACACAGCAGGCTGTCAGAGAGGCTTTGACAGCCTGCTTTTTATATATTGGAACAGAAGCGTTGTTGCAGTATTAAAGCCCCAATAGGACTTTCCTAAGCAGTTTTGGGAAATTTCGACATATTAGTACAAAATTCCTTGTAATACCTTAAAAAATATGTTAGAATTATACATATTCAAATGAAGAGAGGGATTCGATGTGCGCAGCTTATTTAACCGTGCCATATTAGCGCTGATTGCTGTATTGATGTTTTTGAGCAGTGCCGCCCCGTCCTTTGCTCTGGACAGTGTTTCTACAAGGACTGTTCGCGTTGGGTATTATCACATTGAGGGATACAATGTTATGGACGATGCCGGCAATCGAAGCGGCTATGGCTTTGAGGTGCTTCAGGCCATGAAGGTTTATAACAACTGGGTTTACGAATACGTGGGCTATGACAAGGGCTGGGCAGATATTCAGCAGATGCTGCTTGACGGCGAGATTGACATGGTAATAAGTGCTGTTAAAACGCCCGAGCGAATGGAAACATACGATTTTTCGGAAAGAGAGGTTTCTCAGTCCGGCACCTGCCTTATTGTTAAGGCGGGGCAGGCTCCCTATGTTGCAGGGCAGTATAGCGGCTATAACGGCATGCGCATAGGCTTTATAGAAAATGCCTCTCAAATTGCTAGTCTGGAGGCCTTTGCGGAAGAAAAGGGCTTTACATATACGCCGGTGTACTACAAAACCAGCAAGGAGCTTGAGGAGGCTATCTTAAAAGGCTCTGAAGTGGACAGCATTGTTACCAGCAACATGAGACTTATACCCGGCACGAGAAGGCTTGAGCTTTTCGCGATGCAGGGTGTGCATGCAATGGTGCGAAAGGGAGACAGGGAGCTGCTCTCTGAGATAAACTATGCTCTTGAGCGGATAAGCCTATATAACCCAGGACTTTATGATTCGCTTTATGATAAATACTATTCTGTGGACATGGGAGATGCGGTTTTCTTTACACCGGAGGAGAAAGAGTTTATTACCGAATTTCAGGCAAAGGGAGATGTATTAAAAGCGGTGCTTATGCCGGAAACCTCCCCATACATATATTTTAACGATGAGAAGCCCGAAGGCATAATTTTCGACATAGCTTCGGAAATTATCTGCAGGACAGGACTTGGATTTGAGCTGTTGCCTACAAAAACCTATGCTGAGTACAGGGATATAATTGAAAATAAGGGCGTTGACCTGCTGCTGGCCGCCCGCTTTGACTATAACTACGCGGAAAGGCATGGATACAAACTTATAGACCCATATTATGATACGGACGTTTCGAGGATAACCTTGAAAGGACACACGGGCGATTTAAAAACTGTTGCGGTGGTTAATAACAGTCAGATTAAAGACCACTTTTTACCTGAAATTGCAAAGGATGAGACTATCATTACCTTTGATTCTATAGACCAGTGCGTTAATGCAGTTTTAAACGGTAGCTGCGATGGACTTTATCTTTATACAAGAACCGCCCAAGAGGTGGTTTATAAGGAAGAGACAAACAGGTTGACCAGCGTTGTTATGCCGCGCATTACCTTAAAATTTTCCATAGGCATAAGGGAAGACGCAGACTCAAGACTTGCCTCAATCCTTGAGAAAGCCTCTGCCAGCTTAAGTGAGGATGACAATGCCGAGTTGGTGCTCAAATACACTGATTATGCAGCCAGACCGCAGACACTGAGGAGTGTGCTTTATAATAACCCGGTTTTTATAATTGCAATTGTTGCACTTTTGCTTGTTTTGATGTTTGCTACAATTATGCTGGTGTTTACGACTGGCAGACGTAGGATTGAGAGGGAGCAGAATGTGCGGCTGCAAGAGGCGCTGACTTCTGCTGAGTATGCAAATTCGGCAAAAAGCATATTTGTGTCCCGGATGTCGCATGAAATAAGAACGCCGCTTAACGCTATTATTGGCTATAACTCCATTGCTAGCAGTAAGCTGGAGAAGGCCGGAAGCAAAACTGAATATAGGCTTGCGGCATTAAAGGCAGTGGAATACCTTTCCAAAAGCGCCATTGCCTCAAAGCATCTTTTAACGGTTATTAACGACGTGCTGGATACGTCTGCAATAGAAAGCGGAAAAATTACCATTGCCCACGAAGCGTTTGATTTTAGAAACCTTGTTTCCTCTCTGACGGTAATGTTTTACGCGCAGGCTAAGGATAAAAAGGTGGACTTTCAGGTTATATTTGACACTCCGACAGACGAGTGGTTCGTGGGTGACCAGGTGCACCTTAACCAGATAATAACAAACCTCCTGTCAAATGCTGTGAAATTTACGCCGGAAGATGGCAGCGTTATACTCCGTATCAGTCAAAGAGAGGACGCCGATAATCGGGCGATAATTCACTTCGAGGTTTCGGATACGGGAATAGGAATGGAAAAAGACCATATTGTTAACATCTGGGAGCCCTTCGAGCAGACCGACGCAACCATCACAAGGCGCTTTGGTGGTACGGGATTGGGGCTGTCCATTACAAAATACCTGGTGGATATTATGGGTGGCACCATTGATGTAGAAAGCCGGGTGGGTATTGGCTCCACCTTTAGCACGGACATTCCTCTTGAGCGAGTGGAGCAGCCGGCTCTGTCCTATGAGCATGATTTCTCCGATTTTAAGGTGTTGGCGGTGGATGACGATGTTAGCACCTGTGAATATCTCAAGCTGCTGTTTGAACGTTCAGGCGTTGAATGCAATGCGGTATGTTCGGGAAAAGAGGCTGTGGCCGCCGTTTCAAAGGCGACTGAAAAGGGCCTATGCTACAACGTATGTGTTGTGGACTGGGTGATGCCGGAGATGGACGGAATGGAAACAATAAGACAGATAAGGCACATTGCCGGAGCGGAGCTGCCCATTATCTTAATCTCCGCCTATGACTTGTCCGAGGTAATGAGCTCGGCGGAGAAGATTGGGGCAAACGCCTTTGTATCAAAGCCGCTATTCCAGTCAACTGTTTTTGATATTCTTGCGAACCTCAGCGATAAGCATCATGTAACTGCAAGCAAAAAAGAAGAGGATCCAAGTTTTAACGGCGCAAGGATTTTGCTGGCAGAGGACAATGACATGAACATGGAAATTGCCAAATCAATTCTTTGCTCATGGGATTTAACCGTTGATGGGGCGGTGGACGGAAAGGAGGCTGTGGCGCTGTTTAGTGCGGCTCCTGAGGGAACATATAATGCCATTATTATGGATGTTCATATGCCGGAGATGGACGGCTATAGGGCAACGCAGCTTATTAGGGCTTCCGTTAACCCGGACGGAAGGAATGTTCCTATAATCGCCATGACGGCGGACGTCTTCGCCGAGGATGTGGCCCAAGCTCTGGCTGCCGGTATGAATGATCATATAGGCAAGCCCATAGACAAGATTGCGCTACATGAAATTCTGCGCAAGTATATAAAATGCTGAGGGTTGTTTTTAGGTACTTAAAAAAGCTGGACCCGCTGCGCTTATGCGGCGGTTCCGGCTTTTTTCTGGCAGGCAACGGAGTTTGGTACTTTCGGTATTGATTTTTTTGTGCACCAAGGTTAAAGTATACATGTATTTAATAGACAGGCAAAACTGGAGGTATAACCTTGCATATCGACGAGCTGAGAGAAAAAGCAAATAGGCTGCCCCTTTTACCCGGGGTATATCTTATGCTGGACGAAGCCGGCGAGGTTATTTATGTGGGCAAGGCGAAGAAACTTAAAAACCGAGTATCCAGCTATTTCCGCGGGGAGCACCTGCCAAAGGTGGAGGCGATGGTTGCTAAGGTAAACGACTTTAACGTCATTGTAGCCGAGTCGGAGTTTGAGGCGCTTTGCCTTGAAAACTCTCTTATAAAGCGCCAACAGCCACATTATAATATTTTACTAAAGGACGATAAAGCTTATCCATATATACGGCTGGATGTAAAAAGTTGCTATCCCCGTTTTACTATCGCAAACACTGTTGCAAACGACGGGGCAAAATACTTCGGACCCTATGGGGGACGGGTGGTGTCAAAGAACATCATTGACACATTATGCAAGGCATTGAAGCTGCCCACCTGCGGAAAAAAGTTCCCGCGCGGAATGGGCAAGGAGCGGCCATGCCTAAACTATCATATGGGAAACTGCCTGGGATACTGCGCGGGCAAGGTGGGGGAACAGCAATATAGCCAAAGCATCCGCGATGCGGAGATGATATTAAACGGAAAATCCGCAGAATTAAGAGCTGATTTGCAGCGGGAAATGCTGGCGTCCTCGGAAGCCATGCAGTTTGAACGGGCGGCGGGACTGAGAGATAGACTGCGATCCATTGAGGGACTGCAAAACCGGCAGAATGTTATCGGCGCCGGAGGGGCGGACACGGACGTTGTGGGTTTTTACCGTGGGGCCAAATTCTCCTTTGCGGTGCTTCATTATAATGGCGATAACCTGGTGGACAAGGATTACAGGCTTGTTGATGAGCCCTTGGAAAGCGATGAGGAAGCAATGTCCGCACTGGTGCGGCAGTATTACGCCATTAGGGGAGCTTATCC
>CAZNUD010000026.1:20509-26271 GCA_964576195.1 uncultured Oscillospiraceae bacterium | reverse complement strand
AAAGTATCTAAAACAGTTTTGTTAGTCCAAAACTTTCCTTTTCTCGTTAAGTTTCCTTAATCATTCTGCCTTTGAATCCTTTAAATCTATTAACCTTTATTAACCTGATTAACCTACTCTACGAGTGAAGGGAGGGTGCAATCTGCACCCTCCCTCGCCATTGGAAGTATATATGATAAAGAGAAGTAATACTTATTATAAGCTTCCCCATCATATGTACCTGCTACTGTGTCTAATTTTTCTGTATCTGCTAACTTCTCTGGAGTCAACTCCATTGCAGATACACTTGTCACTCCTAAACTAAAAACCATTGTCATTGCTAAAATACCACTCAATATCTTTTTCTTACTCATTTTAAACACTCTCCTTTAAATTATTTATATTTTGTCAAAATCAACTGTGAATACTACCGCAGCAATTACATTTTTAAAAGTCTTATCTTGTGCTGGTAATTGAACCGTCACCATTTAAAGAAACATGTAACCTTTGCGACAACGCGATTAAATACAATGTCGACGGAGGAAGCATTGATATAACGGTGTCCGCAGACGAAAAATATGCAAAAATTAGCGTTAAGGATACTGGCTTTGGCATTTCCGCGGAGCATCAGGACAGAGTGTTCGAGCGGTTTTACCGTGTGGATAAGAGTCATTCTAAGGCCTCTGGTGGGACAGGGCTCGGGCTGTCCATCGTCAAACACGCCGTCAGCTATCATCAAGGGAAAATCGATATGCAAAGTACACTGGGAAAGGGTACGGAAATCACCATAAGTCTTCCCATCAGGTGCGAACGCTGAAACAATTCGATCAATTAGGAGATTCCTATGTTGGGGTCTCCTTTCCTCGATTAACATACAGATGTGATATTTAAATCTAAAGCTATTTCGCTTGCTGAGATGCTTGAGAATGATGTACCTAAGAAGTACTATTAGTTCAACATATATTTAAAACATTAGGCTTTTTGGAGCGATGAATAAAAAACAATAAAGTCCTGTAACCATTACGATTACAGGACTTTTTTATGGTCCGAGTGCAGAGATTCGAACTCTGGGCCTCTTGAACCCCATTCAAGCGCGCTACCAAACTGCGCCACACCCGGAAGTTGCCACTATTCACAGCGCTTGATTATAGTACCACATATATTTTACAATTGCAAGAGTTATTTTAAGAAAAAGGGATTATTATAGGGAAAAAGTCCCGCACAGAAGTACGGGACTTTTCTTATATGTTGATGCAAGAAAATTGCCTGGATTAGCTAATGTTTACACCCCAGATCATTTGCGCCCGGGTACCAACAACGATTGTATTATTGTACACGGCGGGGGAGGCCTCAACATTGCCGCCAATGTCAAGGGAGTCCATTACTCTGCCTGTAAGGCCATCGAAAAGGTACATATAGCCGCCGGCCGTACAGAAGACGATATAGCCGTTGCCCTCGGTGTCATATACGGCAACGGGACTGCTCCAACTGTAAACCTGAGTCTGCTTTTCCCAAACCACCTCACCGCTATGTTTGTTTATTGCGGCAAGAATGCCGGTTCCGGCGTTTGGCGTGCGGGCTACGGGGACGAAAATCAGGTCTGAGAGTTTATTCTTGCCCATGGCAAGAGTGCCCTGCACACCCCCAGAGACTCCTTCTTCGGTGTAACAGCTATAGTCCTTCTGCCAGACGATTTCACCGGTTAAGGCGTCAATTTTCCATATTGGGATGGTGGCGGTGTCAAAGGCACCGGCTCGCCAACCTGCCCGGAAAGAGGTGCTTGTGTAAACATAGGGGTGTCCGTCCTCAAGCTCAAGGACGGGACTGCAGTTGGTGTCGTCAAGCACATCCTGAACCCAATCGAGAGTGAGTGTGTTGAGATTAAGACACATCAGATGTCCGCCGTTGTCGGAGAAGATGATGTGGCCGCGAAAAATGACTGCGCTGTCCTCCATACCCAACCAATACTTACCGGAGCTGCTGCGAATGCCGCTGTAATGCCACTTTACTACATCTGAGGGGTCAATACTAACCACACCGTTTTTAAGGTCAATGGAGGTATTAAGCTTAATTATGTAGAGTATGCCGTTCTCTCCTGGGTAAATGAGCTGGTCAGTCTTCGCGTCTACAAGGGCGCTGCCATCAAAAAAGGAAAGTTTGCCGCGAAGGGAGAAGCTATCCTCATATCCGAACTCGTACATTATTGAGCAGTCAAAGAGGTTAATAATAAAGGCGCGGGAGGTTCCTTTGGCACTATTGTAGCCGGAGCCCAGATATAAAATAGGGTATCCCCGGGGATCAAGAGCACCGGCACCCTTGAAGGTGTATCCTAGATTCAAATTGTCACGGGTCTTTTGGCCTGAAGTAAGATCAAGAAAATAGACGTTGCCATCCATGGTGGCATATATTACTTCGGTGAGGGTTTCTGCGTTTTTGGCCCAGTCGTACATGTTCATGAGAGCACGCATTTCCTTGGGCCATGTGATAATAAGAGGTTGTCCCACCCAACCGCTGCCTGTCCAAACTTCGCCATCGGGAGCCTGAAGGTTGCTGGTGGGTACTTTCCAGTTGTTTGGTGAAAACTTGCCGTTAGTCATGGTTACGGTGCCGTATGCGGCGCTGTCACGGAAGTTGTTGCCCCGGAAGGTGACAATGCCCGGGAGATTGGCATAGCTTTCCGGAAGGACAAAGTCGACGGGCTCTGCCGCCTCATAGTTTTCAACCAGTTTACCGTTTACCTCCACTGCAGTGGAGGTAATCATGTTTTCCGGTCTTGTGCTGTCCACCGCCGCGGGGTTAAACTCAGGAACAACTAACTCCGGCGATGTTACCGGCTCGGGAGACAGGGTTTCTGAGGGGGTGGGAGTGAACAGTGGGACTGACACAGCGGGCTTAAGCTCGTCTGTGACAGAAATTCTATAGACAATATAAAACAAAAGGGCAAGCAGCAGAAAAAACGCCAATGTGAGGGCTATTTTTACCGCTACTTTCCCACGGGGGGGCTGTTTTCCATGTAAATCAGACATTTTGTTCCCACCTAAGCATCAAATTGATGCTTTTTATTATAACAAGCAGCGGCAAAAAAAGCAAGGAGAGTTATAAATTAGCGAATTTGTCCGTCTGCCTTGGAGCATTATGCCATTAAAGATTTTTCAAAAGCAGAAAAGGCTGCAGCTTTGTCACTGTCAGAGAGTATGGCGTACATGATATAGTTGCCCACGACTTTAACTTCGGAGCTCTGGATTTTGGGAAACTGCTCAGGCATGTATTCCTCCATCCAACTTTCAAGGCGAAACTGGAGATAATCATTTGCCATGGTTTGAAGGGTTTTAAGCTGGGCATCGTCGGAAGCCTTAAAAATGCCGTATTCGTCAATATCAACACCCCGGGAGTTAATTCTCACGGTGTACTCTGAAATAGTAGCAACGTCTAGCTTCATACTGCTGGTAATGTAGCTTTCAGGAGCGTCCACAAACTCGGTGTCACCGGAGAGGACAGATTCAACCGAGGAGGACAGGGCGGATACGGCAACATCGTTTTTAATGGTTTTGCCACCGCATGCTGATATTAATACTGTGAGGATTAATGTTAATATAATTATTGCGCTTAAACTTTTTTTCATTATTAATGTACCTTTCGGATTATTATATATAGCCGTGGGTGCGGATGTAATTTATGAGAAGGTCGAAGCCGTCAGTATTAAGATGAAGCTGATTATCATTTGAAATATTGCTGGGCATGCAGCCATTTTCGTCCTTAAGTACGCTGGCGCTGTCTAGATATTTGCATCCTGTGTCCTCAGCAATTTTTTGAACCCATGTGTTTGCAGTTAAAATTTTCTCGTTTGTAATGCCGGTGGATTCAGGGTAAGCAGCGGTAACGGGATATATGGAGTTGAGAATGATCTTCGTATTGGGGCTGGCAGTTTTAATAGCTTCTACCAAGTCGGTATAGTCAGATTTGAAGGTAGCCTCATCCATTGTGGCTACACCGTTTACACCAAGGGTAATAACCATGTATTCAGGCAACTTTTTTGAGACCGCTTCAGCAATGGTTAACTCTGTGCCGTCCTCATATACCACTTTTGCAACACTCCATAGGAACAGGGAAAGGGTGCCGCTGGCGGGAGTCCAGACCTGTGAATCGTCAACTATGTCATAGTAGGCCAGGCCGTAGGTCGTGCTGTCGCCCAGAAATACTAAGCTATCTATATAGTCTTGTCCCATATCGGCGGTTTCGCCCAAAAGAGCTGTACCGGATAGATTTGAACTGGCGTTGGGGTCGTTGGGGTCAATGACGGGAGTGGGGGATTCAAAAACGCCTATTTGCCCAACATCGGGCGTTGCATTGGGGTCGTATGGCTGGATTGAAGCCAATGCGGGGTCGGTTTCCTCAGGGGGGGATTGTTTCTTATGTGAGCAGGAGGTAAACAGCAACGCAAAGAATGCCAAAAGCATACATAATACGATGGCTGTTGACCAGAAAAAATATACGTGTTCTTGATTGGGTTTACCCATTAGTAACCTCCTTTGCGCCAAAGCGCGAACCGTGGGATTTACCTAAGTATATTATCACCGCTAATGCCCCGTGTCAACCATTGCTCAGCGGAGGGCAAGTAGTGAAAGGGGCAAAATGCCGCCCGATAAATTAATACCGGGCGGCAATATAGTTGGGGCGCTTATTCGCCCTCGGCAAGAGCCTTGGTTTCCTCGATAACCTTCTGTTGGATGTTAGCGGGGGCTTCCTCGTACCGGTCAAACTTGAATACGAAGGAACCTCGACCCTGGGTCATGGAGCGAAGGTCGATGGCATAATTGCTCATTTCAGACATGGGAACTTCGGCATCAATAATTGTGTCGCCGTCCTCATCCGGGTTCATGCCCATAACACGACCACGGCGCTTGTTAAGGTCGCCTATAACGTCCCCCATGTTATCACTGGGGACTGTGACAGCCAAAACACCTATGGGCTCAAGCAGGGTGGGCATTGCGTTAGGAATGCCTTCCCTATAAGCCAGTTGGGCGGCGGTTTTGAAGGCCATTTCGTTGGAGTCTACCGGGTGGTAGGAGCCGTCATAAAGAGTAGCCTTCAAGTTAACCATGGGGTAACCTGCAAAAACGCCCTTGTGAATGGAGTCACGCAGACCCTTTTCAACTGCGGGAAAGAAGTTCCTGGGAACGCTTCCGCCGAAGACCTCCTCGGCGAAGATGAGATCTTCACTCTCTTCCTGAGGTTCAAAGCGAATCCAAACATCACCGAACTGGCCGCTGCCGCCGGACTGCTTCTTGTGGCGTCCATGGGCTTCAACCTTTTTCTTAATCTTCTCGCGGTAGGGAACGCGGGCAGGACTAAGCTCGCACTCAACACCAAAGCGGTACTTGAGCTTGGAGCAGAGAACGTCCATCTGGATGTCACCGGCACCGGAAAGGACCATTTGCCGGGTTTCACTGTTGTTTACGATTGTGAAGGAAATATCCTCATCGTTCAAACGGGAAAGGCCGCTTGCAATCTTATCTTCCTGACCTTTGGTCTTGGGGCTGATTGCCATGGAATAAACGGGTTCGGGAACCTTGATTCTAGGCATGGTAACAACAGTCTTGCTGTCGACCAGTGTATCACCGGTTTTGTACTCCATCTTTCCGATGGCACCGATGTCGCCGCAGGTAATTTCTTTAATTTCCGTGTTCTTCTTGCCGCATAGGGCATAAAGACGGCCAAGCTTGTCAGTAGAGTCTGTGCGGCTGTTGCGCAGGGCATGGTCTGGTGTTATTTTACCGGACAGA
>CAZNUD010000026.1:0-20499 GCA_964576195.1 uncultured Oscillospiraceae bacterium | reverse complement strand
TTAACAACGGAGTATTTACCGAACTGATCGGAAACGGTTTTGAAAACAAAAGCAGTGGTGGTGCCGTTAGGATCGCAAGGCAGTTCCTTGCCGTCCTCGGTCTTGGGGGCGGGCATATCTGCCGGGGAGGGAACATATTCGCAAACCGAGCGAAGAAATGTCTCGGTGCCGACGCCCGTCATGGCGCTACCGCAGAGCACAGGGAAAACACTGCGCTCGATAAGTCCGGCCTTAAGACCTTCAATGATTTCTTCATCGGTGAGAACCATTTCATCAAGGTACTTTTCCATAAGCTCCTCGGTGGTGGCGGCTGCCTCCATAAGAACCTCGCGAAGCTCATCGGCAGTGTTTTTATCGGCAGCGGGAATATCAATTTTTGTGGTTTTGCCGCCTTTTGTCTGGTAAGCTACGTTGTGAACAAGGTCAATAACACCTGAGCAGTCACTCAGGGGGGCGGTAATGGCGCAGACTGAAGCACCGTACTTTCCGCGAATAACGTCAAGGGTGTTCATAAAGTTGCTGTTTTCTTCGTCTATTTTAGAGATATAAAACAGGGTGGGAATTCCGGCCTGCTTAAGATGCTTCCAGCTTCGCTCAGCGCCGACGGAGAGGCCGTCCTTAGCGGTGCAGAAAATAACGCCGGCTTCGCAAACGCGTATTGCGGCCAGAGCTTCGGAAACGAAGTCATAATAACCGGGGCAGTCGAGAACATTGATCTTCTTGCCGCTGAACTCTATGGTGGCGATGGAGGTGGAAATGGAGATTTGGCGCTTGGTTTCCTCCGCGTCGTAGTCACATACAGTGTTGCCGTCGGGGACCTTGCCCTGACGATCAATGGCGCCGGTCATAAAAAGCATGTTTTCCGCAATGCTAGTTTTACCGCTTCCGCCGTGGCCTATCAGGCAAATGTTGCGGATGTCTTTGGTTGCGTAGCTCATGTGAGAAAATCTCCTTGTTCAGTTTATTTTGGTTTATTATTATATAGAGATTTGGCTTTCTATATTAATCTGAAAGAATCAGAACCCAATACAGAACAATTATACACATCAACTAGAGCATTTGCAACAAAATTTTGACGTGCTATTCTATATTTGTGGAAGATGAGACAATGGGCGCCGCTATCTCCAACAAAATGACCGTCCCTCATAATATGGACGGGACGGTCAGAAAACATTAGAGTTTTTCAGCGACGTAGCCCCCAGGATATAACAACCACTGGCACCAGCCATAGGAGCATAAAAGTGGTTATGTTGGCGCAACTGGCTGAGCCGAAAGAGCCTGTCCAGCAAAGACCCAACATAAGGATTATGCCCACGATTGTGCCTATTACCGAAAGAGCAGCGCACAAAAAGGTACTGACGTATAGCCGTCTGCCTCGGCGCATAAGGCCGGCAACTGCACTAAGGCCGCCCTTGGCAAAGGTGCTTGTAACAGCGGTGTCCTTCTCCTGAATCTCCTTAGAGGAAACTGCGTAACGGTCAGAAAAAGAGGGGTAGTCGCACATTCCCGAACGCAAATGGAAAAACTTGTCGACCAGCATGGGGGTGAGGTTAAAATCACGTATGGCGAAAAGGGGCTCGGTCCTGCCGCTAAGAAGGTTTGAAAGGGCATTTGTAACCGACATCATGGGCGAGTAGCTTATTTTAAATTCGCCTACAAACACATCGTTGATGGCGGTGTAAACAGTGCAGTCTGTGTCCTTACTTTTGCGCATACGTATTCCCATAAGGTACATAAAGCTAGCGTTTCCAACATATACGTTATCTCCGTTTATTTTGGCTATAACACCGCCACCGGCATGACAAGCGAAGTCTTCAACCTTTTGTATTACACTGCCGTTTTTCTTCATAAGCTCGGTAAATACCGGAGCAATGCCAAGGCCCGCCGCCGCTATCATGCTTCCGGTATAGGAGATGACGTTTGCTGCGGAAAAGCCGGATTCAATCTTCATGTCAGCAAGGGCAACGGTACGTCTGGGGAAAAGATCCGAATCTGTTATAACAACTCGCTTTAGCCGTCCCAGCTCAGAGCAGCCGGAGTAACCTGCAATGGCGGCACCACTTCTTGCCAGCTTTTTTGTAAGCACGGAGAAGGGGAGGGCAAAACCCAAAATCGCAGAAAAAGAAGCGGAAACGCAAGCGCAGGTAGAGATAGTGCGAATTAGGTTGTTACATTGGTCACTGGCAAAATAGCAAAACAGACCCAGTATTATGGAGGCAATTATTAGAAAAGGCGCAAGGGCGCTGTAAATTATTTCAAAAAGATCTGCCTCCTCGCTCTCACGCACGAAGCCTGTGGCGCTTCGGCGAAGCTTGGAAAGCACACGTATACTATCCCTGTCTATGGTGCAGCGGTGGGAGACAATGACTGAAGGGGATTTTGTGAGCGCTACAACCCGGAAGTTTACGGCAAAGCTTGCGCAGGACAAGAAAGAGCCCAGCAGCGCAAAGCAAACCGAAAGGGAGGATACAGCACAGTTTGGAACTCCTGCGGAAACGTCTCCGGTGATAATGATAAAAACGGCGTCTATCGAAGACATAAGGCAGGAAACGGAGATCAAGGACTCCACCCTAGGGGAGCCTTGAAACAGGGAAACGAAACCGTTTGAAACTATATCAAGACCTACAACCATAACGGTAAGCTGCAACACGAGGCAGACCATGGTGCGAATCTTAATGCTGTCTCCCAGCACTCCCAAAGCCGGAAGGCCGTAGGACAAATATACCAGCACTATGCAGAGAATAAGAGAGAACACAAAGCGCAGCCTCAGAGACTGAGCCTGAGATAAATAAAGCTCAGAGGCCTTGTCCGCTCGAAGCTCCGGTTGCTTTCGCTTTGCCTCGGCTGCCGCCTGCTCCATACGTCTAAGGCGATTTTCCTCTTTACGCTTGGCTGAGTCGGAAATAAGTTGGGAAACAGCGGAGGGACGGGGCTTTGAGGGCTCCTCAAGGTCATCAGCAGGGGTGTAATCGCCTTTGGGCGCATATTTTGTGCTACGGTCAGAGGATTTAGGGCTAATATCAATAACTCGACTATCAACGAAGGTGGGTTTTTCAGCAACTGAGGCCTTTGGGGGAAGGGTCTTTTCCTCTACCCGGGGTTTAGTGGGCACAGGGCGTGTCTCATCTCCTAAAGGTCTATCCTTTAGGTGGCGGTGCAGACGTTGAGTGTGAAAACGTCTTGGCTCGCCTTCGGTGTCTGAGCCTTCATTGTTGGCAGGTGACTTGGAACGCCTTTCAGCCTCCACCTGCTCTGCATTTCCGGGTATAGGAAAAAAACCGGGGCCCCGATGGCTTTGACCGCGGTTAGACTGGGAGGGGGGACTGGGCGCTGCTTCATCAATTCCCTCGCTTTCTAACTGCTTTTCGGCTTTGAATTCGGCTAAAATGGCCTCCAGCGAAAGATCGGCGCTGTTGTCGTCCGATATTTTGTTGTCAATATTGTTGTTTTCCATATCTCACCTTTTATAAGGTAATAAGAAGCACCTTGGGTAAAAAATCTTAGTCCTGACGTTGACGCAAAACTTCGTACATAAGGATAGCGGCAGCGGCACTGGCGTTAAGGGAGGAAACCTTACCTTTCATGGGAATGCTCACCAAAAAGTCGCAGTTTTCCGTAACAAGGCGGCCCATGCCGTCACCCTCGGAGCCAATCACAACGCAGATGGGGCCTTTAAGGTCAGTTTTCCAAAGGGCGCTAGTGCCCTGGGAGACTGTGCCGTAAACCCAGAGCCCCGCGTCCTGAAGCTCTTTTATGGCGGCGGTAAGATTAGCAACCCTCGAAACCGCCATGTGCTCCACAGCGCCTGCACTGGTCTTGTCCACAATGGAGGTAACGCCTGCACTGCGGCGCTTTGGAATAATAATTCCGTGGGCGCCTGCGCACTCGGCTGTGCGGATTATGGCACCCAGATTGTGGGGGTCGGATATTTCATCGCATACAATAACAAAGGGCGGCTCACCGCGCTCTGCGGCTATATCAAGAATATCTTGCACTGAGCAATATTCCCTCACGGCGGCAAGGGCTATAACTCCCTGATGGGCATGGGTTATGCTCATTAGATCAAGCTTGCGCCTATCCGCATCCACTACCACTACCCCTGCGTCACGAGCCTTGGAGGCAATGTGACCCAAAGTTTTATCGGTTTCGCCCTTTTGAATAAAAATTTTGTCTATATTTCGTCCGGCGCGCAGGGCCTCAATAACGGCATTGCGCCCCTCAATAACGTCCTCGCGGTCATTTTCAAATCCCATATTATTTCTCCGTAATTCTTATTTAGCACGGGCCTTCAGTTCCTCGACCATATCAGTGTGCTCCCATGGCAGATCAATGTCCGTGCGGCCAAAATGGCCGTAAGCTGCCGTCTGGCGATAAATGGGGCGAAGCAAATCGAGCTTTTTAATAATTTTTGATGGACGCAGGTCAAAGCAGTCGTTTACAAGCTTTGCCAGCTTCTCGTCGGAAATAAGGCCTGTGCCCTGGGTGTCAATAAGAACGGACACGGGATGCGAAACACCGATGGCGTAGGCAAGCTCTATTTGGCAGCGCTTTGCAAGGCCTGCCGCTACAAGGTTCTTTGCAACATACCGGGCCATGTAGGCAGCGGAGCGGTCAACCTTGGTTGGGTCTTTTCCGGAGAAGCAGCCGCCGCCGTGGCTAGCGTAGCCGCCGTAGGTGTCTACTATTATTTTGCGGCCGGTAAGCCCGGAGTCTCCCACAGGGCCGCCTACAACGAAGCGTCCGGTGGGGTTAATGAAAAACTTAGTGTTCTTGTCGATAAGGTTCTTGGGAATTGCGGGCAGGATTACCGTTTCCATTATGGCCTCACGTAGGTCATTTATGGATATATCCGCACTGTGCTGGGTGGACACGACAATGGCGGGTATCCTCTCCACGCTCCCGTCAGGACTGTACTGCACAGTAACCTGACTTTTACCGTCCGGGCGAAGCCAGTTAAGAAGGCCTGCCTTGCGGGCCTCCGCAAGCTTTTTGGAAAGCTTGTGGGCATAGGATATGGGAGCAGGCATAAGCTCCGGCGTTTCGTCGCAGGCAAAGCCAAACATCATACCCTGATCGCCCGCGCCTGTGTCCTGGGTGTCACAGGTGGAGACATCTCCTTGGCGGCATTCGAAGGAACGGTTAACGCCAATAGCTATGTCTGGGCTCTGCTCGTCTATAGAGGTCAAAACAGCGCAGGTGTTGCTGTCAAAACCGTATTCGGGTTTATTGTAACCTATTTCGTCAACGGTTTTGCGAACCACTGCGGGGATGTCCACATAGCAGTCGGTGGTGATTTCGCCCATTACCATTACCATGCCGGTAGTTGCTACGCACTCGCAGGCAACCCGGGCTTTGGGGTCGTTTGTAAGAATAGAGTCTAAAACCGCATCAGAGATTTGGTCGCAAATTTTATCGGGATGCCCCTCTGTAACGGACTCAGAGGTGAAGACGCGGCTGAAAGAATGATTGTTCATATAAATTACCTCATTTCTCTTTATGTTATGGCGCTTCTTCTGTGAATGAGAAACGAAAAAAACTGTAGTCGTACTTATTACACTTTATCATAACACATATTTTACGATACTTAAAGCACATATTTTACTTAGTATGTAAATTTATTACTGTATTCTCCAAATTTACGAAAATATAATAGACTTCCCTCTTTAAACAGGTTATTATATATGTATATAATTGACATTGGCCCAAATGGGAGGAACACTTTATGAGAAGCTTAATGGAGCGGGTTGACCACTTTTGTTACACACACCCAAGATTCGGCATAAGAAACCTTATGCTATATATCGTCATAGCAAACGCAGTGATCTGGTTGTTCGGCATGATGGACACTACGGGGATTCTGCAAAACGCCCTTCGTTTTAGTTCCCCGGAGGTTTTTAGCAAGGGGCAGATTTGGCGGCTCCTTACCTTTGTATTGCTGCCTGACCCCAGTATGGACGGATTTTTCTTCTTGATTGCGCTGTACTTTTACTACTGGATCGGCAGCACCCTTGAGAAGTACTGGGGCGTAGGCAAATTTACAATATTTTATTTAATGGGCATGTTTTTTACCATGCTTTATTGCACATTAATCTGGCTTATTCTTAAGGTAGACGTTGGGGCTTACAGCACCTATATTAACCTTTCCATGTTTCTGGCCTTTGCAACGCTGTTTCCGGATACGACGGTGCTGCTTTTCTTCATCATCCCCGTAAAAATGAAGTGGTTAGGTATTATTTCCGCGGCCCTTTTTATTCTTCCTCTGTTTTTCAGTGCTTTCCCCATGAACCTGCTGCCGCTTATTGCGCTGCTTAACTATCTTATCTTTTGCGGAGGCTGGCTTTTCGATTTCTTTAGACCTGCGCGGCTTAAGCAGGAACAGAACACGATTAACTTTAGAAAAGCTGCGAAAAAATACAATAAGCAGCAGGCTAAAAAGCAATACAACCGTAAATGTGACGTTTGCGGCAGAACAGATACGGATTTTCCAGACCTTGAATTTCGCTTTTGTTCCAAGTGCGCGGGCTACCATTGCTTCTGCATAGACCACATTAACAGTCATGTCCATTTTAAGGAATGATTCCGGTCCTTAACTGATTTCCAAAACAGGAAAGGGTTGACTTAATATGGCTCACAATGAGTATTTTAAAGGTTATACCGCCATAGTAAGGGAGCCTGAAACCTTGAACATGCTTCTTAAGACGATCGTTTTGGAGCACAACAATGACAGAGAGATCGTTACCATATTAGATGACAAGAGGCTTCTTCGCAGAATGGATAAGGTTTCGATTGTCATTTTCGGAAAAGACAAGGCTTTTGAGTTTTTTGGCAGCACAAGGAGAATGTTGGCCTCCAACACAATTGATTTGGCTTTGTATAACTGCAAAATTACCCCTATTCGGGTGGAGAAAAGATATAAAGTCAACTGCGAGGCGATGGTTGAGTTCTTTGTTGAGAAAAAGAGCCCTGCAGTAAGACGGCTGCCGTACAAAATATACGTCCGGAATATCAGCGCAACAGGAGCTCTGGTGGAGTCGGTACATATGAACTTCGAGGTGGGCGAGGTTTTTGTTATGAGCATGCAGCTTGGAATGGCACAGGTTCGTGTAACCGCTCAGGTGCTGAGGGAGGAGATTGACAGCCGCCAAAACAAGAAATTTGGCTGCAAATTCCTGTCAGTAGAATAAGCTTAAAATATAAGCGTCTCAAGAAGTTTTCTTGAGACGCTTTTTCATGATTAGATTACTTTGTTCCGAAAATCCTATCGCCTGCGTCGCCAAGACCGGGTATGATGTAGCCGTGATCATTAAGCCTTTCGTCGAGAGCGGCAATGTAGATGTCAACATCTGGGTAAGCAGCCTGCACTCTATTGACACCCTCGGGAGCACCAATTATGCACATTAGCTTTATGTGCTTGCAGCCGTATTCCTTCATAAAGCCTATGGCTGCTTCCGCACTGCCGCCTGTAGCCAGCATAGGATCAACAATAATGATGTCACGCTCGGCAACGTCAGAGGGCATCTTGCAGTAGTACTTAACAGGCTCAAGAGTGGTGGGGTCACGGTAAAGACCGATGTGACCGACCTTTGCGTTGGGAATCATGTTTAAAATGCCGTCCACCATGCCAAGACCAGCACGAAGAATGGGGACAATTGCAAGCTTTTT
This sequence comes from uncultured Oscillospiraceae bacterium, assembly GCA_964576195.1. GTDB lineage: Bacteria > Bacillota > Clostridia > Oscillospirales > Oscillospiraceae > UBA2658. The sequence goes on along the minus strand of CAZNUD010000026.1, from coordinate 12,837 downwards.
TCCGGCAATGCGTTTTACCTTGGCTTTTGCAACAGGTGTTTCGATTATGACATCTTCCAGAGGTAGATCGCGGGTGACCTCGTAGCACATAAGCTGGGCAATTTCTGATACCAGCTCGCGGAATTCCTTGCTGCTTGTATCTTTTTGGCGCATAACAAACAGCTTGTGCTGAATGAGAGGATGGTCAAAAACGGTTACCTTACTCATAAAAATCTCCCTTATAAAACACTATTTTCCGAAAACTCTTTCTTGACGCTCCCGCTCGGCTTGGCTAAGTCGAAGATATAGGGGCAAAAGCTCGTGGATAGACTGGCGGGGCTTATGCTCCGCCGCTTTGCATACACCCCATGCGCACTGAAAACGCACAGGGTCGGGCGCGAGAATTAGATCAATTTCGAAATTATTCAAGGCATTATAACACAAAGCAGCGCCATCTCCAACAACAAATGCATCTTTTTTGTAATTTTTTATTTCTTCTGCTAAGAATTCGGGGGAAACTGCTCTGTCTTCGGTGAGGCGATAGGGTATGCCGTCCTTCATTTCAAAGAGTGCATTATAAAACTGCCCCCTGCGCGCATCCATGGCACAGCAGATGATACTGCCCTCGGGGGCGCAGACACCGTTATAAGCCATGGCTTCAAGGGTGGACACACCCACCACGGGCTTTTCCAGCGCCCAGCAAAGACCTTTCACCACCGATACTCCTATGCGAACGCCGGTGAAGGAACCCGGCCCCCGAGACACGGCAAAAAGGTCAATGTCATTGAAGACAAGGTCAAGATTTTTCAGCAGGTCCTCCGCCATGGGAAGCAGAGTGCGGCTGTGGGTCAGTCCGCTGTTTTGGAAACTCTGAGCAAGGAGGGCCCCGTTTTCCATAACTGCCACTGAAGCGGACTTGGCACTGGAGTCAAAGGCAAGAATTTTCATTGCTCTGCCACCTCAACAATAATTTTTCGCTGATTTTCCGAGAGCTTTTCAATGGTCACAATGGTTTCTGTGCCGTCAAAGGCGTCCACCACGTTTTCGCTCCATTCCACCACGCAGATGCCCCCACGGGATAGATAGTCTTCCCAGCCTATATCAAAAAGCTCATCTACACCGCCAAGGCGGTACATATCAAAATGAAAAATTGGAAATTTGCCTTCATACTCGTTTACAATTGTAAAGGTGGGGCTGGTAACACGGCTATTTGACTCAAGTCCAATGGCCATGCCCCGCACAAAGGCAGTTTTACCCGCGCCCAGATCACCGAACATGGCGACCACCGCACCGGCCCTAAGGGTTTTTGCCAGAGCCGCACCGGCAGCCTCTGTTTCATATACGTTATTTGTAAGTATTTCAAGCTTCATTATTTCACAGCTCCATATTCGCGTAGGCGTTTAAATCACTGTGGCCGCGTGTGCCCGCAAGGTATTCGTAGTAGCCCTGACAGGCTATCATAGAGGCGTTGTCTCCGCAAAGGGACAGCGGCGGAATGTAAAGGGAGCAGCCCACCTTTTTTGCTGCCGCTTCAAAGTCCGCTCTTATGCGGGAGTTTGCAGCCACACCTCCGGCAACGGTTATTTTCTTGTAGCCCAGCTCATGGGCAAGCTCCATTGTTCGGGGCACCAAACTGTCGCTTACCGCTCTTGCGAAAGAGGCACAAAGGCCAGCTCTGTCCAGCTTCTCACCCTTTTGCTCGGCATTATGGACAAGGTTTACAACGGAGGTTTTAAGTCCGGAGAAGCTCATGTCGTAGGGGTTGCCCTCCATATGTGCGCGGGGTAGGGAGTATTTGTGGTCATCCCCCCCTTTTGAAAGGTCGTCCACATGTTTGCCGCCGGGGTAGGGCAGACCAAGTACTCGGGCGGTCTTGTCGAAGCATTCGCCCGCTGCATCGTCACGGGTTGAACCAATTACCTTCATGTCCGTGTAGTCACGCACGTCCACCAGCATTGTGTTGCCGCCGGATATGGCAAGACACAGAAAGGGTGGTTCCAGTTCGGGAAAGGCAATGTAGTTGGCCGCTATATGACCGCGAATGTGATGAACTGGCACAAGGGGAATACCCAGCGCCGAAGAAACCGATTTCGCAAAATTAACGCCCACCAGAACCGCACCAATAAGTCCCGGAGCATAGGTTACGGCAATCGCGTCAAGCTCCGAGCGCTTAACGCCCGCAAGCTCAAGGGCCCTTTCAGATAGTTGGGATATAACCTCCACATGCCCTCTTGAGGCGATTTCAGGCACGACACCGCCATAAACGGAGTGCAGGTCGGCCTGAGAAAAAATTAGGTCGGTCAGTATGCGCCGTCCGTTTTCCGCAATGGCAACGGCGGTTTCATCGCAGGAGCTTTCAATGGACATTATCAGCATGAAAATACCTTCTTTTGGGTTTGTTTATTTACTATTTATTAAAAAACTTGGTCATAAGTAGCGCGTTTTCCTTGGGCTGTTGATAGTAGTTGGGCCTTGTGCCCACCGCTGTGAAGCCGTGCTTTGAATAAAGACTAATGGCAGGAAAGTTGCTCTCTCGCACCTCAAGGGTAATAAAGGATAGGTTTTTTTCCTTTGAACGGCCTTCAAGTGCGTCAAGGAGTGCACCGGCAACGCCCTGAAGGCGGCAATTGGGGGATACGGCAACATTAAATATGTAACCCTCGTCGAGGACAAACATCATTCCAATGTAACCGAGTATATCACCCTTTTCATTTTCGGCAACTAAAAAAACGCTGTTTTTTTCGAGCATTTGGTGCTCAAGCTGGGAATATGTCCAGGGAAGGGAAAAGCAAAGCCCCTCCAATTCCACGATCCCCTCTAAATGCTTGTATTTTAAATCTGAAATAGTCATGCTGCTTACTTAGCCTCGTGCCAGCTCTTGCCAATACCTGCATCGGCTGTAAGCGGAACGGAATAGGAGACCACGCGCTCCATTTCTTCAACAAGCAGGGCCTTTACTTTTTCAGCCTCGTTTTCGGGGCATTCTACAATCAACTCATCGTGAACCTGTAAAATAAGCCGGGCTGAGAGCTTTTCGGCTTTCATACGGTTATATACATGTATCATTGCGAGTTTAATAATATCCGCGGCTGTTCCTTGAATAGGCATATTAAGTGCCACGCGCTCGCCGAAGGAACGAAGGTTAAAGTTTGAAGATTGCAGCTCCGGCATGGGGCGGCGTCGGCCGAAAAGTGTAGCCACGTATCCGTCACTTTTGGCCTTTTCGACCACTGTCTTCATATAATTGCGCACGCCATGGTATTTTTCAAGATACGCCTCTATATATGCCTTGGACTCTTGTTGGGAGACATTGATGTCCTGTGCCAGCGAAAAGGCGGAAATTCCGTAAACAATACCAAAGTTAACAGCTTTCGCATGGCTGCGCTGAAGCGCAGTAACCTCACTTAGCGGCATACCGAAAACCTGCGAGGCTGTTACCGCGTGGATGTCTTCGCCGGAAACAAAGGCGTTTTTCATTGTTTCATCGCCGCTGATGTGGGCAAGAATTCGCAACTCTATCTGACTGTAATCAGCGTCCACCAGCACACTACCCCGGGAGGCAACGAACATTTTTCTAAACTCTGCCCCAAGCTCCGAGCGCACAGGGATGTTCTGCAAATTAGGCTCCACAGAGGAAAGGCGGCCCGTGGCTGTGACGGTCATCTGGAAGCTGGTGTGTATTTTTCCGTCAGCGGTAATGACCTTCATAAGCCCGTCGCAGTAGGTGGATTTAAGCTTGGAAAACTGGCGGTATTCCAGAATAAGCTCAATAATGGGGTGCTTATCTATGAGCTTTTCAAGCACATCTGCGTTGGTGCTCCAGCCAGTTTTTGTTTTCTTGCCGGTTGGGAGCATTAGCTTTTCAAAAAGTATATAACCCAGTTGTTTGGGGGAATTGATGTTAAATTCCTCGCCCACAAGATCATAAATCTGACCTTGAAGCTCCTCAATGCGTTTTGACAGGGTCACACCAAAATTGTGCAGGGCCTGACGGTCAACGGCAAATCCCACCCTCTCCATATCAGCAAGAACAGGACATAAGGGTAGCTCCACGGTGTTAAGCAGCTCCAGCAGGTTTTCCTCCTCAAGCTTACTTATAAGAGGAGCGTACAGGGCGATAACCGCCTCTGCACCGAAGCATTCCCTGCCCAGGTATTTTGCGGAAATGCGTTTTAATTCATAGCTGCTCTCGGTGGGCTCCAGCAGGTAGGATGCCAGCGCGGTGTCGAAAACAAAACCGTCTGTGAGCAGATTTTCCGCCAGCAGCAGCCCCATTAAATCCTTAACGTTATGGGAGAGCTTCCTGACCTTTTCAGAAAACAGAAACTTTAAAAGCTCGTTGTAGTTATCGCCGATACTAGCCCAGAGGAGGGTGTAAACAGTGTTACCGTCGCATATCTCTAAAGTATCCAGACTGCCGTCTATGGGAACGATTGATATGTGCTCCGCTTTCTCAATAGCATTTTTTAGCTGGTCGAGATTATCTGCGCTTAGCTCCACGGCAGGCAGTGAGGGAGCAGGTGGCGCTGCTAGAGCGCCGTTGGCCTCGGTAAGCCCCCAGCTATCGATAAGCCTATTAAAGCCCAGACGCTTAAATATGCTGTAAGCACCATTAAAGTTGCCGGAAAAGACGCAGTTTTCTGGTGAAAAGACAATAGGGGCGTCCGTTACGATGGTTGCCAGTCTATAGGACTGCTGTGCATCGGCCTTGCCATCAATAAGCTTTTTCTTAATGCCGTCCTTAATTTCTAGAGCCATCACGTCTTCGTATATTTTGTCAATGCTGCCGTAGGTCTGGATAAGGCTCATGGCGGTTTTTTCACCAATACCCTTAACACCTGGGATGTTGTCGGAAGCATCACCCATAAGAGCCTTTAGGTCAATGATGCCCTTTGGGGGGAAACCATATTCTTCCTCAAATACTTTGGGGGTGTAGTCTATTATTTCGGTTTTGCCCATGCGGGACTTTACGTGCTTTACGCGGGTCTTTTCGGTGATAAGCTGAAAGCTATCCTTATCTCCGGTTACTATTACGCACTCTGTGCCATTCCTTTCGCAACTGCAGCTTATGGTGCCTATAAGGTCGTCGGCCTCATAATCCTCAAGCTCAAAGCGACTGATTCCCGCGGCGTCCAAAACCTCCTTAAGTAGCGGCATCTGCACCACCAACTCTTCGGGCATGGGCTTTCTCTGGGCCTTATAATCTGAAAATTCCTTATGCCGAAAGGTGGGGGCGTGAAGGTCGAAGGCAACGCAAAGCCCGTCGGGGCGTTCATCGGCCAAAAGCTTATTAAGAATGGTCAAAAAGCCGTATACTCCGTTGGTTGGTGTGCCGTCGGGCGCGTTTAGCATGCGTATGCCGTAAAAAGTGCGGTTGATGATGCTGTTGCCGTCAATTATTATCAGCTTCATTAAAAAATGTCCTTTCGGTTGCAAAATGCAGATGATTTATAACGTGCTGGGAAGCCATGCGGTGTTCTCGTCAATGGGCATAGTGAAAATGCGCCCATCGTCGGCGGGGTCCTTGGCATGGTGATATTTAAAAAGCATGGTATCTGGCGAAAGCTTACCTAGGATTTCAATTTTTCCTGTTTCGTGGGACATTATATAACGAAAGCGCTTTGAATGTCCATCCAGATCAACTTTGCTTTGAGATACAATGTCGTAGGCCCGTGTAAGGGGAACTTGAAACTGATGCTTAACTCCCACAACGGGGCGGCACTGGAAAACATAGTATGGCAAAATTCCTTTGGCAGTAAGCTTTAGCATAAGCTCGGATATTATTTCCGGCTTATCGTTAATGCCCTTTAGAAGCACGGTCTGGTTGCAAACGATTATGCCCCGGTTCCGGAGGTTTTCTATGGACTCTAATGACTCGGCCGTCAGCTCATTTGGATGGTTATACTGGGTGACTATATAGATACGCTTTTCCTTACCGTATTTCTCCAGTATCTCCAGAAGCTCGGGGTCTTTATTTATCCTGTGGGGAAAAACCACGGGTGTGCGCGTACCAAAGCGAATAAATTGCAGATGGTCAAGTGTGGAAAAATTCTTTAAAATCTCCTCAATGCGGTGGTTTGAGTTTAAGAAGGCGTCGCCACCGCTGACGAGTACGTTTGTAAGCTCCGTGTGTCGGCGGATGTAGTCGTATATTTCGTTGTAGTATTTCGCCGTTTCCGACTCCGGCAGACCCACAAGGCGCTTACGAAAACAATGGCGGCAGTACATACTGCAAACATTGGTGGAAAGTACCAGAGCCGTGGGTCCGTATTTGTGCTGGAGGCCGATAACCTTGGTGTTTTTTCCTTCACCGCTTTGATCTTCAAGACCGTCGTCCAACTCAATTTCGCGCAGGTTGGGAGTACATAGCTTTTTTATCGGGTCATTGGGGTTATTAAAGTTGATGAGTGATAGGTAATATCTTGGCACTGACATGGGCCACCTGTCAATTATCTCGTTCATTTCTCGAATTTCATCATCGGTCATAGGAGTGTATTTTGCTAATTCTTCTGCTGTTGTCACGTTGTTTTTGAGTTCTTCTTGCCAAGACATGATTTTTTCACCTCTGATATTATTTTGGGTTTCTTATATAATGTCTATTACCAACTGGTAATGGAGGCTACTTTTCCTCGCGAAGACGTATTATCTGGTCGCGAAGCTGAGCTGCAAGCTCAAATTCCAACATCTTTGCCGCTTCTCGCATTTGCTTTTCAAGTTTATCAATAAGCGCCCGGCGCTCAGAGCTTGTCATCTTAACGCCATGCTCGTTCATGGTGGCATCAGCGGCGGAGGAGATTTCAAGGATGCTTCGAACGGATTTTACAATAGTTTTCGGCACAATACCATGCTCTTCGTTATATTTCTTTTGAATTTCACGGCGGCGGTTAGTTTCGCTAATAGCTGCGCGCATGGAGCGGGTTTCCGTGTCGGCATACATAACAACCATACCGTCTGCATTTCGAGCGGCCCGGCCGGTTGTCTGCACAAGGCTGGTCTCGCTACGCAGAAAGCCCTCCTTGTCAGCATCAAGGATGGCAACCATAGATACTTCCGGAAGATCAAGACCCTCGCGCAGAAGGTTGATACCGATGAGCACATCAAATTCGCCAAGGCGCAAATCGCGGATAATCTCCATGCGCTCTATGGCACCTATATCGTGGTGCATATAGCGACATTTTATGCCCGCGGCGCCCAAATAGGCGGTAAGGTCTTCTGCCATTTTTTTTGTCAAGGTGGTAACAAGGATGCGCTCGCCCTTTTCAGTGCGGGTGTTAATCTCGCCTATAAGGTCATCTATTTGCCCCTCGGTGGGGCGAACCGAAATCTCCGGATCAAGAAGACCTGTGGGTCTTATTATCTGCTCAACGATTTGGGCCGAACGCTCCCGCTCGAAGTCTGCAGGGGTGGCGGAAACATATACGGCCTGCTTAATGCGGCTTTGAAATTCGTCAAACTTTAAGGGTCTGTTGTCAAAGGCCGAGGGCAGGCGAAAGCCGAATTGCACAAGGCTTTCCTTCCGCGCTCTGTCGCCTGCATACATGGCCCGCACCTGAGGCAGGGTGACGTGACTTTCATCAACAAAAAGCAAGAAATCATCTGGGAAGTAATCAATTAATGTCATGGGTGCACTGCCCGGTTCTCGTCCGCTTATTACTCTGGAGTAGTTCTCAATTCCAGAGCAAAAGCCCAATTCTTGCATCATCTCAATGTCGTAATCCGTTCTCTGCTTAATGCGCTGGGCCTCTATGAGCTTGCCGTTTTCCTCAAAATACTTAACGCGCTCGTCACATTCCTTGCGTATCTTCTCTATTGCCGCCACCATCTTTTCCTTGGTGGTCACATAATGGCTGGCAGGGTATATGGCAACGTGTCCTAAAACCCGGCTTGCCTGACCGGTGACAGGGCTAAACTCGCTTATGCGGTCTATTTCATCTCCGAAAAACTCAATGCGTATGGCAACATCATTGGAGTAGACCGGATAGACCTCCACAGTATCGCCGCGAACACGAAAGGTGTTACGCTCGAAGGCAATGTCATTTCGCTCATAGCGTATATCTATTAGCTTGCGAAGCAGCTCGTCCCTATCACGAGTCTGACCGGGACGAAGGGAAATGACCATGTCGGCATAATCAATGGGGTCGCCAAGGCCGTATATACAGGAAACGGAGGACACAACTATAACATCCCGCCGTTCACCGAGAGTGGCCGTTGCGCTATGGCGCAGGCGCTCGATCTCGTCGTTGATGCTGGCATCCTTTTCAATGAAGGTGTCAGTATGGGGAATGTATGCCTCCGGTTGATAGTAGTCGTAATATGAAACGAAGTATTCAACGGCGTTATCAGGGAAAAACTCCTTAAACTCGGCGCACAGTTGGGCGGCAAGGGTTTTGTTATGGGCGAGAATCAGTGTGGGCCGCTGAACTTTTTCAATTACCTCAGCCATGGTGAAGGTCTTGCCGCTACCTGTAACGCCCAGTAAGGTCTGTTCCTCAAAGCCAAGATTAAGGCCCTGCACAAGCTGCTTAATGGCCTTTGGCTGGTCGCCGGTGGGCTTGAAAGGAGCATGAAGCTTAAACTCCAAAATGCTGTCACCTCAATTTCTATTTACAGCTAACTGTTAATTCGTAAACTGTATTATATCAAAATTCGCAAGTCATGTCCATATTTGCTTTGATTTTTAAAGTAGGGAATACAACACAAAAATATCCCCACGCTTCTTAGCGCGGGGATATAAATCGGGGCATTATGCGCTGTGTTCCTATTATGCCTCCATTACCTTGATGAAGTTTGTCGAACCAGAGACACCGATGGGAACTCCTGCTGTTAGCACTACCATATCGCCGGATTTTATGACATTTTCGCTGACAAGCTTTTTAATGCCGTTGTCAAACAGGTGGTCCAGATTTTCAGCATCGGAAACAACATACGGCTCCACGCCCCAGATAAGGTTAAGCTGGCGGTAGCTCTGCTCGGAGGTGGTGCAGCCAATTATGCGGCAGCCGGAGCGGAAAGCGGATATCTCCTGTGCGGTTCTGCCGGAGAGAGTAAAGGTAACAACAGCCTCTGCCCCAAGCTCTACTGCACTTGTACAGGCTGCATAGGAAATTGCGTGAGTAACGCTCTTCGCTCTGGCGAAGAGCCCAGTCTGAAAGCGCTTATTGTAGTCAATGTCCTCCTCTGTGCGCTCGGCAAGGCGAACCATGGTTTGCAGGGCATCAAGGGGGTATTTGCCCGCTGCCGTTTCGCCGGAGAGCATGATGGCACTGGTGCCGTCATAGATAGCATTGGCAACGTCTGTTGCCTCGGCTCTGGTTGGGCGGGGGTTAGTTATCATAGATTCCAGCATCTGAGTGGCAATTATTACCGGTTTGTTGCGCTTATAGACCTTGCTTATTAACTGCTTTTGTATAATGGGAACTTCCTCAAGAGGGATCTCCACGCCCAAGTCGCCACGGGCTATCATTATACCGTCGGAAGCTTCAAGGATTTCGTCAAAATTGTCAACACCCTGCATATTCTCAATTTTTGCAATTATTTTCATTTTTTCGCCGCCGTTCCAGTTTAGAATCATGCGAATTTCCTTAATGTCGTCAGCGGAACGGGTGAAGGAGGCTGCGACAAAGTCGAAGCCTGATTGAGCGGCGAAAATCAGGTCGTCATAGTCTTGCTTGCTGATGAAGGGCATCGAAAGGGAGGCACCGGGAACATTTACACCCTTACGGTTTGATATAACACCATCGTTTTCTATAATACAGTTAATGTCGCTGCCGGAAACCGAGTCGACAAGTAGGGAGATACTGCCGTCATTGAGAGAAATGTGGTCGCCGCACTTAACGTCTGTGGGCAGACCCTCATAGTTTACAAAGGCTTTCTCCCCTGTGCCTTCGCAAGGCTGGGTTGTGAGCACGAAAGTATTACCTGCAAAAAGGGAAGCGTTGCCTCCCTCAAAGGTGCCGAGACGAATCTCCGGACCTTTAGTGTCCATAAGGGCTGCCACCGGTGAATTAAGTTCCTCGCGAAGCTCCTTTAGCAAAGTAAGCCGTCCTAGTTGTTCCTCATGGGTGCCATGGGAAAAGTTTAAGCGGGCAACGTTCATGCCATTTAAAATAAGCTGGCGCATAATCGAGGGATCGTCGGTAGCGGGGCCAAGGGTGCAGACAATTTTTGTTTTACGCATAATGACCTCCTGTGTAGCGGCTGATGAATAATATATGAGATGGCCGAGGTTTTATTCTCATAGCCAATTTCTTCTATGCTTACATTATACATCGGCACTTCCATTATTTCAACAAATAATTGTACCAAACGTCCCTACAAGCAATTTTTTCTGCCTAAGTAAGCGCTGCCGCAGAGGCAAATCCGCGGCAGCGCAAGAGAATAGATTGATAAATCATTCAACCACACGGTAGTAGGTTTTTGCGGTGAGGGTATAAACGATGCCATAGATGAGGGCAAATACTGCGACAGTTGCAATGGTACATACAAGAAACAGGGAACTGTTTGAAAGGCCCATTACAAGCAGAAGCTGAGTTATCATCTTGAAGGCGGCTGCAATGTGGATTACCGCCATGCCAAGAGGTAGAAAGAAAACAACAAGTATCTGACTGCGTATGGCTTTTTTTATTTCGGGCTTTGAAAGACCAACCTTCTGCATGATTTCAAAGCGTTCCCTATCCTCATAGCCCTCGGAGAGCTGCTTGTAGTAGATGATGAGAACCGTTGCCATAAGAAACACTGAGCCTAAGAACATACCTAGGAATAAAAAGCCGCCGTTCATTTCGTATATAAACGTGCTGTTTTCCTGGCGACTGCTGGTACTCAGAGATAGGAAGCCGCCGTTGATGCTGTCACTGTCAGCGCTCATTGCAACGTTCATAAGCTTTTTGTAAAGTGTTATCTTTTCGTCATGACTTCCTTGAAAATCAAAGCCGTACTGCCATTTTTGCACGAAGACTTCATATTCTGCGCAAAGAGATTCATAGTCCTCATCCGTTATAACAGCGAAAAAGAAATCTACAATTGGGGTTATGGCGGCATCGGAAGCTAACTTGGGAACGACCTTCATTTCTCCTGAAATGCTAAACACAGCTTTGTTGGTTTTTGTGCCAATACTAAGCTGGGGACCTATGCTATCCTTAGATAAGCTCAGTAGCATATGGCCGGGACTTAAGGCCACGCTTTGACCGGAAAAGCGTTCGTATTCACTTTCAGACATGAGGGAAATAATGCAGGTGCTGCGGGGGTCGAAAAAGTTATTATCCTCGGGTAAGAGGATGTTGTTTTCATCTCTGATTGCGGCTACGGAAATGCTGATGTAGTCCTGCACGTTTTCCATAGTGTAACCCTCACTGGTCACAGTTTGGTTTACCAGTGCTGTTATATTTTCACGTGTGTTGCCGGTGGGGGCATTAACATCAATGGCAATATCATTGGGGTAAGAGCTTACAAGGGAGTCCTCAGTGCCTAGGTATAGACAGACAGTACCTGACACCATAACCAGCACCATGGTGGAGAGAATGCAAATGTTTGCAAGGCCTACGGCGTTTTGCTTCATGCGGTAAATCATGCCGGAAAGAGGAATAAAATGACGGGTCTGATAATAATACTTGGGGTTCGCCTTAAGCCGTTTCAATATGGCGATGCTGCTGGCGGTAAACAGCAGATAGGTGCCGATAATTACCAGGATCACTGCCACGAAAAACAGAAAAATTGCAGAAAGGGGGTTGTCAGTGACAATGGCAATATAGTAGCCCGCCCCAAGTGTGAGAAGGCCGAGGATTGCAAGGAGCCATTTGACCTTAGGCTCCTTTTCCCCCAGATTTGTGCCGTGGAGCAGTTCTATGGGGTTAGAGAGTTTTATGCGTATAAGGTTTGAAATAAGAATGAGAGCAAAAATAAAGCCAAATACGCCCAGAGTCCAATATATGCCCGGTATAGAGATATTAAAGCCGTAGGGTACGGAAAAGCGGACTAATTTGCATAGGAGCAGCATCATCAGCTTTGAGAACAAAATTCCCATACAAATGCCTATGATTATTGTCGTCATGGCAACAAAAATAGTCTCAAAAAACAGAACACCGGCAATATTGCCTTTGCCCATACCCAGGATGTTATATAGACCCAGCTCCTTCTGGCGGCGCTTCATAAGAAAGCTGTTGGTATAAAATATGAAAATAACAGAGAATAGTCCGATTACAACCATGCCCAGCCTAAGAATTACCAGCAGCAGAGAATGAAGGGCCGCAGTGCCCTCGTTAAAGGTGAGGAAGGCCATGATGTAAAACATGGCGATGGTGGCTATGCAGGTGATAATATAGGGAGTATAAAACTGGCCGTTGAGCTCAATGTTCTGAACCGCAAGCTTGGGATACAGAGAGGACTTACGCATTCTTTTCACCGCCTGTCGCCATGGTGGTAAGGGTATCAGAGATTATGCCGAACATCTCCTCATTGGAACGCTCACCTCGGTGGATTTGGTGAAAAACCTCGCCGTCGCGGAGAAACAGCACACGACTGGCGTTGGAGGCGGCCTTAACGCTGTGGGTAACCATAAGGACGGTTTGACCTTCGGCATTAATATTGCGAAAGACCATAAGCAAAGCGTCGGAGGAGTGGGAGTCAAGAGCGCCGGTAGGTTCATCGGCCAAAATAAGGCGGGGCTTGGTAATAAGAGCGCGGGCAACGGCACCGCGCTGCTTTTGACCGCCGGAGATCTCATAGGGGAACTTATCCAAAACATCTGCTATGCCTAGGTTGTAGGCAATGGGAATAATGCGCTCGTCCATTTCCGCATACTTTTTGCCGGCAAGTACCAGGGGGAGATATATGTTATCCCGCAGGGAGAAGGTGTCCAGAAGG